>NZ_JANXCG010000094.1 GCF_025060375.1 Meiothermus sp. | reverse complement strand
CCTGATGATGGCCACCATGTCCCGGTTCAAGATGCGGGCCCCCCGTGCTCGTGGTGAAGACTGCGCCCGTATCCTGGCACAGCCCGCCCTACGGGCTTCTTCCTCATACCAGCCATCCCCCTCTCCAGAGCTTTTCAGGAGGACCGGTGTGAAGGCGGAGGCCGGGCCGTGAGCACGGTGTCCTCCAGGGGAAGTCTACGGCCCTTTCCCCAGGGCTGGGTTTGCGCTAGGCTGGTGCATCATGCCCATCCGCGAGTTCCGCTTGGAAGACTACTCGAGCGTGCTGGCCCTGTGGCAAGCCGCAGGGTTGGAGCTCAATCCTTCGGACAGCTTTGAAGGGATAAAGCGAAAGCTCGAGCGCGACCCCGACCTGTTCTTGGTGGTGGAGGAAGACGGTCAGATTCTAGGAGCGCTGCTCGCGGGCTACGACGGGCGGCGGGGCTGGCTCTACCACATGGCCATCCACCCCTTCGGTCAGGGGCAGGGCTGGGGCAAGCGGATGATGGAGGAGCTCGAGGCCCGCCTGAGGGCCAAGGGCTGCTTGAAGCTGAATCTGCTGGTGGAGCCCTCGTACACCGGGGCCCAGGACTTCTTCGAGCGGCTGGGCTATCGCCGCGACGAGCTGATTTTCATGGAAAAGTGGCTGGGCTGAGCGGCTAAACCGCGCGGGAGCCAGTCCCTGTTCTGGAGGGCATGCTCTAGCAGCGGTGCTTGGGTCTGCTGGGCCTCAACTCCCCCTTCACCCCCCGCCCACCCGGAGCACCGCCGCCCCGTGCACCCGCCCCTCGCGCAGGGCATGCAGGGCCAAGTCGGCCTCCTCGAGGGCAAACGGCTGCACCTGGGGCCTTACCTTGGCCTGAGCGGCCAGCGCCAAGAACTCCTCGCCGTCCCGACGGGTCAGGTTGGCCACCGAGCGCACCGCTCGCTCCTCCCAAAGCAGGCGGTAGGGGAAGGCCGGTATCTCGCTCATGTGGATGCCTCCGCAGACCACCACCCCACCTTTGTCGACGGCCTGGAGGGCCTGGGGCACCAGGGCCCCCACCGGGGCGAAGATGAGGGCCGCGTCCAGCGGCTCGGGGGGCTTCTGGTCGGAGCCCCCGGCCCAAACCGCTCCCAGCCGCAGGGCGAGCTGCTGGGCCTGGGTGTCGCCGGGCCGGGTGAAGGCGTAGACCTTTTTCCCCTGAAATACGGCAACCTGGGCAATGAGGTGGGCGGCAGCCCCAAAGCCATAAAGCCCCAGCCGCTCCACCCCCGCCCCGGCCAGCCGGTAGGCCCGGTAGCCGATCAGGCCCGCACAGAGCAGGGGGGCCGCCTCCAGGTCGTCCAATCCCGGCGGCAGCGCAAAGCAGTAGTCCTCGTGGGCCAGGGTGTACTCGGCGTAGCCCCCGTCCAGGGTGTAGCCGGTGAAGCGGGCCTCTTCACAGAGGTTCTCCTGGCCCCTCAGGCAGTAGCGGCAGCGGCCACAGGTGTAGCCCAACCAGGGCACCCCCACCCGCTGGCCCAGCCGGAAGCGGCTGGCCTCCGGGCCCAGGGCCACTACCTCGCCCACAACCTCGTGCCCCAGCACCAAGGGCAGCTTGGGATGGGGCAGGTCGCCCTCGTAGATGTGCAGATCGGTGCGGCAAACCCCGCAGGCCCGCACCCGCAACAGCACCTGGCGGCCCTGGGGCTCTGGCAACCTCAGCTCCCCTAGGCGCAGGGGGTGGCCTACCCGCTCGAGGAGCATGGCCCGCGCAACCCGTTCCACGAAGGGATTTTCTTCCCCGCGCCGCCTGTGGGTCAAGGCCCTTCAGCGCAGGAAATCGAGCAGGGCCCTGAGGGTCTCGGCGGGGTTTTCCTCGCACAGGAAGTGGCCTGCCTCCACGGCCTCCCCCCGCACGTCCCAGGCGTACTCCCGCCAGGCCGCAATGGGGTCGCAGGTGCGGTGCACCACGCCCTTTCGGCCCCACAGCACCAGCAGAGGGCAGCGTATTCTCTCTGCGTCGGCAGCGTGGTGCTGTAGGTCTATGCTGGCAGCTGCGCGATAGTCCTCGCAGGTGGCGTGGATGGTGGCGGGGTCGCGGAAACAGCGCTCGTATTCAGCCAGGGCCTCGGGGGCAAAGGCCGAGAGGCCCGTCCCCCAGCCGCCCAGCTTCCGGTGCAAAAACCCAACGGGGTCAAAGCCAATCAGGCGCTCGGGGAAGCCCTTGGGCTGGGCTAGGAAAAACCAGTGGTAGTAGGCCAAGGCCAGTTCACGGCTCAAGTGGGCGAAGACGTAGGGGGTGGGAGCGATGTCCAACACCGCCAGCTTCAGCACCCGCTCGGGGTAATCGAGGGCCATGCGGTGACCCACCCGTCCACCCCGGTCGTGGCCCACCACCGAAAACCGCTCAAACCCCAGGGCCTGCATAACCTCAACCTGGTCCTGGGCCATCTGGCGCTTGCTGTAGTTCTGGTGGTCCGGGTCGCCCGGCGGCTTCTCGCTGTCGCCATAGCCGCGCAGGTCTGGGGCCACCACAGTGAAGTGCTCGGCCAGCGCGGGGGCCAGCCTGTGCCACATGGCGTGGGTCTGAGGATAGCCGTGAAGCAGCAGGAGGGGGGGGCCTTCCCCACCTTTGACCAGATGGATGCGCACCTGGGAGGTCTGAATGTCCATCCGCTGGAAGCCGTCGAACATCACCCAAGGCTACCAAAGCAACCCTACCCGGTCAGTGAGGGGGGCAGGAGGGAGATGAGCCGAGGCAGAGGCGCTTTTGCAGCGAGGGGCAGCTCCAATAATTCACTCTTCGAGACAGACTCACTTATTGATAAGAGATTTTTATATAAAAAGCCGGAATCAGGCTTGATGGCCCTCTTTACCTCCCCTACACTGGCCCCAAGGCTGACTTTGTGAAAGGAGACACATGAAAACCACCCTCAGCGCAACCGAGAACCCACAGGGGATGGCGCAGGCCCCAACGGGCATTGCGCACGGGGCAGCCACCCTAAAGAGGGCCGCAACCTCCCCAGGCGAGGCCAGGGCATAATGGGAGGAGAATGGTACGCCTTGCAGAACCTTACCAAGGGGCAGGCGTGCTCCCGCCCAACGACCCTCTGCGCTTCCAGCTCCACAACGAACTACACGCCCGCCCCACCCCGCACATCCGCCTACCCGCCTTGGTACTACAGGTAGCGGTGCGGCACGAGGAGGTGAGCCGGGAGGTGGAGCTCGAGCACCTCCGCCGCCTTTCGGGCCTGGGGGAGCTCGAGCTCGACCAGCTCGCGGGCACCTACCTGCGCCTGCGCCTCCCTGGAGGTTCGTTGCGCTGGGAGCGGCACACCGAGTTCAGCACCTATACCCTGGTGCAGGGCATGCCAAGCCTCGAGCCCAGCCCCGAGGCCGACCTGTTGGAACACCTGATCGTGGACCCGGCCTGGCTTCGGGGCATCCCGGGTCGCACCCTCTCAGCGGTGAAGCTTATCATGTTGCACGGTGCAGTGGAGGAGGCCCTGGAGATCGCCCGGCCCTGGTTCGGTGGGGGGCCGGTGGTGGCCTCGGTGATGGGCCGGGGTGGGCACAGCTGCGCCGTCACCGACTTTCGCCTGAGCCCAAACGGGTTCGAGCGCATCGTGGTGGTAGCCCCTCCGGGCACCAGCGAGGCCCGCGCAGGGCGCGTTGCCGCCCGGCTGTTGGAAATCGAGTCCTACCGGATGATGGCCCTGCTGGGCTTTCCGGTAGCGCGGGCCCTGCACCCCATGCTCTTCGACTCCGAGCAGGCTCTGGCCCAGATTACCGCCCGCATCCGCGACGAAACCAAGCCGGACGCCGAGCTGCTGGATGAACTCGAAGCCCTGGCAGCCCGCGTCGAGCACGCCATTGCCGAGCACAGCTACCGCTTCAGCGCCACCGCGGCCTACCACGCCCTGGTCAAGGCCCGCCTAGCCGAACTGCGCGAGACCCCCATCCCCGGCACCCAGACCATCGGGGAGTTCCTGCAGCGCCGCTTCAGCCCGGCCATGGCCACCGTGGAGTCCACCGCTGCCCGGCTTGCAGCCCTCTCCCAGCGCATTGAAAGGGCCGGGGCGCTCCTGCGTACCCGCGTGGACATCGCCCTGGAAACCCAGAGCCAGGAACTGCTGAACAAGCTTCGTCGCGGCCAGGAGCTGCAGTACCAGCTCCAGCGCACGGTAGAAGGCCTCTCCGTTGCGGCCATCTCTTACTATGTGGTAGGCCTGCTGTACTACCTCTTCAAGGCAGGTGAAAAGGCAGGCCTGCCCCTCTCCCCTGAGCTGGCCGCGGGGCTGGCCATCCCGGGCGTGGTGCTGGGGGTCTGGTGGCTTACCCGGCAGATCCACCGCCGCTTGACCCAAGGGGAGGGGCGGCGGTAGAGGTAGCCGCCCGATTCTCCAGACCCCAGGCAGCCGGTTTCAGGTGGCCTTACCGCGGGTGTTGATCTTGAGCAGGGCCCACAGAGGGCAGAAGTTGAGGCTGGCGGTAACCAGCAAAACCACCCCTAGAATCCCAAACACCCAGGCCCATCCACCGCTGCTGCCAAAAAAGGCGATGAGCAGGAAGACCACAGCCAGGATGTAACGAACCAGCCGTTCCGTGCTTCCGATGTTGGGAACCATAGCCCCCTCCTCTCTAGGGTAGGGACGGACGACCCCAGGTTACTCGTACCCGGCCAGCGCCAGATCGTCCCTGAGGGACTCCACCTCTACCTTACCCGCATACAGGTTGACCACCCTACCCTCCCTGTCCAACACGAACGTCCAGGGCTGCCCCAACACCCGGTAGCGGTTGGCCACCGCTGGGGGATTGTCCCCTCCGGGCAGGGCCACCAGCGGAAGGAAGGCAGGGTAGCTCTTCATGTATTCCCGCACCACCTGCTCGGTGTCGCGGGGCTCCCGGCTGATGACCACGAAGGGTACCTTGTACTCCTGGGCCAAGGCGTGCAGCTTGGGGAACTCGGCCCGGCAGATGGGGCACCAACTGGCCCAAAAGGTGATGACCACCGGCTTTCCCCTGAAGCTGGCTAGGGTGTAGACCTTGCCCGAGAGGTCGCGCAGGCGAAAGTCAGGGGCCACCTGCCCCTGGGTTGCCGCCAAGGCACCCAGCGCCAGGAACAAGGCTGCAAGCCAGGGTCTCATCACCGCCTCCGGATACCTGCGCGTTCAGCGTTAGAGAATACCAGGAGTCTTAGCAAGAAAGCAAGGTCTCCCATCACTTTCTACGCGGCCCACCAACGCGGGGTCTTGACCAGCCGCCCAAACCTAAGGCAGAGCCAACGACACGAGCTTGGTCTCCAGGAACTCCTCCAAGCCCCAGCGTCCTCCCTCGCGGCCCAGGCCGGAGTTCTTGTAGCCCCCAAAGGGTAGGTTGGAGCCCATCGCACTGGGCACGGGGTCGTTGACCCCCACGATGCCGTACTCGAGGGCCTCTGCCACCCTGAAGGCCCGGCCCAGGTCCCTCGTCCATATGTAGGCAGCCAATCCGTAGTCGGTGTTGTTGGCCCAGGCAATGGCCTGCTCCTCGTCTTCAAAGGGCATGATGGGCGCCACTGGGCCAAAGGTCTCCTCCTCCAAGATGCGCATGCCGGGTTGGACTCCAGTCAAGACAGTAGGCGCGTAGAGAAGGCCCCCCAAGGACCGCCCTCCTGTAGCCAGCCTGGCCCCTTTGGCGAGGGCGTCCTCCACATGGGCCACCACCTTATCTAGGCCCTGCTTGTCCACCAGGGGGCCAATCTGGGTACTGGGCTCCAGCGGGTCGCCCACCTTGAGGTTTGCTACCGCCTCCGCCAGGGCCTGGGCGTAGTCGGCCTCGAGGCGTCGGTGCACGTAAATGCGGTTGGTGGTGATACAGGTCTGACCGGTGTTGCGGTACTTGGAGAGGAGGGTGAACTCCACGGCCTTCTCCAGGTCAGCGTCCTCAAAGATGATAAAGGGAGCGTTGCCCCCCAGCTCCAGGGAAATGCGCTTTAGGGTATCGGCGGCCTGCCGGTAGAGGATTTTGCCCACCGGGGTAGAGCCGGTGAAGGTGATTTTGCGGATGCGCATATCCTCCATCAGGACCCTCGAAACCGGCACCGGGTCGGAGGCAGGCAGCACCTGAAGGGTTCCGGGCGGCCCCCCCGCCTCCTCCCAGAGCTTGGCCAGGTACAGGGCACAAAGCGGGGTCTGCTCGGCAGGTTTGACAATTACGCTGCACCCCACAGCTAGGGCCGGAGCGGCCTTGCGGGTGACCATGCTGGTGGGAAAGTTCCAAGGGGTCACCGCGTACACCGGCCCCACCGGCTCGTACAGGGCCATTGGGCGTTTGTGGGGAAAGCGCGAGTGGATGAGCTCACCGTTGACCCGAGGGGCCTCCTCAGCGCACCACTCCACAAAGCTAGCCGCGTACAGCACCTCTCCCTTAGCCTCGGTGATGGGCTTGCCCATCTCTAAAGCGGTCAGGCGGCCTAGCTCTTCCTGGTGGGCCACCAGCAGGTCATTCCACTTGCGCAGGATGCGCCCCCGCTCGAAGCCGGTACGCTTTTTCCATTCCCTGAAGGCCACCACCGCGGCATCGGCGGCCAGGCGGGCCTCCTCCTCACCGCAGTCGGAAACCTCGGCCAGCACTTCGCCGCTGTAGGGGCTGCGCACCGGGAAAGTGCGGGGGGTAGAGTGCCAGCGGCCATTCAGGTAGGCATGGGTGGGAAAGTTCAGGTCGGTGGGCATACTTCCAGCATACCCCTGGAGCTAACGGTTTCGGGCGGGGCTGATCAGCGCCTTCCAGTCCCGATCCACCATAAGGGGCAGGGGGTTGATCACCCGGTAGTCGCAGGTACGGCGGCTGCCTGAGTAGACCCCAAAGTGCAAATGGGGTGGGGTGGTGCGGGCGTTGCCGGTGTTGCCTACATAGCCAAGCAGGGTCTGGGGCGTGACCCGCTGACCCTCCTTCAAGCCTGGGGCGTAGCGGTCGAGATGGGCGTAGTAGTAGCGCCGGCCCCCTGGCCCCACCACGAAGACGTAAAGCCCTCCCCGCTGACCGTGGCCGATTCGCCAGACAAACCCGTGGGTCGCGGAGTAGACCGGAGTGCCGCGGGGCGCGAAGATATCCTGGCCCTCGTGAACGCGCCAACCGGCCCGGGGGGCTCCAAAGGTGTCGGTCACCTGCCGCACCCGAACGCCCTGCACCGGCATCGGAAGGCGCGTGTCGGGCTCCTTGGGCAGGCGCTGAAGGTAGTCCTGGAGCCTTTTCCAGTACTGGGCCCAGCGCTCCTCCTGCCGCTCGGCCCCAGGGCGGGGGGCCGGCCGGTTGAGGGGGGGCGGGTTGCAGATCCGACCCGGTTCAGCGTCGGACTCGGCGGTCTGGGCCAGGGCAGGAAACCCCCAGAGCAGGCCCAACGTCAGCCACAGCGCACGCATGGGTTTAGTCTCTCCAGCCAAGATGAGGCTTGGTAAAAAGGGACTCTCACAAACCGAGCCCCGAATAGGTGTTGGGCCCCCGCAGGGTCCTTGGGGTAAGCTGGGGGCCATGGGGATTCAGGTGGATGTGCTGGTGGGGGCTGAGATAGAGCCCTTTATCCCTGAGTTGGCGCGGCTACGCATCCTGGTCTTCCGCGAGTGGCCCTACCTGTACGAGGGCAGCCTCGAGTACGAGGCGCGCTATCTGGCTAAGTTTTCCTCCCTGCCGGAAGGCACCCTGGTGCTGGTGCGGGATGGCGAGCGGGTGGTTGGCGCTTCCACCGCGCTGCCCCTGGCTGAGGCCGAGCCTGAGTTTCAAGAACCCTTCCTGCGCGCCGGGCTCGAGCCCAGCAATTGGTACTACTTTGGCGAGTCCGTGCTGGAACCGGCCTACCGGAGGCGTGGGTTGGGAGCGGAGTTCTTCCGACAGCGCGAGGCCCGGGCCCGGGAACTGGGCTATGCCCAGGTGACCTTCTGCGCCGTAGAGCGCCCCCCTGAGCACCCCCTCAAGCCCGCAGGCTACGTTCCGCTGGACGGGTTCTGGAGCCGGCGGGGGTATACCAGGCGGCCTGACCTGCGGGCCTACTTCCCCTGGAAAGACCTGGGGGAGGCACAAGAGACACCCAAACCCATGGTCTTCTGGGTCAAATCCCTGGATGGGGCAGCCCTACCATAAGGGCCTCAGGCGCGCAACTGTTTCACGCCCCCCCCAACCACAACCCACCTACTCAAAGGGCAATTCCCGGCCGCACCTCCGGGAAACCCTCAGGTTGCCCACAGACTTATCCACAGGAGCCCTGGGGTTATCCACAGAGTTATCCACAGCCCCCTGTGGAAAACCCTAAAGAAAAGATGAGGGGGATTTTCACCTCCGACCCATCTCGGTGGGAAAGCATGGGGGCACGTATGCCCAACGAACCCGGCCGCCTCCAAAAGGGTCTTCTGCGCTACGTAGCCGGCCTGCTCAACCGCTGCCCCCACTGGGTAGCCGCCCCCGCGTCCGGGCAGGACTGCATCCTGGCCCGCTCACCAAGCGGGGTACACTACCGGATCGAGGCACACACCTCCCTCTCAAAAGCCCGGGCCGTCCTGGCGGCCGGACCCCGCCCCAACGAAAGGCTCATCCTGATCCTGCTTTCGGAAGCGCCGCAGGATCTTGCCCTCCCAGCAGGGGTACACCTTTGGACTCTGAGCGAGCTGGACTACCTGATCATGGCGGCCGACCTCGAGTCCAACGCCCCTCTGGCCCACTTAGGCCTCGAGGTTGAACCCCCCCAGGTGGCCCTCTCTACCCACACCCCTATCGCCCAGCGCGCCACCCAGGGGTACTGACCCGTCCCTCCCCCACCCCCTTGGGGGGTGCGGGGAGGTTGGGGGGCCATACCCTCCGGAAACCGCTTTGCCAGGTTCCTCCTTGCGCCCCCGCTCTAGGGGCAAGGCAAAGGGAGTCCTGCTCCGGCGGGGCCGACGTCCCCAGGGCGTCCGCATCCCGGCAGGGCCTGGTGCCACAAAAGGTCGCCTGCCGGAAGGGCACAGACCGGCAACCCAACGGCAACAAGCGGTTCCTCCCTGGATAAAGCTTGCCCAAGCCCCAACCCAACCTTATACTCTGGGGAAACTCTTGCGTGCAGCGGAACCACCTTGGGTATGGGCGCGCTTGATGGAGTACGGGTGCTCGAGCTAGGCAGCTTTATTGCCGGTCCCTTCGCCGGACAGCTCCTCGCCGACCACGGCGCAGAGGTAATCAAGGTAGAACCCCCGGAGGGCGACGCGATGCGCCGCTGGGGGGTGCGGCTCAAGGAGGGGGAGTCCCTTTGGTGGCCGGTTATTGGGCGCAACAAGAAGAGCGTGGTGCTTGACCTGCGCACCGAGCGGGGCCGCCGGCTGGCCCGGGAGCTGGCCCGGCGGGTGGACGTGCTTTTGGAAAACTTCCGGCCTGGGGTGCTGGAACGGCTCGGGCTAAAGCCAGAGGAGCTGATGGCAGACAACCCCCGGCTCATCGTGGCCCGGGTCTCGGGCTTCGGGCAGAGCGGCCCCTACCGGGACCGCGCGGGCTTCGGCAGCGTGGCCGAGGCCATGGGGGGGCTGCGCTACCTCACCGGCTTTCCCGACCGACCCCCACCCCGGGTAGGCCTCTCCATCGGTGACACCCTAGCCGGGCTGTTCACCGCCTTCGGCGTGCTGGCCGCGCTGCGGGCACGGGAGCAGACCGGGCGGGGGCAGATTGTGGACGTGGGCCTCACGGACGCAGTGGTGGCGGTTTTGGAGAGCGTGCTCACCGAGTACAGCGCCCTGGGGGTGGTGCGCGAGCGCACCGGAAACATCCTGCCGGGGGTGGCCCCCTCCAACCTCTACCCCACCCGGGAGGGCCGCTACATCCAGATTGGGGCCAACGCCGACGGCCCCTTTGCCCGGCTGTGCCAGGCCATGGGCCGCCCCGAGCTGGCCCAAGACCCCCGCTTCGCCACCCACGAGGCCCGCGGGGAGCACCAAACCCTGCTGGACCAGCTCATCGCCGAGTGGACGCGCAGCCTGAGCCTGGAGGAGCTGGACCGGCTCCTGGCCGAGCACGGGGTCCCCGCAGGACCGGTCAACAGCGCCCGGGAGGTGGTCCAAGACCCTCACTTCCGCGAGCGGGGAACCCTGCTGGAGGTGGACACCCCGCTGGGCCGGCTGGTCATGCAGGGGGTGGTGCCGAAGCTGTCGGATACCCCGGGGGCTGTCGCCTGGGCAGGCCCGCCGCTGGGCGCCCACACCGCAAGCGTGCTGCGGGAATTTGGCCTGGAGGATAGGGAAGGGGCGCCTTATGGTTGAACCGAGGGTCAAAACAGCTGTGGAGCTCCGGGGCCTGACCGTGCGCTTTGGCGATTACACGGCGGTGCAGGGGGTAGACCTCGAGGTGGCGGAAGGGGAGTTCCTGGCCCTGGTGGGGCCCACGGGTTGCGGGAAGAGCACCATCCTGAACGTGGTGGCCGGGCTCCTGCCCCCTTCTGCCGGCGAGGTCTACACCATGGGTGAGCCGGTAGAGGGGCCCAATCGGAGGGCCGGCTACCTGTTCCAGCAGGACGCCCTGCTGCCCTGGAAGACAGCCCTGGACAACATCGCCATGGGCCTGGTGTTCCGCGGGGTCCCGCTTAGAGAGGCCCGTGAGCGCGCCAGGCCCTGGCTCGAGCGGGTCGGGCTGGCCCGCTTCAGCGACCGCTACCCGCACCAGCTCTCCGGCGGAATGAAAAAGCGGGTCGGGCTGGCCCAGGTGCTCATCACCAACCCCCGGCTGTTGCTGATGGACGAACCCTTCTCGGCGCTGGACGTGCAGACCCGCCACCTGATGGAGAACCTGCTTCTGGACCTATGGCAGGAGGACCGCAAGTCGGTCATCTTCATCACCCACGACCTCGAGGAGGCCATCGCCCTGGCCGACCGGGTGGTGGTGCTCTCGGCAGGCCCGGCCAGCCGGCCCATCGGGAGCTTCCACATCCCACTGCGGCGGCCCCGCGATGTGGCAGAGGTCCGGCTCACGGAGGAGTTTTTGAGCATCCACCAGGAGATCTGGTCGCTGTTGCGGGGGGAGGTGCAGAAGAGTTATGCCCAACAAGGCTAGGGTGCGCTTATGGCAGCTCGGTATCCTGCTGGCCTTCCTGGGGCTTTGGGAGTGGGGGGCCCGCACCGGCCGCCTGGACAAGCTCTACTTTGCCCAGCCCAGCGAGATTGCCGCCCGGATTGTCAAGTGGTTCAGCGAGGGCGAGATTTACCGGCACCTTTGGGTGACCTCGGTGGAAATGCTCCTGGCCTTCGCCATCGGCACCTTGCTCGGGGTGGCGATGGGGCTCTGGCTGGCCCTCTCCCCCCCGGTGGCGGCGGTGCTGGACCCCTACATCAAGGCGCTCAACTCCATTCCCCGGGTTCTGCTGGCCCCCATCTTCACCATCTGGTTTGGCCTGGGGATGCTCAAGATGATCGCCCTGGGCATCACCCTGGTCTTCTTCGTGGCCTTCTTCAACACCTACCAGGGGGTGCGGGAGGTTAACCCAGTGGTGCTGGCCAACGCCCGGATGTTGGGTGCCGACGGGAGCAGGCTACTCCGGCACGTCTACCTGCCCTCGGCGGCGAGCTGGATTTTCAGCTCGCTGCGCACCTCCATCGGCTTTGCGGTGATTGGTGCGGTGATCGGCGAGTACCTGGGTTCAGCCGCGGGGCTTGGCTATGTTATCCAGCAGGCCGAAGGGGTCTTCGACACCACCGGCGTCTTTGCCGGAATCGCGGTGCTGATGGCCTTTGTGCTGGTACTCGACCACCTGGTGAGCCGGGTAGAGGCTAGGCTACTGCGCTGGCGGCCCCAGGCGGTCGAAAACCAAGTGTAGGAGGACGCGATGAGGAAAATCCTGCTACTGGTCTTCGGGTTGGTGCTTCTTCTGGGGATGGCCTTCGCCCAGCAGCGGCGGGTGGTTTTGGCAGTGGGGGGGAAGACCGCGGTGGTCTACCTGCCGCTTACGTTGGTGGAGCGGCTCGGCTACTTCCAGCAGGAAGGCCTGGAGGTGGTGATCCAGGACCTGCAGGCGGGCTCGCGGGCCCTGGCCGCCCTCAACGGCGGCTCCGCCGACGTGGTGATGGGCTTTTACGACCACACCATCCAGATGCAGGCCCAGGGCCGCGACATCACGGCCTTCGTGGAGGTGGGGCGCTACCCTGGGGTGGTGCTGGGCGTGCGAACCGACCTAGAGAGAGTTCAGGGCATCGCCGACCTCAAGGGCATGCGGGTGGGGGTGACCGCACCCGGCTCATCCACCAACTTCTACCTCAACCACTGGCTCATCAAGGCCGGTCTCCGGCCCACCGACGTGGCGGTGATCGGGGTGGGCACCGGCGCCCAAGCGGTAGCGGCGGTGGAGCGGCGCCAAATTGACGCCATCGTCAACGTGGACCCGGCCATCACCCTGCTCCAGCGGCGCGGTCTGATCCGGGTGCTGGCCGATACCCGCACGGCCCAGGGGGCCCGGGCGGTCTTCGGCGGGGAGTACCCTGCGGCGGTGCTCTACACCACCCGGGGATGGCTCGAGCGCAACCCCGAGACCGCCCAAAAACTGGTCAACGCGATGGTCCGGGGCCTGCGCTGGATGCAGGGCAAAAGCGCTGAGGAGATCGCCCGGGTACTCCCCGAGGAGTACTTCTTGGGCGACCGGGAACTCTACCTGCAGGTGCTCAGGAACTCCACAGAGATGTTCTCCAAAACAGGCCGTTTCAGCGACAGCGCCCCCTTGCGTCCTCTGGTGGTGCTCTCCGGCTTCGATGAGGCGGTGGCCCGGTCGCAGATTGACCTCAAAAAAACCTACACCAACGCCTTTGTGGACCGGGTGCCCAAGCCCTAAGGGCTCCTCTGGTATAAGCTTTAGGCATGGTGAAACCCGTACAGACCCCCAAGGCCCCTCAGGCCATCGGCCCCTACAGCCAGGCTATCGTGGCGGGGGGGATGGTCTTTTGCTCCGGCCAGATACCGCTTACCCCCTCGGGGGAGCTGGTTGAGGGCGGCGTGGAGGCCCAGACCCACCAGGTGATGCGCAACCTGGCCGCGGTGCTGGAGGCGGCCGGGAGCTCCTGGGAGAAGGTGGTGCAAACCACCTGCTACCTGGCCGATATGGACGACTTCCCGGCCTTCAACCAAGTCTACGCCCAGTACGTGCGCGAGCCCTACCCTGCCCGCGCCACGGTGCAGGTGGCCCGCCTGCCCCGCAACGTGAGGGTTGAGGTGGCCTGCATCGCCCTCCTATGAGCCTCTACGAGCGCTTTCTGGCCCAAGACGCCCGCGCACTGGCCCGGGCCATCACCCTGGTAGAGGCCGGCTACCCCGAAGGGCAGGCCTTGCTGCGGCGGCTCCGGGGCCAGGGCAGGGCCCGGGTGGTGGGCCTCACCGGAAGCCCTGGGGCCGGCAAGAGCAGCCTCACCGACCGGCTCATCGAGGAGGCCCGCAAGCGGGGTGAGCGGGTTGCGGTGCTGGCGGTGGACCCCAGCAGCCCCTTCACCGGCGGGGCCATCCTGGGCGACCGTATCCGCATGATGCGCCACCACCAAGACCCCATGGTCTACATCCGCTCCCTGGCCAGCCGGGGGGCACTGGGCGGGCTGGCTGGGGCCACCGTGGCCACCCTGACCCTGCTCGAGGCCTTCGGCTTTGACCGCATCTTCGTGGAAACTGTAGGGGTGGGGCAAAGCGAGGTAGATATCGCCAGGGTAGCCGACACCACGGTACTGGTGCTCACCCCTGCAGCAGGGGATGCGGTGCAGGCCTTCAAGGCCGGAGTGATGGAGATCGCGGATGTCTTTGTGGTCAACAAGTTTGACCTACCCGGAGGAGAGCGCATCGTACAGGAACTCAAAACCACCCTGGAGCTGGCCGCTCCTCGCCCGGGGGGCTGGAAGCCACCGGTGCTCACCGCGGTGGCCCCCAAGGCCGAAGGCATCCCCGAGCTGTTTGAGGCCATAGAGGCTCATCACCAGCACCTGCTTGCGCACGGCCTGCTCGAGGCCGACCGGCTCGAGCGGGCGCGGTTTGAGGTGGAGAGCGTGATCCAGGAGTGGGGCCGCCGCAAGACCCAGGAGGGCCAGGCCCTAATCGCCCGGGTGGCCCGGGGGGAGTTGAGCCCGGAGGAGGCAGCCATGGAGCTGATGGGTCTCCCCCGCGGTGTGGGAACCGGATAGGAACCCGTGCGCCTTCTGGCCGTCTTCGCCCACCCCGACGACGAGTCGTTCTTCTGCGGGGGTACCCTGGCCTGGTGCGCCTCCATGGGCCACTCGGTCTACCTGGTCTGCGCCACCCGGGGGGAGCAGGGGGAGATCCGCCACCCGGACATAGACCCTGGCCGCTACCCCAAGGGGGAGGCCCGGGGACGGCTGCGGCAGGCTGAACTGGAGGCCGCCTGCCAGGTTTTGGGCCTGAAGCCGCCCATCTTTTTGGGCTATCAGGACTCGGGGTATCCGCTCGAGGTGGCCCAGGCCAACCCCCGGGGCCTCATCCACCAAAGCCTGGAGGAGGTGGAGGAAGCGGTGCTGGAGCAGATCGTGCGGCTCCGGCCCCATGTGGTCATCGGCTTTGACCCGAAGGGCTACTACGGCCACCCAGACCACATCCACCTCCACCGGGCCACCCTGGGGGCCTTCTGGCGAGCCGGCAACCGGATGGACGAGCCCCCCCGGCGCCTGTTCTTCCCAGTGCGACCCAGGGAGCGGGTGGCCCGGACCCGCTTTGACCCCGACCGCTATGGGGTATCCTCCGATTCCATCGCGGTGCGGGTGGACGTGCGGCCCCACGCCCAGACCATCCGGGCAGCGCTCCTGGCCCACCGCTCCCAAATCGGGCCAGAGGAGGGCTTCGAGCGGATTCTGGAGGACTGGCCGGGGCTTTTGGAGGAGGAGTGCTTCGCCCTGGGAGGGCTCCGCGGGGCCTTCCCAAAGGAACCCCTAGACCTGCTGGCGGGGCTCTGAGCCCCTACAGCGCGGTCAAAAGCTGGTCCCTCCCCTCCTCCATCCGCCGCTGCCGCTCCTCCTGGGTCCACCCCAGCTCCTTCCCCAGAAGCTCCCCTACCCGTGCCAAGGCGGCCAGGGCAGCCTGGGTATCCAGGAAAGCCAGCCGGGTGCGGCGGGCCAGAACGTCCAGAGGGGTCTGGGCCATCTCAAAGCGGGCTGCGTAGACCACCTCAGCCTCCAGGTAAGGCCAGCCCTCCACCAGGGGCGCCCCGTAGCCCTCCAGGGCGAGCTGGGCCACCTGGGGGGCCCGGGCCCCGTAGGCCTGGTGCAGGTGCTGGGCCACCTGGGGAGGAAGACCTATCTCCTCAAGCCTTCGGGCGCCCTCCGGGTCAAACCCCTGCCCGCCCACCAAAGGGGTCTCCGCGCTCCGGGAAGGCCCCGCCTGGAGCCCCAACCGGCCTACCGCGTAATCCACCAGGTCCTGGGCCATCTTGCGGTAGGTGGTCCACTTACCCCCAACCAGGCTGATGAGGCCCGAGGGGCGCTCCTCTATCAGGTGGTCGCGGGCCAGCCGGGCGGTATCGGCGGCCCCCCGGGCCACCAGCGGCCGCAAACCCGACCAGGCCGCACGCACCGCCGAGCGGGGTATCTCGCCCAGGTAGGGGCGTACCTGGCGCAGGATGTAGCCCACCTCCTCCTCGCTCACCGGGGGATGGTCGTGGAGCGCCGAGGGGTTGTCGGTGGTGCCCACCAGGGTTGCACCCCGCCAGGGTAGCACGAAGAGCACCCGCCCGTCCTCGGTCCTGGGCACCAGCAGGCCGGTCTGCGGGGGAGTGTACTTTCCGTCCAGCACCAGGTGCACCCCGGAACTCGGGGCGATGATGGGGGGAGCCTCGGGGTCGTCCATCCGCCTCAGGGCATCGGCGAAGGGCCCGGTGGCGTTGACCACCCCGCGGGCCATGACCTCCACCTCCCGCCCCCCGAGGCGGTCCTGCACCACCGCTCCGGCGAGCCGTCCGCCAACCTTGACAAGCCCGGTCACCCGCGCGTGGTTGAGCACCACCGCCCCGTGGGCCAGGGCGGTGAGGGCCAGCTCCAGGTTGTACCGGGCGTCGTCGAACTGACCATCCTGGTAGGCCACCGCCCCTTTGAGTCCCACCGGGTTGAGGGCGGGAAAAAGCTCCAGGGCCTCCCGCCTAGGGGTCAGCCGTGCCGGAGCCAGGCGGGCCTTGCCAGCCAAGAGGTCGTACAGCTTGAGGCCTAGGTAGTAGTAGGGCAGCTCGAGGGGCCGGTAAAGCGGGGTGAGCAGCCACAGGGGGCGCGCCAGATGGGGGGCCAGCCGAAGCAGGATGGCCCGCTCCCGAAGGGCGTCCCGCACCAGGTTGAGCTGCACCGGGTCCCGGGTCTTCACCGCAAGCTCCAAATACCGCACCCCTCCGTGGATAAGCTTGGTGCTGCGGCTCGAGGTGCCTTCGGCAAAGTCGTAGCGCTCCACCAGGGCCACCCGAAGGCCCCGCAAGGCCGCTTCAAGAGCCACCCCGGCCCCGCTGGCCCCTCCACCCACCACCAGCAGGTCAAAGGTCTCCTGGGCAAGCCGATCCAACAGTTCGGCGCGGTCCATAGGCTATAGCCTACCCCATGGGGGCCACGTGGCTGCGGAAGGCTTCCAAGGCCACGTGCGGCGGTGCGCTGAGCGAGCCCAGTTTGACTAAAGCGCCACCCCCTCGAGCCCCCAGGGGCTTCAAAACTGCCTCCCAGAGGGCCCCCAGGTCCTCCTGACGGCTTTTGTGCTTCAGGAGGGCGTACCGGGTCCTTCCCCCGGCCTGGGCCACCAGAAGGGCCAGCACTCCTGGCCACTCCGCCAGCCGCTTGCCCACCATCTCCAGCGCCCAGTCCGGCACCTGGGCCCAGATGGTGAGACCAGGGAAGTCGGCCAGAAGCTCCCGCATGATGCGCTCGGCCAGCTCATCTCTCAGAAGGGCCTGCTCGGCGCGCAGCTTATAGAAGCCCTCTTGCAGGCTGGCAATTGGCCTCTCCACGTCTAAAGGCCCGGTGCTGAACCTCTCCCCTAGCCGCTGGAGCAGGCGATGCTCCTGATCGAAGAGCTCCAGGGCCTCCCAGCCCGCCGTGAAGTGGACGCGGGTACCCCCCTTATGCCGCTCAAACTTGAGGACCTTGATCGGCCCGGCCTCCCCGCTGCGGGCCACGTGCAGCCCCCCACAGGGCACCTTGTCCCAGCCCACCACCTCCACCACGCGAAAACGCCCCTCCACCTTGGGGCTGGGGTGCCTGCGCAGCCCGTGGTGGGCAGCCTCGGCCTCATCCAGGAAGTAGCTGCGCACTTCGGTGTTGGCGTAGACCGCCCCGTTGGCCAGGGCCTCGGCCTGGCGCACCACCCTCTCCTCCGGCGGGCCATCCAGGTCCACGGTGCACACCGTCCCCTTCATGTTGACCGCCCGCACCTGCCAGCCTCCCACCCTTAGGAAGGCCTGCCCCAGAATGTGCTCGGCGGTATGCCGCTGCATGTGCCGGTAGCGCCGGGCCCAGTCAAGCCGCCCTAGCACCCGCTCTCCCTCCCGCAAGGGACGCTCCAGGCGATGGACAATCTCCCCGTCCCTCTCCTGCACCTCCAGTACCGCTGCTTCCCCCAGGGTTCCGGTATCGCAGGGCTGACCCCCAGCGTCGGGGTAGAAAAGGGTCCGGTCCAGCACCGCGTAGTGGGCCCCCCCCTCACTCCAAGCCCTCACCACCTGGGCTTCAAACTCCTCCTGATAGGGCGCTTCCCAGTACAACCGCATGACCTCAGGCTCCAGGCAAAGGGGACCGGCGTCAATGGGTCTTGCGTATACTGTATACGCATATGCCCCCCTTTGAGCGACCCCACTCGGTGCGTGAGGCGGCCTACGCCCACCTGAGGGAAGCCATCCTGGGGGGCCTTCTGTCCCCCGGGACCCGCATCCTTGAGGCCGGGCTGGCCCGGGAACTCGGGGTAAGCCGCACCCCGGTGCGCGAGGCCCTGCAACGGCTGGCCCAGGAAGGGCTGGTGGAGCTGTCCCCGGGCAAAGGCGCGCGGGTACGGATGCTCTCCCCAGCGGAGGTGCAGGAGGTCTACGAGGTGCGGGCCCTCCTCGAGAGCGAGGCCGCCGCCCTGGCCGCCCAGCGGGCCAGCGCGGCCGAACTGGAGACCCTCGGGGGGCTACTGCGTACCCTGGAGGCCCTTCCCCCCGAGGACTACACCAAGCAGATGCAGGTGGACTTCGCCTTTCACACCGCTTTGGTAGAGGCCGCTCACCACAAAACCCTAGCCCGCATCTACGCTGGGCTGCGCTCGAGCCTGGTGCTGGCCCGTGGCTTCCAGCGCACCCTCTCCCAGCACCCCAGAACCCGTGAGCAGCACTGGGCCATTCTTGCCGCCCTGAGGGCGCGCGACCCCGAGCAGGCCGCCAGAGCGGCTCGAGCCCACATCCACTACTTTCGCGACCTGGTGGCCCGAAGCCTTCTGGAGGCCGCTCGGGTTTAGGAGAGCGCCATGGACTGGAACCAAAGCTACCGCGCCTTCGTGCTGGCCGTGGCCCAAAGCCCTCGCTTCCAAGCCCTGCTGAGGACCCGGGGCCGCCGGCTGGTGCGGCGCTTCGTGGCCGGCGATACCCTGGAGGAAGCCTTGAGGGCAGTAGACGCGCTGGAGCAGGGGGGTGTGCACGCCATCCTCGACCTCTTAGGGGAGATGGTCACCTCGGAGGAGCAGGCCCGTAAGTTCCAGGAGGAGCTCATTGGACTGGTGCGGGCGCTGGGTGGGAGGGCCTACCCCCGCTACGTCTCCCTCAAGCTCAGCCAGCTCGGCCTGGACATCTCCGAAGACCTGGCCGCCGACCTGCTGGAGGAGGTGCTGGCGGAGGCGCAGCAGGTGGACTGCTTCGTGCGGATAGACATGGAGGACAGCCCGCGGATAGACAGGGTCCTCAAGGTCTACCGGCAGCTGCGGGAGGCTGGGTACACCCGGCTGGGGGTGGTGCTGCAAAGCTACCTGAAGCGCAGCGAGCGCGATCTGGAGAGCCTCATCCCTCTAGGCACCCCCGTGCGTATCGTCAAAGGGGCCTACAGGGAGCCCCCTGAGGTGGCCTTTCAGGATAAGCGCCTGGTGGACGCCCAGTTTCTCTGGCTTTGCAAGAAGTCCCTTGAGAACGGTCTCCACACCGCCATCGCCACCCACGACCCTGTTCTAATCGAGGAGATGAAACGCTGGGTCGCTGAGCGCGGCGTCGGTCGAGAGTGCTTTGAGTTCCAGATGCTCTACGGGGTGCGTCCCGGCGAGCAGAGGAGGCTGGCCCAGGAGGGCTACACCGTGCGGGCCTACGTGCCCTACGGCACCGACTGGTACCCCTATCTCTCCCGCCGCATTGCCGAGCGCCCGGAGAACCTGTGGTTTGTAGCCCGAAGCCTACTTCAGGGTTGAGCCCATCAGCAAGAAAGGAGCCGTATGACCCCCGAACCCTACCGCCCCGAGCCGGTTGAAACCTTCCAGAGCCACGAAGCTTTCGAGGCCATGCGGAAGGCCCTGATTGAGGTGCGGGCCCAGTTTGGCCGCCACTATCCCCTCATCATCGGTGGGGAGCGAGTGAACACGCCGGAGGCCATCGTCTCAACCAACCCCTCCAATCCGGTGGAGGTGGTGGGCCAGAGCGCGAAGGCTGGCATCGCAGAGGCCGACGCAGCGTTGGATGCAGCTTGGCGGGCCTTCCCGGGCTGGCGGGATTGGCCCCAGGAGCACCGCAGCCGCCTGCTCCTAAAAGCAGCGCAGATTATGAAGCGGCGCCAGAGGGAGCTGGAGGCCTGGTTGGTCTACGAGATCGGCAAGAACTGGACCGAGGCCGCCGCCGATGTGGCCGAGGCCATTGACTTTCTACGCTACTACGCGATTTCGGCCCTGAAGTACAAGGATGGGGCCCCGGTGCTCCCCTACCCCGGCGAGGACAACGAGGCCTTCTACATTCCCCTGGGGGCTGGGGTGGTGATCGCCCCGTGGAACTTCCCCCTGGCCATCCTGACCGGCATGACCGCCGCGCCCATTGCCGTGGGGAACACGGTGGTGGTCAAGCCTGCGGAGGACACCGTGGTCGCCGCGGCGAAGCTGTTTGAGGTCCTGGAGGAGGCTGGGCTTCCCCCAGGGGTGGCCAACTACCTGCCGGGGGAGGGCAGCGAGGTGGGGGCCTACCTGGTCAGGCACCCCCGAACCCGCTTCATCAACTTCACCGGCTCCTTGGAGGTGGGCCTGCAGATCAACGAGACGGCCGCCCGGCTCTCACCGGGGCAGGTCTGGTTCAAGCGGGTATTCCTCGAGCTGGGCGGAAAGGACGCCATAATCGTGGACGAGACCGCCGATCTCAAGGCCGCCGCCCAGGCCACCGTGCAAAGCGCCTTCGGCTTCCAAGGGCAAAAGTGCTCGGCCGCCTCGAGGCTCATCGTGGTGGACGGCATCTACGACCTGTTGGTGGAGGAGGTGCTGGGCCGCACGGAGGCCTTGATTGTGGGTCCCGCGGAGGAAAACCCCGACCTAGGCCCCCTGGCCAGCCAGAAACAGGAAGAAACCGTGCTCTCCTACATCGAGGTCGGGCGGCAGGAGGGCCGGCTCCTGCTGGGAGGGCGACGGCTCGAGGGCAGCGGCTTCTTCGTGGCCCCCACCCTCTTTGACCGGGTCTCCCCCGACGCCCGAATTGCCCAAGAGGAGATATTCGGCCCGGTGCTCTCGGTGCTGCGGGTGCCCGACTTTGACACTGCGCTGGAGGTGGCCAACAACACCCGTTACGGCCTTACCGGTGGGGTCTTTTCACGCAAGCGGGAGCGGCTGGAAAAGGCCCGCCGGGAGTTCCACGTGGGCAACCTCTACTTCAACCGTAAGATCACCGGCGCCCTGGTGGGGGTGCAGCCCTTCGGCGGGTTCAACCTCTCGGGCACCGACACCAAGGCCGGAGGGCCCGACTACCTGCTCAACTTCCTGCAGATGAAAAGCGTGACCGAACGGTTCTGAGGCGGCCCCCTTAAAATGGGGGCCATGTACCGCTCCCGCTTACTCACCCCCGGTCCTGTGGAGCTCCATCCCAGGGCGCAGGAGGCCCTTGGCCGCCCCCAGCTCCATCACCGCTCGGAGGCGGCCAAGCAGGTCTTCCTGCGGGCCAAGGCCGGTCTCGAGGCCGCCTTCCAGACTAGAGGCCAGGTCCTCCTGCTCACCGGCTCGGGCACCCTCGGCATGGACGCGCTGGTGCAGAACCTCTTTGCCCCCGGCGAGCGGGTCTTGGTGCCAGTGCACGGCAACTTCTCGGAGCGCTGGGCCAAGATCGCCCAGGAGGCCGGTCTACAGGTGGAGCGGCTCGAACTCCCCTGGGGCCGGGTGGTGCTTCCAGAACACCTGGAGAAGCCTTCAGGCCCCTTCTCTGGGCTGCTTTTGACCCACTCCGAGTCCTCCACCGGAGCCCTGAACGACGTGCGCACGCTGGCCCAGGTCTTCAAAGCCCGCTTCCCCGAGGCGCTGGTGGTGGTGGATGCCATCACCAGCCTGTTTGTAAGCCCGTTTGCCCTGGAGGGCTGGGGTCTGGACGCCGCAGTGGCCGGCTCTCAAAAAGGCCTCATGTGCCCCCCCGGGCTGGCCTACCTGGCCCTGTCGCCCCGGGCCATAGGGCGGCTCAAGCCCCGTGGCTTTTACCTAAACCTGGCCTCCGAACTCAAGGCACAAAGCTCGGGGGAGTCGGCTTGGACACCGGCCATCAACCTGGTGGCGGCTACAGCGGCGGTGCTGGAAGAGGTACTACCCCGCCTGGAGGAGCACCTGGCCCTCAAGCAGGCGCAGAATCAGATTCTCTACGCGGCGGGCGAGGGGCTGGGCCTGAAGCCCGTGCCCGAGGTCAAAAGCCCTGCCACCACCTGCTTCTACCTGCCCGATGGGGTCTCCTACGCGCAGGTTAAGGAGGCTTTTGCCGCACGGGGGGCCACCATCATCGGCGGGCAGGGCCAGCTCAAAGGAAAGGTCTTCCGGGTTTCCCTCATGGGTTACTCCGACCTCTACGACGCCTATGCCGTGGCCCAGCTGATGCAGGAGGCCTTGGTGTCTCTTTTGCCGAGAAGCCCTCAGGCGCGCGCGCTTTAGGGAAGGCCGGCCGCGGGCTCTCGTGCCCGGGGACATAAGCCTTCCCCGGACATGCTAGAAACGATCCCAGGGGGGCAACGTGCAGGTTGCGGACAAGGTCATCGTGGTTACCGGCGGGGGCAGCGGGATTGGGCGGGCCCTGGTCCTGCAGTTGCTGGCCAAAGGGGCCCAGGTAGTGGCGGTGGACCTAAACGCCGAGAGCCTAGAGGAAACGGGCAGGCTGGCTAGGGCTGGTGAGCGCCTCTCCACTCACGTGCTCAACGTCGCCCACCGGGAGGAGGCAGAAGCCCTTCCAGCCGCGGTGGTGGCCCGGCACGGCGCAGTGGACGGCCTCATCAACAACGCCGGCATCATCCAACCCTTCGCGCGGGTCAACGAACTGGACTACGTGGCCATCGAGCGGGTCATGGAAGTTAACTTCTACGGCACCCTCTACATGACCAAGGCCTTTCTGCCCTACCTGCTCAAGCGCCCCGAGGCTCACATCGTGAACATCTCCAGCATGGGCGGCTTTCTGCCGGTGCCGGGGCAGAGCCTGTACGGGGCCTCCAAGGCCGCGGTCAAGCTCCTGACCGAGGGGCTCTATGCTGAGCTTTTAGGCACCCCGGTGCGGGTCACGGTGGTCTTTCCTGGAGCGGTGGCCACCAACATCACCACCAACTCAGGGGTGGAGGTTCGTCAGTCTGAAGGACGGCGCTCCTCACTGAAGCCCCTACCCCCCGAGGAGGCTGCCAGGCGCATCATCGCGGGCATGGAGCAAAACCGCTTTCGGGTGCTGGTAGGCTCCGATGCCCGCCTGATGGACTTTCTCTACCGCCTGGCTCCGGCTTGGGCCACCCGCTTTATCCAGCGGCAGATGCGCTCGCTTCTAGGGGGATAGACCCGAGGGCGGCCGCCGGCAGGCCTTTGCCTGGAAAGGGGAGGCCTGGTATTGTCTGGGCGTGCGCGCGGTGGTTCAGCGAGTCAAGGAAGCCCGGGTGGTGGTAGAGGGCCAGCCGGTGGGCCAGATCGGCCAGGGGCTTCTGGTCCTGCTCGGGGTAGGTCGGGGTGACTCCCAGGAGGACGCCGCTTACCTAGCCCGGAAGATTGCCGGGCTGCGGGTCTTCCCCGACCTCGAGGGGAAGATGAACCGGGCCCTCCTGGAGGTTGGGGGTGAGGTGTTGGTGGTCTCACAGTTCACCCTGTACGGCGACACCCGTAGGGGCAACCGGCCCAGCTTTACCCAAGCTGCCTCCCCCGAAGAGGGAAGGCGGCTCTACGAGCGCTTCTGCGACCTGCTTGCCGCGCAAGGCCTGCACGTGGAGACTGGGGTCTTCCAAGCCCACATGGAGGTCCACCTGGTCAACAATGGGCCAGTAACCCTGATACTGGACTCCAGCGAACGGCATAGCCCCCGCCGTCAGCACGACTAGGCACCCCGGGCCCCGCTTGGGTTTTAATTAAGCCCATGCGGCAAAACCTCAGCGCCGAAGAGGCCCTGGAAGCCATCCTAGAACGAGCCCGCCCCATCGCCGAGCTGGAGCATCTGCCTCTGACCGCGGCCTTCGGGCGAACCCTAGGGGCTGACCTGGCCGCCAAAGTCAACCACCCCCAGACCAACGACACCGCAGTGGACGGCTATGCCTGCCGTGAAGCCGACAGCCACACCGCCCAGCCCGATAGCCCGGTGCGGCTCCGGGTTATCGGGGTATCTCCCGCCGGCAGGCCCTTCGAGGGGCGGGTTGGACCCGGCGAGGCCGTACAGGTCTTTACTGGGGCACCCATACCACCTGGAGCCGATGCCGTGGTACGGGTGGAGGACACCCGGCGGGAGGGCGACTTCGTCTGGCTTCTGAAGCCCGCCACCCCCTCCGACATCCGGCCGCAGGGGACCGACCTGACAGAAGGAAAAACCTATCTGTTCAAAGGCGACCGCCTCACCCCAGGACGGGTGGCCCTGGCCGCGGCCCTGGGCCACGCCAGCCTTCCAGTGGTGCGGCGACCTCGAGTGGGCATCCTGGTCACCGGCGACGAGGTGGTGGAGCCGGGCCAGCCTCTTCCCTACGGGGGCGTCTACAACGCCAATGGCTACGCCCTGACCGGGCTGGTAGCGGAGGCCGGAGGAGAGCCGATTCCCCTAGGAAGGGCCCACGACGATATAGAGGGTCTACGCGCCCGGCTTGCCCAGGCGGGCCCCCTTGACCTTCTCCTCACCTCGGGGGGGGTCTCCATGGGGGATTACGACATCGTGCGTCAGCTAGTTGAGCGGGAGGGGGAGGTGCACTTTTGGCGGGTGCGGATACAGCCCGGGGGGCCCCTGCTCTTCGCCACCTGGCGGGGTCTGCCCCTGCTGGGCCTGCCCGGCAACCCGGTCTCGACCATGGTTACCTTCCTGCTCTTCGGCCGACCCCTGCTGTTCCGTCTGCTGGGCCGCAACGACCCACCCTACCAGCAGGTTGAGGCGGTGGCGGAGACCCCCTTTGAGGCCCACCCGACCCGCCGGGCCTACCGCCGGGCGGTGCTGCGCTGGGAAAAGGGAGAGTATCGGGCGGCCTCCACGGGCAACCAGTCCAGCGTGGTGCTTCACTCCATGGCCCTAGGCAACGCCCTGGTGGCGGTGGAAGCAGGAGCTTCAAAAGGCGTAGGGGAGGTGCTGTTGGCCATTCCCTTCCCAGAAAACTAGGGACAAAAACGCCAGACCGACAAATTCGGTAGACTGGGGCCATGAACGTCTTGGGGCGTATCTCCTTGATTCTGGGCCTGGTTCTGCTGATTTTGGCTATTGTTCTAGCCACTATGAACTTCATCACCATTCGCGACTACCTGGTGGCCCTAACCGCCCAGCGCAGCCGCGACTTTTACAACGTGAACCCCCGCCTTTGGGCGACCTATCTGGTGGTCTTCGGCTCGGGGCTGCTCCTGGGGCTGGGGCTAGTGCTGAGCCTGCTGGGCCGCCGCAACGGCCGGACCAAGTAGGCCGTGGCGGGGTACCTCTACGTTGCCGCAGCAGCCTTCCTCTGGGGGCTGTTGGGGGTGGTTTCCAAGTGGGCCTTTGCAGCGGGGGTGAGCCCCCTCGAGGTGGCCTTCTGGCGGGCCGCACTGGGCGGGGTGCTCTTTGGAGCCCAGGCCTTTATCCTCGGCCAGGTGCGGGTTGAGCCCGCCGACCGCTGGGCAGTGGTGGGGTTTGGTCTGGTGGGGGTTTCACTCTTCTACGGGGCCTACCAGCTCGCCATCCAAAACGGAGGGGCAGCCCTGGCCTCAGTGCTCCTGTACACCGCTCCGGCCATCGTGGCCCTTCTATCCTGGCTCCTCCTACGTGAGCCGATGGGACCCCACAAGCTCTCGGCGGTGGGGCTGACCCTGCTGGGGGTGGCCCTGGTCAGCCTGCAGGGGGGTGAGGCGCGAATCACCGCAGCGGCGGTCCTATGGGGGCTGCTCTCAGCCCTAACCTACGCCACCTACTACCTCTTCGGAAAGCTGTACCTGGGCAGGTACAGCACCCCCACGCTCTTCCTCTATGCCCTGCCAGTGGGGGCGCTAGGGCTCCTTCCCTTCGTGCGCTTCGCCCCCAAAACTGCCGAAGCCTGGGCAGCCATTGGCTTCCTCACCGTGGCCTCCACCTTTTTCGCAGTTACGCTCTACTTTGCCGGGCTGAAGCGGCTCGAGGCCACCCGGGCCTCGGTGGTGGCCACCCTGGAGCCGGTGGTGGCTGCCCTAGCCGCCTGGCTCTTCTGGGGGGAGCGCTTCAGTCCCTTGGGCTACCTGGGGGCCGGGCTGGTGCTCCTGGGGGTGGTTTGGATGGTGCTCGGCCCACAGGACAACCCTAGGGACCAACCCAAAAACGCCTGAGGCTGGGCTACCTGCGCCATGTGCCCGGCAGGCCGGAGAGGGACTCCTCGAGCTGCCGCCACCCTCCCTGGCGCAGAAGCCCCTCCAGGCTGCCCTCCCGCTCCACGGCGCCCACCACCCCCCCAAAGACCGGATCGCGCCAGAAGGTTCCCGTATCAAAAGAGGCCTTGTAGGCGCGGAAGACCTCGCCCGTCGAGGGGTCGCGCGTGTAGGTTTGGTCGGAGAGCAGGTTGCTCCAGCTCCGGCTCATCCAGCTGTTGAACTCCCGCTGCTCGCGCAGCCACCCAAGCACCACCCGGGTGGTCGTCTTGCTCTGCTGCTGGGCCCGCTGGGCCTCCTGCCAGGGCCAATCGGGGTTCGTCCGTAGCCCCATCAGGAAGCCCCGGAAGACCGGCATGGCCTGGGCCAAGGCGGCGGAACTACCCTCGCCCAGCACCACCCCCAGCTGGGTAAAGCAGCTCGCGTCCTGGGCGATGTAGTCGGCCCGCGAAAAAGCGGTTACCTGCCCGGTGATATGGGCTTCCCGCACCTGGTCTCCCGACCCGGCCCGAAGGGTGAAGTTGGGGCGGTACTGCCGAGGCACCACCGGCAACCCCATCAAGGCGGCGGCCTCTTCCTGGGCCTTTATCTCCTGGATGCGACGGTAGACTCGGTTAGTCGGGGTTTTTACGGCCTCGAGTTTCTGAACCCGCCACGAAGCCCCCTTCTCCTGGGCCCAAAGGGTGGTCAGAAGCTCTGCCACCTCAGAAGCCGAGCTGGGGCAGAGAAAACCCTGGAACTGGCTGGCCTGCCCATTCCAGATGATTCGGCTGACGGCACTGCCGCCAAACCCCGTCTGAAGGGCGCTTCCTTCGGCGTAAAGCAGGTCCGCTCGCAAAGAGGCCCCCATGCCCTGGAGCGAAAAGGCCAGCGAGCGCATGGTGCTGTTCACGGGAACCAGCCCGCCCTGGAAAGTGAAGCCCCGGGGCACTGGCGCATAGAAGGCCTCCATCCGCAAAACCGGGTCGCGCACCACCTGGGTCTCGTAGGCCACCCGCGAGGACTGGGGAAGAAACTCTAGGGAGCGCAAAACCGAGAGGGTTTGCCTGCGCAGGGCGGGCGAGGCATCCTTGGGCAGATAAACGCTCACCACGAGCAGGCTTCGGCTTCCGGGTACGAGCAGATGGGCGACCTCGTACGACAGCGACCTCAGGAAGCCATCCTGAAGGGCACCTTGGGGCAGACCGGCAAGGTTATCAGCCAGATGGTAGGGGTAGGCCAGACCTCGAGCCAACACCAAAAGCCCACCGGGTACCTCCTTGTAGTGGTGCTGGGCTTTTCCTCCGGAGAACCACCGGGCTTCCTCCACAAGGGCCCCCACCACCCCGCGGGGGTCCTTTAGAGGAGCTCCTCGCACCAGGATCAGTCCTTCCAAATCGCCTATGAGAAGCCCATAGGGCGGAAGCTTGACCTGGTAGCCCTCCGGCACCAGAACCGAGAACCCGTGCAGGCTATCGGTGTGGCGTCCATTGCCCACCCCTTGGCTCCAAGCCCATCCCCACAGTACCAACGCCAACAACAAACGCAGCGCCATAAACCCCCTCCTTGCCAAAGGGCCCACCCGTTTCCAGGAAGCCCGCTCAGCCTCAGTTTGCCCAAAGCGGCGTTACAAAAACCTTAATTTCCCGAACCTGGCCGGTGAAAGCGCTCCTTTTTCTTACGATTGGCCCACACTCCTCGCTAAGATGGTGAGGGTTGAGGTGATTCATGGCGCCCACTTCCCCTGTCCGCGCGCCCAAAACTTCCCTGAGGAAGCGGCTCGTAAAGCTGGCCGAGGTTCTGCTCAAGCCCCTGTATTGGTGGTACGAACAGCGCATTGAGGCCGAGGTGCGACAGGGGCAGCTACCCAAACACCTGGGGCTGATTTTGGACGGCAACCGACGCTTTGCCCGCGAGCTGGGGCTGCCGGGGCATGAGGGACACGAGTTCGGTGTGCAGAAAGCCTACGAGGTGCTGGAGTGGTGCTTGGAGCTGGGCATTCCCACCGTGACCATCTGGGTCTTCTCCACCGACAACTGGAAGCGCAGCCCCGCTGAAGTGGAAACCCTGATGGGGCTCTTTGTGCGCGAGGCCAAACGCATGGCCCAGGACCCGCGCATCCACGCCAACGAGGTGCGGGTACGGGTCATAGGTCGCCATGACCGCTTCCCCCCCAAGGTGCTAGAGGCCCTAGAGGAGCTGGAGCGGGCCACCGCCCACCACAGCGGTATGCTGTTGCAAATCGCCATGGGCTACGGTGGCCGCGAGGAGATAGTGGATGCGGTCAAAAGCCTGCTCCTGGAAGCCGCTCAAACCGGTAAGTCCCCCGAGGAGCTGGCTGAGGAGCTGGATTTGCAGCACATCTCCGAACGGCTTTATACCGCAGGGGTTCCCGACCCCGACTTCATCATCCGCACCTCAGGAGAAATTCGGTTGTCGGGGTTTTTGCTGTGGCAGTCGGCCTACAGCGAATACTACTTCTTCGACGCCTTCTGGCCAGCCTTCCGCAGGCTGGATTTTTTGCGTGCAGTGCGCGACTACCAGCGGCGCGAGCGCCGCTTCGGCCACTGAGGGGCGGGCCTACAGCCCTCGAGCAACCAGGACGGGTTGTCGGCTATCTGCCCAAGAGCCGCAAAACAGCAGCACCCGCACCCCTCCCGCCCAGAGTGCTGCTCCCCGTGGGCCACCTTGGTCCAGGGCGAGCACCTCCCCGCTCTTCTGACCCGGCTCGGGGGCCTTCCCAGCCAGCTTTTGCTCCCGCCAACGGGCGCACTGCGCATGGGGGCTTTTGGTGCTATCCGTTGGCGACGGGAGGGCAGCCCCTTCCAAAACGGGGCGCGTGACCGGAGCCCCTGCGCTGGAATCGGGCGGAAAACCCGCTCTCACGGGCAAGCGGTGCTGGCGTTTTCGGCAACTGGGCCCAGCACGAACCCAAAGCGCGGCGGCCGGGGAAGCCCCGGCCGCCCTGCGAGGCCTCACACGTCCAGCCAGACCTGGCCTTCCTCGAGCCTGGCGGGATAAACCTTCACCGGCCGAGGGGCGGGCAGGGTGGCCTTGCCCGTGCGCAGACTAAAGCGGGCGCCGTGGCGGGTGCACTGGATGGTCTCGGCCCCTGGGGTAAGGTCTAGGGGGCCATCGGAGAGGGGGTTCTTGTCGTGGGTGCAAACATCGGCGATGGCAAAGACCTCCTCACCGGTGTAGAGCAACAGCACAGGGGTCTTCTCCCCTTCCACCCGCACGACCAGGCGGCCGTTCTGGAAGTCCTCGAGCTTGGCAACGGGCGTCCACATGCCTAGACCCGGACCTTCTCCTCAATGATGCTCTCGATGTACTGCCGAAGAGGCTCAATGGGAATGCGGGTGAGCACATCGGCCATGTGGCCCTTGACCAGAATCTGCTGGGCCATGTGGCGGGGCAGACCGCGGCTCATCAGGTAGAAGAGCTCCTCCGGGGCCACCGGGGCGGTGGAGGAGCCGTGGGAACACTTCACGTCGTTGGCCCCAATCTCGAGCTGGGGCACCGAGTCGGCCCGGGCGTCCTCCGAGAGGAGCAGGTTGCGGTTGGTCTGGTAGGCGTCGGTCTTCTGGGCCCCCTGCTCCACCTTGATGAGGCCGGCGTAGACGGTGCGGCTTTGGTCCTTGGCCGCGCCCTTGTAGAGCACGTCGGAGTAGGCGTGGTCGGCCACGTGGTGCTGCAGGGTGTAGTGGTCCACGTGCTGCGTTCCGGTGGTGAAGTACAGGCCCAGCATCTCCGAGGCCGAACCCGGCCCCAGCATCTCCGACTGCACCTCGGCCCGGCTCAGGCTGGCCCCCATGTTCACCACCAGATCGTTCAGGGCCGCGTCCCGCTCCAGAAGGGCCCGCTGACGGTGGAAGTGGTAGAAGCCCTGGCCCAAAAGCTGGATGTGGGCGTGGCGCACCTTGGCCCCCTGCTTGAGCACGATCTCGGTGGCCGAGGTGTTGACCGAAGGGGCTACCTGGGTCGGAGAAATGTACTCCTCGATGTAGACTGCCTGGCTGTTGACATCCCCCACAATCAGGGTGCGCGAGGCGGAGAGGTGGCCCCCCTCGAGGTACTTAAAGACCCCGATGGGCTTGCTGAACTCCACCCCCTTGGGCACGTAGAGGAACACCCCGTGGGTGAAGAGGGCCGCGTTCAGGGCAGGAATCTTGGAATTCTCTGGCCGGCGGGCCTGGGGGCCCACCAGGTCGTTCCAGTTCACCGTCTTGAAGAGGTTTTCCCTAACCAGCTCGGGGCGTTCCTTCAACACCTCGTGTAGGCCCGTGAAGATGACCCCCTGGGCCCGGTAGGCTTCCGGCAACTCCACGTGCACCAGGTCAGAGCCCACAAACACGGCATAGCCGGCCAGGTCGGCCTGGGCAATGCGGGCCTGCACAGCTTCCGGGATGGCCCCCTTCCGCCCGGTGGGCCGCTCGAGGGCCAGCGATTCAAAGGGCACCTCGGAGATATCGGTGTACTTCCACTCTTCGGTGCGGGTGGTGGGGTAGGGCAGCTTCACGAAGGTCTCCCAGGCCGCCAGGCGCTGGTTCTGGAGCCACTCGGGCTCGCCAAGCGACTGGGAAAGACCTAAAACCAGGTCGCGGGAAAGGGCAGTGGTCAGCTCCATAGCAAATTTTCCATCCAGATGGGCGGTTTCCGGTCGGCTAGCCCACCGACCCTTCCATCTCCAGCTCAATCAGCCGGTTGAGCTCTACGGCGTACTCGAGCGGCAGCTCCTTGGCCACCGGCTCAATGAATCCCCGAACAATCAGCGCGGCGGCCTCGTCTTCGGGCAGGCCCCGGCTTTGCAGGTAGAAGATCTGCTCGTCGTTGAGGCGGCTTACGGTGGCCTCGTGGCCCACGGTGGCGGTGTCGTCCTCAATCTCCATGTAGGGGTAAGTGTCGGTACGGGACTCCTCATTGATGAGGAGGGCATCGCACTCCACGTTCACCTTGACGTGCTTGGCCCCCTCGTAGACCTTAATCAGACCCCGGTAGCTGCTGCGACCCGAGCCCTTGGAGATGGACTTGGAGACGATGGAACCTCCGGTATGGGAGGCCGCGAAGATGAGCTTGCCGCCGGCATCTTGGTGCTGGCCGGTGTTGGCGAAGGCAATGGAGAGAATGTCCGAGCGGGCCCCTTCCTCCACCAGGTAGGAAGAGGGATACTTCATGGTCACCTTGGAACCCAGGTTGCCATCCAGCCACATGTGGTAGGCGTCCTTCTTTACGATGGCCCGCTGGGTGACCAGGTTGTACATGTTGTGAGGCCAGTTCTGGATGGTGGTGTAGCGGCTACGGGCCCCCTGGTTGACCACAATCTCAATCACTCCAGAGTGGAAGGAATCGGTGGTGTAGACAGGTGCGGTGCAACCCTCAATGTAGTGGACCTCCGCACCTTCGTCCACGATGATCAGGGTGCGCTCAAACTGCCCGAGCTCGGCGGTGTTCACCCGGAAGTAGGCCTGCAGGGGCAGCTCCACCTTGACCCCTTTAGGCACGTACACAAAGCTTCCCCCCGACCAGACCGCGGAGTTGAGTGCGGCGTACTTGTTGTCTTCCGGGGGAACCACGGTGGCGAAGTACTCGCGGAAGAGGTCCTCGTAGTGCTTGAGCCCCTCCTCAATGGAGACGAAGATAACCCCCTGGCGCTTGAGCTCCTCGCGCACCTGGTGGTAGACCATCTCCGAGTCGTACTGCGCCCCCACCCCAGCCAACACCCTGCGCTCGGCCTCGGGAATACCCAGCCGCTCGTAGGTGCGGCGGATGGCCTCGGGCACCTCGTCCCAGCTCTGGGCGTCGCGCTTCTCGGTGGGCTTGGCGTAGAAGTAGATCTCGTCCATGTTGAGCCCCGAGAGGTCAGCCCCCCAGGTGGGCACCGGTTTAGCCTGGTAAATCTCCAGCGCCTTGAGGCGGAACTGGAGCATCCAGGCGGGCTCCTCCTTGTGGTAGCTGATGGCCTCCACCACCCGCCTAGAAAGCCCCTTCTCGGCCTTCCAAACCGGTTGAACCTCGTCCACAAAGCCGTATTTGTATTCGTTCCCGATGTCTTCTACCAGGAAATTCTCGGACATAGCAGCTCCCTTCGGCCATGACGGCCATCGGCTAGTTGGCCAGAGCCAGCTCCTTGACCCAGTCGTAGCCCTGCTCCTCGAGCTTCATGGCCAGCTCAGGGCCGCCCGAGGTCACGATGCGGCCATCGATCATCACGTGCACCGCATCGGGCACGATGTAGTTCAGGATCCGCTGGTAGTGGGTGATGAGCAGCGCACCGAAGTTGGGACCCCGCATGGCGTTCACCCCCTTGGCCACGAGCTTAAGGGCGTCGATGTCCAGCCCCGAGTCGGTCTCGTCCAGGATGGCGTAGATGGGCTCCAGAACCATCATGTGCATAATCTCGTTGCGCTTCTTCTCGCCACCGGAGAAGCCGTCGTTGAGGTAGCGGGTCAGGATGCTCTCATCCCACTCGAGGGTCTCCAGGGCTTTCTGCAGCTTGGCGTAGAACTCCTGGACGCTCACCTCCTCGCCCCGCTTGGCCTGAAGGGCCAGGCGCAGGAAGTTGGCGTTGGAAACCCCCGGCACCTCCACCGGGTACTGGAAGGCCAGGAAGAGCCCCTTGCGGGCCCGCTCGTCGGGTCCGAGCTCCAGGATGCTCTCCCCGTCCACCAGGATGTCGCCCTGGGTTACCTCGTAGCCCGGGTCGCCCGCAATCACCTTGCCCAAGGTGCTCTTCCCGGCCCCGTTGGGACCCATCACCGCGTGGATCTGCCCCTTAGGCACCACCAGGTTGACCCCTTTGAGAATGGCTTCGCCGTCCACAATACGGGCATGCAGGTTGCGGATTTCAAGCTCGTTGGCCATGTTGTTTCCCCTCTGGTTGCAAACGCCCGCAGACCTTACTGCGAATCGCTTGCAACTAGCAGTATACGCCCTATTTTCAAGAAAGTATAGTAGTTTAGTTGGGATTTCTCAGCGTTCAGTCTATGCGCCGCCGAAGGCCCGCGGTCTGCATGATGTTGGCGGCAATCTCCTCCACCGAGGCGCTGGTGGTGTCGAAGTGGCGGATGCCCAGCCGGCGGAACATCTGCTCCGCCCGGCGCACCTCGTACTCGCACTGCTCCAGCGAAGCGTACCGACTGCCGGGCTTGCGTTGGGTGCGAATTTGGTGGAGCCGAAAGGGCTGGATGGTGAGGCCAAAGACCTTCTGGCGGTATGGGCGGATGGGCTCCGGCAGGGCCTCGCGCTCAAAGTCGGCCTCGGCCAGGGGGTAGTTGGAAGCCCGGATGCCGTACTGCATCCCCAGAAACAGGCAGGTAGGGGTCTTTCCCGCCCGGCTCACCCCTACCAGGATTACGTCCGCCATCTGGTAGTAGCGCTCCCCCAGACCATCGTCGGTAGCCAGGGCAAAGTCCACCGCCTCGATGCGGGCGAAGTAGTTGCGGTCGCTTATGCTGTGCAGCCGCCCCACCCGGCCCGTGGGCGGACGGCCCAGCTCGCGCTCGAGCTCCCCTAGGTAGGTGCGAAAAAGGTCAAAGTGCAGCGCCGGGGCGGTCTTTAGCTGGTCGTTGAGGGCCGGGTTGGCTAGGGTGGAGAAGACAATGGGCCGCACCCCCTCCCGCTCGAAGGTGGCGTTTATCTCGTACAGAAGCTCGTAGACCTCCTCCTCGCTATCGGTGAAGGGCCGCATTACGTAGCGAAACGCAACCCCTTCGAACTGGGCTAGCAGGCTCCGCGCCACCGACTCGGCGATGAGGCCGGTGTGGTCAGAGACGATGAACACCGTGCGTTGCATGGCACGCCTAGTGTAATTTACGTGTGTAGCGCAATATACACCAGATTGGGGGCCTTATCTACACCAGATGGCCCTACTCCAACGCTTGCCTTTTCCAGCCTACCATCAAGAACACCGAGGTGCACCATGGCCTACATCCGTTGGTTTGAAACCATAGGCATGAAAGACCTGGAGCAGGTCGGTGGCAAGAACGCCTCCTTGGGCGAGATGATGGCCCACCTGTCCCAAGCTGGGGTGCGGGTGCCCGGGGGGTTCGCCACCACAGCCGAGGCCTTCCGAGACTTCCTAAAGCACAACCGGCTAGAGGAGCGAATCGCCCAGGCCCTGAAAAACCTGAACGTAGAGGATGTGGCTGAGCTGGCCCGGGTAGGGGCCGAGATTCGGAGGTGGGTGGAGGAAGCTGAGCTACCCAGGGCTCTAGAGGTAGCCATCGTAGACGCTTACATCCGCCTCGAGTCCGCCTCCAAGGGCGGGCTTTCTGTTGCGGTGCGCTCCAGCGCCACCGCCGAGGACCTGCCCGAGGCCAGCTTTGCCGGGCAGCAGGAGACCTTCTTGAACGTAAAAGGCGTGGACAGCGTCCTGCTACACATAAAGAAGGTCTTTGCCTCGCTTTACAACGACCGGGCCATCGCTTACCGAGTCCACCACGGCTTCGCTCACGAGGAGGTGGCCCTTTCGGCAGGGGTGCAGCGCATGGTGCGCAGCGACCTGGGCGCGAGCGGCGTGGCCTTTACCCTGGACACCGAGTCGGGCTTCCGCGACGTGGTCTTCATCACCGCCACCTACGGCCTGGGCGAGCTGCTGGTGCAAGGGGGGGTGAACCCGGACGAGTTCTACGTCTACAAGCCGGGGCTCCTGGAGGGGCGCAACACCATCCTGCAGCGCACCCTGGGGAGCAAGCTGCAGAAGATGGTCTACGCCGGGGAGGGGCAGGGGGTGGTGGCGGTGCCCACCTCCCTCGAGGAGCGAAGCCGCTTTGCCCTTTCCGACGCCGAGGTGCTGGAACTGGCCCGCCAGGCCCTCCTGATCGAGCAGCACTACGGCCGTCCGATGGACATCGAGTGGGCCAAGGACGGCCTGGACGGGCAGATCTACATCCTGCAGGCCCGGCCCGAAACGGTGCAGAGCCGTGCCAGCCGGGTCATCGAGCGCTTCCTCATGAAGGAGCGGGGCGAGGTGCTGGTGACGGGCCGGGCAGTGGGGCAGCGCATTGGAACGGGTAGGGTGCGGGTCATCCACCACCCCCGAGAGATGCACAAGGTGGAGCCCGGCGACGTACTGGTGGCCGACATGACCGACCCCGACTGGGAGCCGGTGATGAAGCGGGCCGCGGCCATCGTGACCAACCGGGGCGGGCGCACCTGCCATGCGGCCATCGTGGCCCGGGAGCTGGGCATTCCCGCGGTGGTGGGGGCGGCCGGGGCCACCGAGGTACTCAAGGACGGGCAGGTGGTCACGGTCTCCTGCGCTGAGGGGGACGTGGGGCGGGTCTATGCGGGCACCCCCCGGTTTGAGGTGCGGCGGATTGAGCTCGACAGAATGCCCGAAATCCCCACCAAGATCATGATGAACGTGGCCAGCCCTGAGCGGGCCTTCAGCTTCGCCCACCTGCCCAACGCTGGGGTGGGGCTGGCGCGGCTCGAGTTCATCATCAACAACACCATCGGCATCCACCCCAAGGCTCTGCTGGAGTTTGACCGGCTTCCCGAAGACCTCAAAGAGGAGATCGCCCGCCGCACCGCCGGTTACGAGAGCCCGGTGGCCTTCTACCGCGAGAAGCTGGCCGAGGGCATCGGCATGATTGCCGCAGCCTTTGCCCCCAATCCGGTTATCGTGCGGCTTTCAGACTTCAAGTCCAACGAGTACGCCCACCTTCTGGGGGGAAGCCGCTACGAGCCTCAGGAAGAAAACCCGATGATTGGCTTCCGCGGGGCCTCGCGCTACCGCAACCCGGAGTTCGCCGAGGCCTTTGCGCTGGAGTGCGCCGCCATCCGCGAGGTGCGGGAGGAGAAGGGCCTCAAGAATGTCTGGGTGATGGTGCCCTTCGTGCGCACGGTGGGCGAGGCCCAAGCGGTGATAGAGATTCTGAAGAAGAACGGCCTCGAGCGCGGCAAGGACGGCCTCAAGCTCATCATGATGTGCGAGGTGCCCTCCAACGCCATCCTGGCCGAGCAGTTCCTGGAGCTCTTCGACGGCTTCTCCATCGGCTCCAATGACCTTACCCAGCTCACCTTGGCCCTCGACCGCGACTCGGGGCTGGTGGCCGACCTCTTCGACGAGCAGGACGAAGCGGTGAAGTTCCTGCTCTCCCGCGCCATCGGGGCCGCCAAGAAGATGGGCAAGTACATCGGCATCTGCGG
>NZ_JANXCG010000091.1 GCF_025060375.1 Meiothermus sp. | reverse complement strand
GCCCGAGAGGATGTCGGTGAGGCTGCGCAAGGGGCGTTCGGAGCCAGGGTTGGTCACCGGGGCGCCGCGGCGGCCATTGTCGATCACCGCGTCCACCGCCTCCTGAAGCATGCGCTTCTCGTTGCGGATGATGATCTCCGGGGCGCCCTGGGCCAGGAGCTTCTTCAGGCGGTTGTTGCGGTTGATGAGGCGGCGGTAGAGGTCGTTGAGGTCGGAGGTGGCAAAACGCCCCCCATCCACCTGAACCATCGGGCGCAGGTCGGGCGGAAGCACCGGAACCGCCTCCAGAATCATCCACTCTGGGCGGTTGCCGGAATCGCGGAAAGCCCGCACCACTTCCAGGCGCTTCCTGGCCTTGGCCCGACGGGCCCGGCTTGGGTGCTTCATCTCCTCGACCAGCTCGGCCTCGAGGGCCCCCAGGTCAATCTCCTTCAGGAGCTCCTGGATGGCCTGGGCCCCCATTTTGGCGTCGATGTCGTAGGACTCAATGACCCGAACGGCCATCCGAACAAAGTCCACCTCTACCCGGCCGTAGATGTCCGAAACCACCCTGCCCCCGTCGGCCAATGCATCTCCCGGGCTCACCCGGTCGCCGTTGGTCACCTCCACATCGTCCTCAAACGGGTAGAGTCTGGCCTTCATCACCACGATGGAGGCCGGCTCATGCAGGTGCACCACCCCATCGGCCTCGGCGAAAACCTCTTCCTCGGGCTCAATCGCCCCTACCAGCTTGTCGCCCTTGCGCACCTTGGCCCCTTCGGCCACCAGCACGTGCATATGGGGCTGCAGCGGGTAGTTTTTCTCCACGGTGCGCTCCAGGGTAAAGGAGAGGTGCACCTCTTTCCTGTGGGTCTCAGCCTCGAGGCCCACCACCCTGAGGCCCCGGGGCATCCGAAGCTGGCCCTTACCCTGAGCCAGTACGTCCCCCTGGCCCACCAGCTCCCCCTGGCCCACCTTGATGTGCATGCCCGCGGGAATCAGGTAAAGCCCCCCTACCTCCCCGGTCTCGGGGTCAAGAATCCTGATGAGGGCTCCATCGGCCAACTCCTCTACCTGAACTGCCCCCGCATCCTCGCTCACAATCTGGTAGGAAGCCTCGAGCTCAGCGATAGGCTCCCCAGGTTTGTAGCTTTCCTGCTCAATCCAGGCTGCCTTAGGCAGGGTCAGGCTGGCCCGCTCCCGCTCGGTGTACTCCACCCTGAGCCGGCGGGGGAAACGGAAGAGCACCAAGCCGTCCATCCGGCTCACGATGCCAGGGGCCAGCTCCTGGCCCTTCTTAACCTCATCCCCATCCTTGACCAGGGCGTCCACGCCAGCGGGAATGGGGTAGGTCTCCTGCTTACCGAAGCGCAGCTCCCGGTACTCCTCATCGGTCAGAAGCTGCCGCTTCTGGACCGGCACACCGTTCAGCACGGCCCCTTTGGGGTCTAGGGTGATGTACTTAGCAAAGTAGAGCACCTGCTCGAGCTCCTGGGCCGAGAGGTCCAGAAGAGTGCCAATCTTGCTAGGCACATCCTTGACGTACCAGATGTGGGCTACAGGGGTAGCAAGGTCAACGTGGCCCATACGGTAGCGCCGCACGATGCTCTTGGTGACCTCTACCCCACAACGCTCGCACACCTTCCCCTCAAAGCGCTGACGCTTGTACTTGCCACAAGCGCACTCGTAGTCTTTCTGTGGACCGAAGATACGCTCGTCAAAAAGGCCGTCGCGCTCAGGTTTTAGGGTGCGGTAGTTGATGGTTTCGGGCTTCTCTACCTCGCCGTAGCTCCACTCCCGAATCTTCTCCGGCGAAGCCAGGCTTATACGTACCTTGCGAACTTCCCTTTTGATCATCTTCTCCCTCGTGGACGGCTGGACACTCACCGCCTAGAAGCCAATCCCTCGAAGATATCCAGGGTCTTCCCGTTTTCGTCGTAGGTCTCCACGTTAAGGCCCAACGACTGCAGCTCCTTCACCAAAACCCTAAAGCTCTCCGGCACGCTGGCCTCGGGCACATCCTCGCCCTTGACCACCGCCTCGTAGGCCGCGTTGCGCCCCTCAATGTCGTCGGACTTAATAGTGAGAATCTCCTGCAAGGTGTGGGCCGCGCCATAGGCCTCCAAGGCCCAGACCTCCATCTCCCCAAAGCGCTGCCCACCGAACTGAGCCTTGCCGCCCAGAGGCTGCTGGGTGATGAGGGAGTAAGGACCGGTGGAGCGGGCGTGCATCTTGTCCTCCACCATGTGGTAGAGCTTCATGATGTACATCACCCCCACCACAATCGGTGCCTCAATGGGCTCGCCGGTGCGGCCATCGTAGAGCACGCTTTTACCCTGCTGGAAAACCTGGCGAAGCTGCTCTACCAGACTCCTATCGCCATCCACCAGGCCCAGCTTGGCCGCCCTAGCCAACACCTCCCGCTCGCGGTTGTCTATGCCAAAGCCAGCCTTTAGACGCGCCTCCCACTTCTTGTCAAAGGCCTGGCCGAGCATCTCCTTGATCTGCTCCTCGCTGATGCCGTCAAAGACCGGGGTGATGAACTTGAGGCCCAGCTCATACCCAGCCAGCCCAAGGTGGGTTTCCAGAATCTGGCCCAGGTTCATCCGGCTCGGTACCCCCAGGGGGTTCAGCACAATGTCCACAGGAGTGCCATCGGGCATGTGGGGCATGTCCTCAGGGGGCAGGATTTTGGCCACCACCCCCTTGTTCCCATGGCGGTTGGCCAGCTTGTCGCCCACCTGCAGCTTGCGCTTTTGGGCCACGTAGACCCGCACCACCTCACGCACCCCAGGCTTCAGCTCCACCCCGGGGTCGCCCCGGCGCAGGCGGAGGGTCCGCACCACAATACCCCCCTCGCCCGGCGGCACCCGCAGGGAGGTGTCCTTGACATCCTTGGCCTTCTCACCAAAGATGCTCCGCAAGAGGCGCTCCTCTGGAGTGGGTTCGGTCTCACCCTTGAAGCTGGTGCGGCCCACCAGGATATCCCCAGCCTTGACCTCGGCCCCGATGCGCACCACGCCGTCTTCGTCGAGGTCGCGCAGGGCAGCCTCGGAAAGGTTGGGGATGTCCCGGGTGATGCGTTCCGGGCCCAGCTTGGTGTCGCGGGCCTCAATTTCGTAGCGCTCGATGTGCACCGAGGTATAGAAGTCGCGCCGCAACAGGTCCTCGGAGATCACGATGGCGTCCTCGTAGTTGTAGCCATCGAAGGGCATGATGGCCACCAGCACGTTCTGCCCCAGGGCCAGCATCCCTTCCTCGGCCGCAGGGCCATCGGCCAGGAGCTCGCCCTTGCTCACCCGTTGCCCCTTGCTCACCCGAGGGCGTTGGTCCAGGGCGGTTCCCTGGTTGGAGCGGATAAAGCGGCGCAGGGGGTACTCGTACACCGCCTTGTCGTCGCCCCGCAGAACAATCCGGGTGCTGTCCACATACTCCACCACCCCATCCGCCTCCGCGTAAATGGAGGTAAGGGAGTCGCGCACCACCCGCTCCTCAATCCCGGTCATGACCACCGGGCTTTGGGCCCTAAGGAGGGGCACCGCCTGGGCCTGCATGTTGGAACCCATCAGCGCACGGTTGGCGTCGTCGTGCTCGAGGAAAGGGATCAGGTTGGTGTTCACCGAGAAAATTTGCTTGGGCGACACGTCCATGTATTCCACTTCCTCAGGCCGCACCACCATGGGCTCCCCCCGCTTGCGGGCCACCACCTGCTGGGTGTCGAAGTAGCCCTCGGGGGTAAGGGGCGTGTTGGCCTGGGCGATCACGTAGCGATCCTCCTCGGTGGCGGTCATGTAGACCACCTCGTCGGTCACCCGTCCCTGCACCACCCTGCGGTAGGGGGTGAGGATGAAACCCAGGTCGTTGATGCGCCCATAGGAAGCCAGAGAGGAGATAAGGCCGATGTTGGCCCCTTCAGGAGTCTCGATGGGGCAGATGCGGCCGTAGTGGGTGCGGTGAACGTCGCGCACGTCAAATCCCGCCCGCTCTCGGGTCAGGCCGCCTGGCCCCAGGGCCGATATGCGGCGCTTATGGCGAAGTTCGGAGAGGGGATTGGTCTGGTCCTTGAACTGGCTAAGCTGGCTACGGCCGAAAAACTCCCGGATGGCCGCCACCAAGGGGCGGTTGTTGACCAGCTTGGCTGGGGTAGCGCTCTCTGGGGAGCCCAACAACATCCGCTCGCGCACCCCTCGAGCCAGGCGGGAAAGCCCTACGCGGAACTGGTCGGCCAGAAGCTCGCCCACCGTGCGGATGCGGCGGTTGCCCAGGTGGTCGATGTCGTCGGGCTCAAAACCGGGCTCGCCTGACTGCAGAGCAAAGAGGTATTTGAGCACCGGCAACAGCCCCTCATCCTTGAACTCCCCCTCTTCGAACCGGATAAGCATCCGGCCTGTGAGCTGGATGCCCAGCTTCTGCTGGGTTTTGTACCGCCCGGCCTCGCCCAGGTCGTAGCGACGGGGATCCGAGAGGAGGGAGTGAAGGTAGGTAATGGCCTTGTCCCGCTTGGGGGGGTCGCCCGGTCGCAACTCCGTGAAGAGCTTCAGTAGGGCCTCCTCAGGGCTCATCTCCAGCACCCGGGCCCCCCGGTACTGGGCCTCCAGAATCCCTGGCAAGAGCTCGGTGTAGCGGCCCAACTCCTGGTTCAGCCCCTCGGCGGTGTAGCCCAGCACCCGCAAGAGCAGGGCCAGCGGGAATTTTTTCTTGTTGACCTTCATGACCACGATGCCCGACTGCTCAAACTCCAAGTCAATCCATGGTCCTCGCTTGGGCAGCGGAATCACCGAGGCCACGTACCGGCCCGGGCGGGTCTGGTCAGGGGTGAAGTAGACCCCAGGGGAACGGTGAATTTGCGAAACAATCACCCGATCTGCCCCGTTTACGATAAAGGAGCCGTCCTCGGTCATGAGGGGCAGGTCACCCAGGAAGACCTCGTCCTCCTTGATGAGACCGGTGTCGCGGTGGATGAGCTGGAGGCGGGCATAGAGAGGAGCCTGATAGGTCAGGTCCTTCTCGCGGCACTCATCCTGGCTGAAGGGGGGCTCGCCGATGCGGTACTCAATGAAGTCCAGCACCAGCCCGCGCCCTTTCTCCCCCTCCTCAATTGGGAAGGTTTCCCTGAAGGCTGCCTGCAAGCCCACGTTTTCCCGCTTGCTGGGGGGAATGTCGGCTTGTAAAGCCTTCTTGAACGACTCAACCTGGATTTCGGTTAGGGGGGGAAGGGGGATAACCTCCTTAATCTTGCCGTACCGCTCTATCTTCATCCAGCACCTCGTACCCGTGGGCGCATTCCCGTGCCAAAGCCGACACGGCGCAGGGGTTCTAGGGTCGTTATGGGGTTTTCGTAAGCTAACAGGGTTCTTCCGCAGGCGAAGGCTCCCTGCGGCGGCTGGCTCTTACGCTGTCTGTGGAACGCAGGTGGGGCGCGATCCACAAAACATGGATGCTATACTAGCACACCGCTACGCAAAAACGCAAGGGGCACCCTGGTACACCAAGCTGCTTGGGGCGATTGTAGCACAGGGCGCGGGGTTTGAGTAGGCCCTCAGGCCGCCTGGGGCTTAGGCCGAGCAATCAGGTAGCGCCGGGCAGTCCACAAGAGAACCGAGGAGAAGACCACCCGCAACCAGGCTTCGGGCATCTGGTTGGCCAGCACCCCCCCTAAGGAGGCCCCTAGCAGAATTCCCACCACCAGACCAGGCACGTAAGCTCGGGCCAGGTTGCCGTGGCGGAAATGGGTATAAGAGCCCACCAGGGCCGAGGGGATCATGGCCAGAAGGGCCGTGCCCTGGGCGGTGTGCTGCTCTAAACCCACCAAGAGCACCAGGATGGGCACCGTAATCGTGCCCCCCCCCACCCCCAAAAGCCCTGAAGCGAAGCCCGCCATCGCCCCGGTCAGCGCCAAAAACAGCACCCGCAACCCCCCCTCAATCGGCTCGCCCACATGGGGAATGTAAGGCTTGAGCAAGAGGCTGAGGGACACCACCACCAAATACCAGCCGAACACCCGCTTAAGCCGCCACTCCGGCAAGCGGTTGGCGTAGCGGGCCCCCCAGTTGGCCGTAACCATGGCGCTCGGGAAAAGCAGCAGGGCCGCCAGCCAGTCCACCGTACCATGGGAGGCGTAAGCGAAGGCGCCAGCCAAACCTGTAAAGGCCACCATCACCAGGCTGGTGGCCACTGCCTCGTGCTGGGTCAGCCGGAGAAGAGCGTTCATCAGGGGCACCGCCACGACGCCTCCCCCCAGACCCACCAGCCCACCGAAGGCCCCGGCCAAAAGTCCGACCCACAAACTGGCAAGATTCACGCCTCTTTATACCACACAAATCAGATTTTGGATTCAAAATCCAATCTAGGGAAGCACACCCCGCAACCAACGCAACCAGTTTTCGGCCAGCACCCCCCGTCGGTAGGCCCCAGGCACCCACTCAGCAACCCTGTCCAGGTCAGCCGGCGCGTCCAACCCCAGGGGGTTTCCCTCCAGACCAAAACCGCCATCAAAGTCCGACCCCAACCCCACCTTATCCCAACCGATAAGGGCTGCCACATACCCCAGGTGACGCCCCACCACATCCAGGGCCAAACGGGGCATCCCACGCCGCCAGCCGGGCTCGAGGAAGAGGTTATAGAGCACGATACCGACCACACCTCCTCGAGCCCCAAGAGCCCTTATCATCGCATCGCTCAGGTGGCGGTTGGAGAGGTCGCCCTGCCCCTCCAGCAGGGCCCGGGGGTTGCTGTGGGTCGCACAAACCGGCCCGTCAAAAGCCTCCAAAGCCTCCCAAAAGGCTGCCTCGTCCAGGTGGGAAGTATCCAAAGCCACCCCCTCCTGGCGCATGGCGTCCAGGAGCTCCACCCCTAGGGGGGTGAGGCCCCCGGGCTCGCGGGTGCCCCCAGCGTAACGGGTGCGGTTCCAGGCCAGCCCCACCAGCCGCACCCCCTGGGCCTGCCAAAACCTCACTTCTTCCGGCCGGCGAATGCACTCCGCCCCCTCAATCAGGAGCACCAGACCCGGTGCCCCATCCACCGGCCAGCGGGAGAGGTGGGCCTCCAAATCCGCCCGGCTGCGCAACAGCCGTACACGCCCCTCCTCTTCCCACCGCAAGTAGAGCTCGAGCTGCCGCAAGGCCGCCCGGTAGGCGTTTTCCGGACCCGGGTAGCGGCGCGGGTCCACCCAAAGGGTGGCAAAAACCACACCCACGCCACCCTCCTGCAAGGCGGGCAGGGTCACCACTGGCACTTCAGGGTGGGGGTCTCTCCGGCGCAGCTCGGCCAACGGCAGGGTCAGGTCGCGGCCCAGATCAAGCGCATTGTGGGCCAGGTCAAGGTGAGCATCCACTATCATCCCAGCTCCGGGATTACCCGCACAAACCGGTCTTTGCCCCGCTGTAGAACGATGGGCCGCTCGAGCCGCACCTCCATGAGGGGGTCGGTGAGAACCTCCCCATCCAGCCGCAGCCCCCTTTGCTCAATGAGCCGCCTGGCCTCGGCGTTGGAGGGGGTCAGCCCAGCCAGGGTGAAGAGCCGGGCCACCGGGATACACCCCCTCTGCAGGACCTCGGTGCCCAAGCGCACCTCGGGCATCTTCTCCGGAATACCACCTTGGGCAATGCTTCGGTAGCGCTCGTCGGCCGCCAGAACCCTCTCCGCCAAAGCCCCCTTCGCCAGCAACCGCGCATCGCTTCCAGTAAACCCGAACTCCAGACCCACCTCTTGGGCAAAGGCCAGGTCTATGCGGGCCGGAATACGGGGCAGGCTGTAGGCCGCGCTCAACAAGGCCGCCAGCACCCGATGGGCACCTACCATTCCCCCTTTAGCCAAGAACGCCTCCACCTCCGCCCCGTCCACATCGGTGCACAGCTCGAAGTACTGCCTCAGGACCCCATCGGGAACCTTCATGAGCTTGGCGTAAAAGGTGTCCACGTCGTCGTATATACCGACGTAGTTGTCCAGGCTCTTGGACATCTTCTCAACCCCATCCAGCCCTACCAGGATGGGCATGATGAAGGCCACCTGCCGCTCCAGCCCATAGGCCGCCTGCACCTCCCGGCCCACCAGCAGATTGAACCTCTGGTCGGTTCCGCCCATCTCCACATCGCAGGCAGTGGGCACGGAGTCGTAGCCCTGGGCCAGGGGGTAGAGAAACTCGTGGAGGGAGATGGGGATACGGTGAGTGTAGCGGTTCTTGAAGTCCTCCCGCTCCAGCATCTGGGCCACGGTGAGAAGCGAGGCCAGCCTGACGACCTCCTTGAAGCCCAGGCTCTCCAGCCACTCCGAGTTGTAGCGCATTTCAAAGCGCTCAGGGTCATCGGTGATGAGAATCTTGCCTACCTGCTCCACATAGCTTCGGGCATTGGCCCGGGTCTCCTCCAGGGTAAGGGGCGGGCGGGTTTTGCTGCGGCCTGAGGGGTCGCCGATCATGGCGGTGAAGTCGCCGATGATGAGGACCACCTTATGCCCCAGCTCCTGGAACTGCCGCATCTTGCGGAGCACCACCGCGTGGCCCAGATGAATGTCGGGACGGGTGGGGTCAAGACCCAGCTTGATCACCAGCTGTCGGCCCGACTCGAGCTTCCGCAGCATCTCCTCCTCGGGGATAATCTCCACCGTCCCCCGCTTGAGCTGCTGTAGCGCCGCTTCAGCCGTCATGCCCCCAAGTATACCCAGGACCGCTCAGTAAATCTGAAACCCCCTGAGGCCGGTGGCCTCGCTCCACTGCACCTCCAGGTGCTCCACCCGGGCCTCGCGGGGACCTTGGCGCAGGTGGTGGAGGAAAAGCTCAAGATCAGCCTCCTCCCCCTCCGCCACCACCTCCACCCGACCGTCGGGGAGGTTCTCCGCATAGCCCGCCAGGGAAAGCTCCAGGGCTTTCTTGCGGGTGAAGTAGCGGTACCCCACGCCCTGCACCCGTCCGCTCACCAAAACCGTAACCCGCCGCACAAGCCCACTCTACAGGCCCCCCAGGGGCGTTTCAAGGGAAACTTAGATGTGCAGCGGCTTGTCCCAAGCGGCCAGCGCGGCCTCCTTGAGCACCTCGGCCAGGGTGGGGTGGGCGTGGGAAGCACGGGCCAGATCTTCGGCGGAAGCGTGAAAGGCCATGGCTACCGCAGCCTCAGCGATGAGGTCACCTGCCCGCGGGCCCACGATGTGCACCCCTAGGATGCGGTCGGTCTCTGCATGAGCCAGAACCTTGGCCAGTCCGTCGGTGTCGTTCATGGCCCTAGCCCGGCCGTTGGCCGAGAAGGGGAAGGTCCCCTTTTTGTAGGGGACACCTGCCGCCTTTAGTTCCTCCTCGGTCCGCCCGACCGAGGCCACCTCGGGGTGGGTGTAGACCACATTGGGAATGGAGGCGTAGTCCACGTGGCCGTAGCCGCCAACCATGTGCTCCACCGCTGCGTAACCCTCCTCCTCAGCCTTGTGGGCCAACATGGGGCCGGCAATGACGTCCCCAATGGCGTAGATACTGGGCACAGCGGTCTGGTAGTGCGCGTTGACGGGAATGCGACCCCGCTCATCGGTGGAAAGACCCACGTTCTCCAGGCCCAGCCCATCCGTGTTGGGAATTCGCCCGGTGGCGAGGAGCACCCTATCCGCCACCAGGGGCTCACCCCCTTCGTACTCCACCACCCCCACACCGTCCTTGGCGTAAGCGCGGGTAACCCGCACCCCCGTCCGGATGTCTAGGCCCTGCTTGCGGAAGCTTTTCTCTGCGGCCCTGGCAATCTCTCCATCCATGCCGCCCAGGATTTGGGGAAGGTACTCCAGAATCGTTACCCTGCTGCCCAGGCGGTTCCAGACCGAGCCCAACTCGAGACCGATTACCCCCCCACCAATCACCACCAACCGCTCGGGAACCCTGTCGTAGGCGATGGCCTGGTCGGAGGTACCCACAATTTCGTAGTCCAGCTCTACCCCCTTAAGCGGGGCCACCTTAGAACCGGTGGCGATGAGGATGCGTTCAGCCTCGAGCTCCTCCACCCCATCAGGCCCCTCTACCTGCACCCGATGGGGCCCTACGATGCGGCCGTGCCCCCGGTAGCGAACCACCCCGTTTTTCCTGAACAAGAACTCTATGCCCTGGGTGTTGGCCCGCACCACCTTTTCCTTATGGGCCATCAGGGCCTTCAGGTCCACCTGGGCGCTGCCCACCCGAACCCCGATGAGCTGGCCTTGGAGAACCGCGTGAATCTTTTCGGTGGCCTCCAGTAGGGCTTTGGAGGGAATACAGCCCACCCGCAGACAGGTGCCGCCCAAAGCGGCCTCCTTCTCCACACAAGCCACGTTCAGGCCAAGCTGGGCCGCGCGAATGGCCGCCACATACCCTCCTGGCCCCGCACCGATGACCACAAGCTGATGTTTGGGCATAAAACCTCGCCAGCCTAGCGGAAACCCAGCTCAGACCTCGAGCACGAGCCGCACAGGGTTCTCAATGAGCTCCTTAACGCGCCGTAGGAAGGTAACCGCCTCACGCCCATCCACAATCCGGTGGTCGTACGAAAGCGCCAGGTTCATCATCGGCCGGATCACCACCGCGCCGTTGCGGGCCACCGGACGCTCCACGATGGCGTGCATCCCCAGAATGCCCACCTGGGGGGGGTTGAGGAGGGGGGTAGAGTTGAGCGAGCCGTAGATGCCCCCGTTGGTAATGGTGAAGGTGCCACCCATCAGCTCTTCAGGCTTGATTCTTTTCTCCTTCACCCGGGCAGCAAAGTCGGCTATGCGCTCCTCAATTTGGGCCATAGAGAGTTTGTCTGCGTCGCGAAGGACCGGCACCACCAGCCCCTCCCCCCCTCCTACCGCGATGCCGATGTCGTAGTAGCGGTGGTAAACGATATCGGTGCCGCGAATCTCAGCGTTGAGCTGGGGGATCTCCTGAAGAGCCTGCACCACCGCCTTCACAAAGAAGCTCATGAAGCCCAGTTTGACCCCATGCTTCTTCTGGAAGCTCTCGCCGTACTCCCTGCGCAGCTCCATCACCGCGCCCATGTCCGCCTCGTTGAAGGTGGTGAGCATGGCGGTGCTCTGCTTGGCGCTCAAAAGCCGTTCGGCGATGCGGCGGCGCAGGGGGGTCATGGGCACCACCTCATCCCGGCGCTCGCCTTGCGGGGGGGCAGGGGTGGGCGCAGGAGGGGGAGAGGCCGGGGTGGAGAGGACCCTTTGAACATCCTCCTTGAGCACCCGCCCGCCAGGGCCGCTACCCTTCAGGCTGGCCGCATCCACCCCGCTTTGGGCGGCCAGCCGGGCCGCCGCCGGCATCACCTTGGTCTCAGCCACCGGTGAGGAGGCCTGCTCCGGCTTCGGACTGGCCTGAGCGGCAGGGGCCTGAACCTCCTGCTCCTCCAGCAAGGCCACCACATCCCCTACCCGGGCCTGCCCACTTGGGATGAGAATCCTGCTGAGCACCCCGCTGGCGGGGGCGGGTAGCTCCAGGGTGGCCTTGTCGGTCACCAGCTCCACCACGGGCTCGTCAGCCCGCACCAGGTCGCCTTCCCTTTTGAGCCACTGGCCGATTTCCACTTCGGTGATGGACTCCCCTACAGGGGGAATTTTGAGTTCTACAGGCATGGTCTTTCCTCCGGGATTACCGCCCCGCAAACTCCACCCGCACCTCGGCTGCCCTGGGCCTAAAGCCCCAGGGCCTGCCGAACCAGGGCCTGCTGCTCCTTGTCATGAACCTTCTTTGAACCCACCGCCGGGCTGCTGGACTCGGGCCGGGCCACCACCCGCAAAGGGCGACCAAATATCCGGTCACCAAAGCGGGCCCGGATGAACCACCAGGCCCCCATGTTGGCCGGCTCCTCCTGAACCCAGACCACCTCGACGCCAGCAGGGTAGGAAGCCAAGGCGGCCTCCAGCTCCTTTTGTGGAAAAGGGTAGAGCTGCTCCAGGCGAATCAGGGCCACATCACCCCTTCCCGAGGCCCGACGGGCCGCCTCGAGGTCGTAGTAGACCTTGCCCGAACAAAGGAGTATCCGGCTAGCCCCAGGAACGGGGGGGCCCACCAGCACCCGCTGGAAGCGGCCTTTGGTGAGGTCTTCTAAGGGTGAGACCGCATCGGGATTGCGAAGGAGGCTCTTGGGGGTCATCACGATGAGCGGCTTCCGCCAGGGCCGCTTGACCTGCCGCCGCAACAGATGGAAGTACTGGGCCGGGGTGGTGGGGTAGGCGACCTGGATGTTGTCGTTGGAGCAGAGCTGCAGGAAGCGTTCCAGACGGGCGCTGCTGTGCTCTGGCCCACCGCCTTCCATACCGTGGGGCAACAAGAGGACGATTCCCGAAAGGCGGCTCCACTTGGCCTCAGCCGAGGCGATGAACTGGTCTATGATGACCTGCGCAGTGTTCACAAAATCGCCGTACTGGGCCTCCCACCCCACCAGCGCATCGGGCATATCCAGGCTGTAACCGTACTCGAAACCCAGCACCCCTGCTTCGGAGAGGGCCGAGTTGTAGAGTTCTACCGGGGCCTGGCCCTCAGCCAGGTGATTGGCTGGGATGTAGCGCTCCCCAGTGCGGTAATCGGTAAAGGCCCCGTGCCGCTGGGTAAAGGTGCCCCGGACCGTATCCTGGCCGGAAAGGCGAACCCGGTGCCCCTCCACCGCCAGCGAGGCGAAGGCCAGCATCTCAGCTGCAGCCCAATCCAGAGGCCGTTTGTTCTGCCCCATCTCCCGCCTGGCCTCCAGGAACTTCCCCAAGCGGGGGTGCAGGGAAAAGCCTTCTGGAAGGCGGGTCAGGGCCTCCATGAGGGCCGATAGCTTCTCCAGCGGCACCCCGGTCTCGGGGTCGGGTACCCCCTCCTCGGGGCCCCCCAGGTAGCCCTTCCAGACCCCGCCTCCAGCAGGTGGCCGGGTGGGGGTAGGCTCCCGCCGAGCCCCTGAGAAGGCCGCCTCGAGGGTCTCCTGGTACTGCTTGGCCAAGCCCTCGCACCCCTCCTTGGTGCAGACCCCCTCGGCCTCCAGCTTGGCCTGGTAGACCTGGTAGAGGGGCTTTTTGGCCGCGATGCGGCGGTACATGTCGGGCTGGGTGAAGCTGGGCTCGTCGGTCTCATTGTGGCCGCGCTTGCGGTAGCCGACGAGGTCAATGAAGACATCCCGCTTGAAGGTGCGGCGAAACTCCATGGCCAGCTCCACCACCCCCACCAGCGCCTCGGGGTCCTCAGCGTTCACGTGGAAGATGGGGGACTCCACCATCTTGGCGATCTCGGTGGCATAGCGGCCCGAGGTGTACTCGTGGGGCTCCGTGGTAAAGCCCACCTGATTGTTGAGGATAATGTGCAACGCCCCCCCCACAGTGTAGGCGGGTAGGCCCGAGATGTTTAGGGTTTCCTGGACGATGCCCTCCCCGATGAAGGCTGCATCGCCATGGACCAGGAGGAGCATACCCTTTTCCCTGCGCGCATCCCCAAAACGATCCTGCTTGGCCCGGGTGCGGCCCATGGCTACCGGAGCAACAAACTCCAGATGGGAGGGGTTGAAGTTAAGCGAGAGGTGGACCTTCCCAAAGGGGGTTTCAATGTCGTTGGAATAGCCCAGGTGGTACTTGACGTCCCCGTGGTACCCTTCAGGGAAGTGTTCCTCAAACTCCAGGAAGATGTCGCGCAAGGGCTTCCTAACCACGTTGGCCAAGACGTTGAGGCGGCCCCGGTGGGCCATCCCCATTACCACCTCCACCACCCCCTGGCGGGCCGCAGCCTCCAGGACCAGGTCAAGGAGGGGAATGAGGGACTCGGTGCCCTCAAGGCTGAAGGTCTTGGCCCCCAGGTACTTCTTCTGCAGGAACTCCTCGAAGAGGGTGGCCTGCATCAGCCTCTCCTGGATTCTGCGCTTCTGTTCTGGGGTAGGCTTGGTGAACCCGGCAGCCAGCCGGGCCTCAATCCAGTTACGAACGGTGGGGTCGTCCAGGTGGCCGTACTCTATGCCCACCGTACCGCTGTAGCGGGTCTTGTACTGCTCCAGCACCGCCCGAAGGGTAGGGGCCCCCAGCTCGGGGGGTACCGGCCGGTCCAAATCGGCCTCGCTCAACCCGAAGTAGCTAGGGTCAAGCTCGGGGGGGGTACGGCGTTCGCGGCCCAGGGGGTCTATCCGGGCAATGAGATGGCCGCGCTCGCGGTAGGTGCGCAAAAAGCGCACCGCCCGAAGGAAAAACGAGGCCATCTCGGATAGCTCGGCCTCAGAAGGTTGTCGCCGCACCACCGCCCCATTGCCGCCGGTGGGCTCAGCCTGGAGGTTTTGAAAGTAGCGGGACCACTCGGGGGGAACGGAGCTGGGGTTCTCTTGGTACTGCTGGTAGAGGGCCTCGAGGTAGGCCAGGTTGGAACTGTCCACGGTGTGTTCCATACTCACAGTTCCTCAGTCTACCCCTTCTTTGGTTGGAGATGTGAGCCACCAGACCCTCACAGCAGGGCCTCTACCTTCGCCGCGGCCTCGAGGTCAAGCTGGGTAATCCCCCCCGCAGAGTGGGTTACGTAGGCCACCCGCACCTTGCGCCACATGATCTCCAGACTATCCGGGTGGTGATCGCTGCGCTCGGCCAGAAGGGCCACCTTCACCGCAAAAGCCACCCCTTCGGAGTAGCTGCCGAAGCTGAAGGTCTTCTCCAGCCGCCCGGCCACCACCGCCCAACCCGGTAAACGGACCAGCTCCTGCTGAATTTGGGCTTCGCTCAACGGGTCTGCCATGTTCCTATCCCCTCCTCCCCCACATTTTTCCCGATGGCGCTCGAGCCAATGGTGGGCGAACTCGTGTAGGGGCCCTGGACGGGCCTCGGCAAGCCCCCACAAAAAGCGCATTAGCTCCTCTTCGGAGAGGGTCAAGAAGGGCTCGAGGCGAATCGGGGAAGCCCTGCCCAGCCTCCGCCGGACAAAGATTTCCGGTGCCTCGAGGGCAGCCAGCGCCACCGCCACCACGTGTTTGCAGATGAGTCCCCGGTAGGGGCAGGTGCAGCGCCAGCCTCCCCTGCGCAGGTCGATCTCTACCCGATAAGGAAAGGGACTGCTCCCGGCTACCCGGGCCTGCAGCCGGCCCCGCCCCCGGGCCGCCTCAAGGATGGCCCCCTGCAAAAACCGCCGCCGCCCCCGCTCCAGCACCCCCTCCTCTGCCAACGCGAGCAGGCTCTCCAGTTCAAGCCGCACCCCCCTATGAAAATCTAGCCCGCCGTACTTTGCAAGCCCAAAGCTTGTGGGTAAACTGGCCTTGGGCCAAAAGGCCCAATTCCTTCAGGGCGGGGTGGAATTCCCCACCGGCGGTGATGGGCGCTCTGCGCTCGAGCCCGCGAAGCCTGGAAATCGCTTCATCCAGGCCCGATTCGGTGCGAATCCGAAGCCGACGGTGAAAGTCCGGATGGGAGAAGGAGTGGAGCCTGGGCGTCCCTGCGTCCGGGCGAAAAAGGTGAGCGACACATCCTGAAAAACCCCCAAAAAACCACAACTGGATAGGCGGCCTTGCAGAAGGTGCTCTGCTTGGCCTGCGACCTGGAGAGACCCAAGGTTGGGTTCGGCATCTGAACTGTGCCGACCACAGGTGCGTCTTGTTCTCAGGAGGCTCCATGCGGAAGCTTTTGCTCTTGTTCACGGCGCTCGTTTCGTTGGCTTTTGCGCAGAACCAGAAGGTGCGGGTGGGGCTTGGCTACATCCCCGACGTGCAGTTCGCCCCCTTCTACCTGGCGGTAACCGAGGGGCTCTACGCCGCGCGGGGGCTCGAGGTGGAGTTCCAGCACGGCTTCGTGAGCGAGCTATACCCCCTCTTGGCTCAGGGTAGGCTGGACTTTGTCGTGGGAGACGCCGAGGACGTGATTGCCCTGCGGGCCCAAAACCCCCAGGCCACCCCCTTCAAGTACGTGATGGCCATGTACCAGTCGGTACCCAACGCCATCTTCTCCCTGGCAGAGAAGAACATCCGCTCAGTGCGCGACCTGAAGGGTAAAACCATCGGAATGCCCGGGATGTTCGGGGTTTCCCTCACTTCCCTACAGGCCATGCTGCGCGCGGCAGGCTTGAAGGAAAGCGACGTGAGGATTCTCCAGATTGGCTTTACCCAGGCCGAGGCGGTGGTCTCGGGGCGGGTGGACGCGGCGATGGGCTTTATCAACAACGAGCCGGTTTTCCTGCAGGCTCGAGGCGTCAGGCTCAACATCATCCCGGCTGGGCCCTACAACAAAAGCCCCGGAAACGGGGTCATCACCACCGACAAGGTTTTGGAGAACCCCGAACTGGTGCGGCGCTTCTTGGCGGCCTCGCAGGAGGGGCTGGCCCGGGTGCTGGCCGACCCCAGGCAAGGCTTCGAGGCCGCCCGGCGCTACGTTCCCAACCTAGGGGAAGACCGCATGGCGGTGCTCCGGGCCTCAGTGCGGCTCTACCAGTCTGCCTACACCCGCCGGATGGGCCTGGGCTTCTCCGACCCCCAAGCCTGGGTCAGCAGCCTAACCCTCCTGCACCAGACCGGGCGGGTCAAGACCGACCTTCCCCCCACCGCCTTCTACACCAACGAGTTCCTCCAACCAGGGGTACAGGCCCAGACGCTAGCTGGGCGCTAGGAGACCACGATAACCCCGGCTCCTACGGGGGCCGGGGTTATCCCTAACGAGGCCCTCGGGTCAGAAGGTTGGTAAACCCCAGGGCCAGCACCACCACCACGCCCAGGGCCCAGTAGGGAAACCCACCGGGAATCCAACCCTGCTGCTGGAGCAAAAAGAGCAAAAGGGCCACCAAAAGGGCAATCAAGGCCCACAGGGCAAAGGGCTTCAAGCCTTCCAAGGTCAACCCTCCTTAGCGCGGTGCAGGTGGTAGTACACCTCGTTGGGTACCCAGCCCAAGGCGTTGGCCAGGCGGTTGGTGAAGTTAAACATGGCCGCCACCTGGGCGGCTTCAAAGATGGCCTCATCGGAAAACCCCAGCGAGCGCAGGGTCTCGATATCGGCACTGCTCATCTCCTCCGAGGCCACGGTCATGCGGTGGGCAAACTCCAGAAGGGCCCGCTCCCTGGGAGTTAGCTGGGCCCGGCGAAAGTTGGCGATGAGCACATCGGGAAGCACCGGGTCACCGGTCAGCTCGCGCAGGTAGGCCGAGTGGGAGGCCAAGCAGTACTCGCAACGGTTGGTCGCGGAAACCACCACCGCAATCATCTCCCGCTCTTTACGGCTCAGGTGCCCCTCGCTGCGCATGAGGTGGTCGTAGTAGCGGAACCAGCGCAAAAAGTGTTCGGGCAGTAGGGCAAAGTTGCGGGCCACATTGGGCACGAAGCCAGTTTTCTCCTCAAACTTAGCAAAAAGGGCCCGCACTTCCTCCGGTAGCTCCGCAGGTTCCGGCACCCGCAACCAGGCTGTGGGCCCCTTCTCGACAGCCCTCATACCCCACCCCCCTCAGAGGCCTGCTGGGCTACCCAGCGCTCAGGCACCCGCTGTTTTAGGAAGGCCACGATATCCTGGGTACTGGTGCCAGGACCGAAAACCGCCGCTACCCCTATGGCCTTCAGGTGCGGCACGTCCTCATCGGGAATGATCCCTCCACCAAAGAGCAGAATGTCGTCCGCAGCCTGCTCGCGGAGAAGACGGCGCACCTCGCTGAAGTAGTGCATATGGGCCCCGGAGAGAATGGAGAGACCTATCGCGTCCACATCCTCTTGCAGAGCTGCCGAAACGATCATCTCTGGGGTTTGGCGCAGCCCGGTGTAGATGACCTCCATCCCCGCATCCCGCAAGGCGCGGGCCACCACCTTGGCCCCCCGGTCGTGCCCGTCTAGCCCCGGCTTGGCGATGAGCACCCGGATTCTTCTATCCATGGCCCCATCTTACGCCACAAGCCGCCCCCCTACCAGGGCTCAAGGCCTATAGGGGTTGCTCTGCCCGCCGTTGTCCTGGGCCGGCGACGGGCCGGCCAAAGCCCTATCCAGAATCTCCCGCCAGCTTGCGTAAGGGCGCTGGCCGGTGTACCGTTCCCCATTCACGAAGAAGCTGGGGGTGCCTGTGAGGCCTAGGTCCAGGGCCAGCTTTTGGTCGGCGAGCACCCCTGCCCGCTTGCTACCCGACCTGAGGCACTGCAGGAAGGTGGCCGGCGCAATGCCCACCTGGCCTGCCAAATCGGCGAAGTACCGGTCCAAGAACTCCCCACTCAAGCTGGCCCACTGAAGCTGCCCTCTAAACAGGGCCTCGTGGTACTCCACGTACAGGCCGCTGTCAGCAGCGCAGGCCGCAGCCTCTCCCGCCCGGATGACGTTTTCTTGGCCGGTAAAGGGGAAGTCGCGGAAGATGTAGCGAACCTTCCCAGTATCTATATAGTCGCGCCTGATGAAGGGGAAAACTTCGGTGGCGTGGTCGCGGCAGTGGCCGCACAGGTAGTTGGAAAAGTCCACCACGGTCACCCTAGCCTGGGGGTTGCCAATCGCGAACCGGGGGTTTTGGGCTGGATCCAAGGCGCCGGTGCCAGGTCTGGGCCGCAAAACCAGGAACAAGAGGACCCCAACCACCAGACCAAGCACTGCTACAGCGATAAAAAGAGTTCTCTGCATACCTACGATTCTACGGGGTCCCTCATGAAAATAACGGTGCCCCAACTAAGCCTGCTGACGGGCCTCCCCCTCATCGGTGAGCCAGAAAGGTGCCGCGTCGCGGGAGACCATCCTCTCGTTAGCGATGGCCTCCTTGAGGTCCTTGGGCAGGACAAACATGGCCTCCAAGTAGGCGGCGTCCAGGTGCTTGAGCCGCAGCCCCCGCTCGAGGATACGGGCCTCCACCGTACCCTCACTCAGCCCGGTAGCGTCCACCGCATCCGAGGCCACTATAAAACCGAAGTTGAGCATAAAGCCCGGGATGTAGTTGTGGTAGCTCCGGGTGTAGCGGAAGACCTGGCTCACGGTGTGGTGAACCACCGGGTGCATCCTGTGGTGGGTGAGCAGAATCATGCCGGCCTGCATGGCCATAAGCCCACCGGGATTGAGACGGCGCTTGACCAGCTCGTAGAACTCAACGGTGTAGAGCATCCGGGCCGGGTTGTCCTCCCCTACCGGGTCGTTGAGGTCAACGATAATCACATCGTAGGCATCGGGGTGTTCCTCCAGCCAACCCCGGGCATCGGCGTGCACCACCTGGGCTCGAGGATCGTCAAAGGCCCCCTGGTGCCATTCAGGCAGGTACCGCCGGGCCATCTCTACCAGCTCGTCGTCGATATCGCACATCACCACCCGCTCCACCGTGGGGTGCTTGAGCACCTCCCGCAGCGTGGCCCCCTCGCCTCCACCCACCACAAAGACCGAGCGGGGCCTGGGGTGGGCCAGCATCACCGGGTGCACAAGGGTTTCGTGGTAGATGTATTCGTCGCGTTCGGTGGACTGAACGTCCTTATCCAAGACCAGCACCTTCCCAAAGGCGCCGGTATCAAAGATGAAGTACTCCTGGTACTTGGTGCGGCCTGAAGCCAACACCTTGTTCATCCGACGCATGATGGACTCGTAGGGCGTGACCAGCTCGAGGTAGTACATCCCGTATTCCATGGCAAACCTCCCCAGAGGCAGCGCAGAGCCAGGCCCCAACAGCGCAAAGCGCCTACGGCTAGGGCTTTCTGCGCTTAATTTCGCGCTCTCCCCCACGCCAGAAGCGAAAGGCCGACTCCTCACGGGCCCCAAAAGCCCGGGCCAGCCCCCGCAGCACCGACTCGGGGTCCACGTCTGGTTTGTAGAAGTAGAGGTCGAGGGCCGCCGAGGCATTGTCTTCGGGCCAAGTGTGAATCATCACCGCGGCCACCGGAGAGAGCACAGCCGCCGAAAGCCCCTGGGGATAGAACTTGTAAACCGTAGACTGAACGCTCCCCGAAGGGGCCCCCAGCTTGAGCACGGCGTCCTTGAGGGCCAGCTCAACCAGTCTGGGGTTCTCCAACACCTCCAGATTGCAGCCGTATATCTCCGCTACCCAGCGACCCCCCGCGACCGTCGTCACGGCTTCCTATCCTAGCATAGCTTTAGGCCACAGAACGCCCAGCCGAAGTGCGCAACCACCCGAAGGAGAGCACCACCTGCCCCAAAAGCACCAGGACAATCAAAACCCCTACGACATCGACCGGCTCCGCCCCCCCCAGCAACCACCCCACCGGGCTGGGAACCGGCAGACCCAAGGTGCGGTCCAGGAGGTAGATGGAGGCCGTAAAGAGGGAGACAACCAGGGCTAGCAGGACGAAGGGGCGGGCCTGAGCGGGGGGCACCATCCCGTTGTGCATGAAGGCCAGCATCAGGATGAAAAACCCGTCGGCCAAGAGCAGGGATATACCCCAAAGCATCACCTGGGCGTAGAAAAAGGCCTGGGGTTGCTCGAGCAGCAGCCGCTCGGAGGCGATGGGCCCGCAAGGCCCTCCCCCCAAAGGGGTATCCGCCCACCCCAAAAGCTGCAGGGCGAAGGGAAGGAAGAGCAGGCCTACTAAAAGGCTCAGCCGCCGGTCGCGAACGCCGAACATACCCCAATGCTGCCCAAAAAACCCCAAAGATGGCTAGGGAGAAATATCCCGAAGGTCAAAGCCGGGAGAAGTAGAGGCGGATGGACTCCAGCAGCGCAAGCCCACTCTCCCCGCTTTTCTCAGGGTGGAACTGCGGGGCCACCAGGTTGTCTCGAGCGAACAGGGCAGTAAATCGGGTGCCCCCGTAGTCGCTCAAACCCACGCTGCCCTCCACCAAGGGCGCATAGTAGGAGTGCACAAAGTAAAAGTAACGCCCCGAGAGGCTTTGGAAGTGGGCGGTGTACTCCACCGTGTTCCACCCCATCTGCGGCACCCGGGGGGCCTGAAAACGCCTCAAGCACCCCCGGACCAAGCCCAGCCCTGAGATGCCCGGGGCTTCCTCCGAGCCCTCGAACAAAACCTGCATCCCCACGCAGATGCCCAAGAAGGGTTTCCCCAAGGCGATGTGCTGGCGCACCCCCTCCTCAAAACCCGAGGCCTGGAAGGAGCGCATCACCTGACCAAAGTGCCCCTGACCCGGCAGCACCAGAAGGTCGTGGTGGGGTACCGCGGCGGGGTCAGCAGAGACGGCAACCCGGTAGCCCGCGGCCTGCAAGGCCTTGGCCGCGCTGCGCAGGTTGCCCGAACCATAGTCTATGAGAAGTGCCCTCATAACGTCCCCTTGGTGCTCGGCAGATCGTTGCGGGTCAGCCGGGTGGCCTGGTGGAGGGCTCGAGCCAGGGCCTTGAAGGTGGCCTCTATCACATGGTGGGCCTCCCGACCGGCCAAGAGCCGTACGTGCAGGGTAAGAGCGGCATGGTTGCACAGCCCCCGCAGGAACTCCCGCAGGTGGTAGGCGTTCATCCCCCCCGCGCTGCCCTCTACCCCCAGTTCCTCAGGCGCAAAAGCCAGGTGGCTCCTCCCCGAGAGGTCAACCACCACCTGGACCAGGGTCTCGTCCATGGGCACGGTGGCCTCCCCATACCGCTCTACGCCCTCTCCCTCCCCCAAAGCCCTCTTCAGCGCCATCCCCAGCGTAATACCCACGTCTTCCACCAGGTGGTGCACGTCCACCGCCAAATCCCCCTGGGCCTCCACGCTCAGCCCAAAGCGGCCATGCCGCTGCAGGGCCAGAAGCATGTGGTCCAGGAAGGGCAGCCCTGTGGTAATCCGACCTGCCGGAGGGCCTTCCAGGTCCAGCGCAAGCCGCACCCAGGTCTCGGCGGTGCGGCGCTCGAGGCTAGCCCTACGCATGGGGCACCTCGGCCAGGGCAAAAGCGGCCTGCAAGAAGCGGTCGTTCTCCTCTGGGATGCCCACCGACACCCGAATACAGCCCTCCAGCCCCGGATATTGATCCTGCCTACGGACCAAAATCCCCCAGCGCAAAAGCCCCTGGTAGGCTGAAGCCGCATCGGGGGTACGTATGAGCAGGAAGTTGGTCTGGCTGGGGTAGGCGCGCCAGGTGGGATGGGCTTGCAGGGCTTCGTAGAGCCTTTCCCGCTCGGCCACCAAAGACCTCACCACCCCCTCAACGTACTCAGGCGCCTCCAGCACGGCCAGAAGTACCTGCGCAGTGTGGGCGGGAAGCCCAAAGGGGGGGATGAAGTTCTGAAGCACGCGGGCCACCTCAGGGGAGGCCATCAGGTAGCCCGCACGGATTCCCCCCAGACCGAAGGCCTTGGAGAAGGTGCGCAAGAGGGCCACCTGCGGGTTAGCGCGGGCCAGCTCGGTGTGGTCGGTTCCGGAGAACTGGTGGTAGGCCTCGTCTATGACCAAGAGCCATCCGGTCTCACGGGCCCGCTCAGCCAGCTGGGCAACCTCCCCAGGGGCGAAAAGCCGACCGGTGGGGGCGTGGGGGTTGGCCAGAAAGAGGACCCCGGGTCCTTCGTCCATGGCCCGCAACAACCCCTCCAGGGGCAGGGCAAAACCCTCCCCCAAGGGCACCGCCCGGTAAGGGGTAGCAGCGATGCGGGCCGAAAAGGCGTAGTGGGGAAAGGAAGGCGCGGTGTCCAGCACCACGGCGGCCGCCTGGGCCAGGGCTTGGATGAGCAGGTTGGAGCCCGGAGAGAGTACCAGGCCCTCCATTGGCCAGCCCAGCCAGGCCGAAAGCCGCTCCCGCACATCCTCGGCGTGCAGGTGAGGATAGCGGTTGTAGCTCAAAGCAGCCAAGCGGGCCACCACCCGGGCCTTGAGCTCAGCAGGCAGGTCGTATGGGCTTTCATTCTGGTCAAGCTTGATGGGGGCCTCTACCCCCTGATAAGGGTAGCTGGGCAGGCCCCCAAGGTGGGGTTTGAAGGCCTTCATCCCCCAGATTCTCAGGAGTCAGGGGCCTGCCGTCAAGGCTGGGCCGTGGAATTTGCCCCTCCGAAGGGCGGCCAAAATCTCCAGGAGGCCAGGTATGCTGGAGGGGCCCACTAATGGGCTCGAGCTGGCGGTGAGGCTTTTGGGACCGCTCTAAGCCCCTCAGCCGATGTGCTCGCCCCGCTCTAGCGCACCCTTCTTCCCCTAGGCTAGGCAGCACCCATCAGGGAAACCTCAAGGCCAGCAGGGCGCTTTTGGGAGGTCTGGTGGCTAAACAACTCCCCGTGAATCCGCTAGCATGGGGAGCATGACCCTCAAGGGACAGGGGCCAGGCCCCCTACCCCCTTTGCTCGAGCAGTACGTATCCCTGCGGGACGCCTACCCAGAGTACCTCCTGCTCTTCCAGGTAGGCGACTTCTACGAGGCCTTCGGCGAGGACGCCGAGCGGCTGGCGCGGGCTTTGAACCTCACCCTAACCCACAAAACCGCCAAGGACTTCACCACCCCTATGGCGGGAATTCCCGTGCGCTCGGTGGATATCTACCTGGAACGGCTCCTGCAACAGGGCTTCCGGGTGGCCATCGCCGACCAGATGGAGTTAGCGGAGGAGGCCGAAGGGCTGGTGCGGCGTGAGGTAACCCAGCTCCTCACCCCCGGCACCCTGCTGAGGGAAAACCTGCTCAAGCCGGAAGCCAACTACCTGGCCGCCCTGGCCACCGGAGACGGATACGGTCTGGCCCTGCTGGACGTCTCCACCGGTGAGTTCAGAGGGGCCCTGCTCTACAGCAAAAGCGCGCTCTACGACGAACTATTCCGCTACCGCCCGGCTGAGGTCCTGCTGGCCCCTGAACTCTACCAGCAGGCCTCCTTTCGGGAGGAGTTCCAGCGGCGCTTTTTGGTGATGCTCTCCGAGGGTTTTGACGAGGAAGCCGGACAAAGGGCCCTGGAAGCCCAGTTTGGGAGCCTGCCGCCGGGCCTCGAGCCCCCTGCTCTGCGCCGAGCAGCCGGAGCTGCCCTGGCCTATGCCCTGCGGGTGGAGGAGCGGCTGCCCCAGGTGCGGAGCTTTGTGCGCTACGATCCCAGCGCCTACATGCAGCTTTCCGAGGCCACCTTGCGAGCTTTGGAGATCTTCGAGCCCAGCGCCGTGGGGGAGCACGACCCTGAGCGCACCCTGGCAGGGGTGCTGAACCTAACCCGCACCGCCCCAGGAAGGCGGCGGCTGCTCTCCTGGTTGCGCCACCCCCTGCTGGACGAAGCCCCCCTGCAATCCCGGCTGGACGCGGTGGAGGCCCTGGTGCGGGATGGGGTGCTGCGCGGGGCGGTGCGCCGGGCACTCCATCGGATGCACGACCTGGAGCGCCTAGCGGCCCGCCTGATGGCCGGTCGGGCCAGCGCCCGCGACCTCTCGGCCCTGGAGCGAAGCTTGGGGCTCTTGCCCGAGGTCCGCCAGCTCCTCTTGGGGCTCACCCCCCTCCAGCACCTCGCCGAGCGGCTGCCGGACCTGGAAGCGGTGCGGGAGAGAATTGCCTCGGCGCTGGTGAACGACCCTCCCCTCAAGCTCACCGAGGGTGGGCTAATCCGGGAGGGCTACGACCCCGCCCTGGATGAGCTGAGGCACCGGGCCGAGAGGGGCCGGGCCTACATCGCCCAGCTCGAGGCCACCGAGCGCGAGCGCACCGGCATAGGAAACCTCAAGGTGGGGTACAACGCGGTCTTCGGCTACTACCTGGAGGTAACCCGGCCCCACTACCCCTTGGTCCCCTCCGGATGGCGGGCCCTTCAGACCCTAAAGGACCGGATGCGCTTCTCCACCCCTGAGCTCAAGGAGCAGGAACGGCAAATCCTGCAGGCGGAGACCGAGGCGGTAAAGCGCGAATACGCGGTCTTCCTGGAACTTCGCGCAGAGGTGGCCCAAGCTGCCCAGGAGGTGCGCCAGGCCGCCGAGGTGCTGGCCGAGCTGGACGTGTACGCAGCACTGGCCGAGGTTGCGGTGGCCCACGGCTACACCCGTCCCCGCTTCTCCCACCAAGGTGAACTCCTCATCCGCGCCGGAAGGCACCCGGTGGTGGAGCGCTACAGCGCCTTCATCCCCAATGACCTGGAGCTGGGTCCTGGCCGCCGGCTTCTAATCCTCACCGGGCCCAACATGGCGGGCAAGTCCACCTACCTGCGCCAGACCGCCCTCATCGCCCTGATGGCCCAAATCGGCTCTTTCGTGCCCGCCGAAGCAGCCACGCTGCCGCTTTTTGACCGCATCTTCACCCGAATTGGCGCCTCAGACGATATCGCCGGGGGCCGGAGCACCTTCATGGTGGAGATGGAAGAACTCGCCGCCATCCTACAGCAGGCCACCCGCAAAAGCCTGGTCCTTCTGGACGAGGTAGGCCGCGGCACCAGCACCTACGATGGCCTGGCCCTGGCCTGGGCAGCCTGCGAGTACCTGCACGACACCGTAGGCGCCTACACCCTCTTCGCCACCCACTACTTCGAGCTCACCACCCTACCCAACCGCCTTTCTGCGGCGCGCAACGCCCACGTGGCGGCACGGGAGGAGGCCAGCGGCCTGGTCTTCTACCACCAGGTGCTGCCCGGCCCAGCCTCCAAGAGCTACGGCCTCGAGGTGGCCCGGCTGGCTGGCCTGCCTCCGGCGGTGTTGGAACGAGCCAGAAGCGTGCTGGAGGGGTTGCTGGCCCAGCACAATGGCCCTTCTAAGGACCTCCTGGATGAGCTCCTGCGGCTCGATCTATCCCAGACCACCCCTTTGGAAGCCCTGGTGTTCTTGCAGCGGCTCCAGACCAGGCTCCTAGGCCGCCTGGAGACCGCCAAACCCTGAGGTAGGGGATGATTCGCCGGCTGCCTCCCGAGGTTATCCGCGAGATTGCCGCAGGCGAGGTGGTGGAAGGCCCCGCCGATGTGGTGCGGGAGCTTTTGGAGAACGCCCTTGACGCCGGGGCTACCCGGATCCAAATCGAGCTTTGGGGGGGAGGAATTGAACGGGTGGTGGTCAGCGACAACGGAGCTGGCATCCCCAAAGAGGAGCTACCCCTGGCCGCCGAACACCACACCACCAGCAAGCTTTCCGACCTGAACCAGATCCGCACCCTGGGCTTCCGGGGCGAGGGGCTCTGGGCCATCCGGCAGGTGGGCCGGCTCCGGCTCACCTCCAGGCCCGCAGAGCAGCTTGGAGGGGCCACCCTGGAAGCTTTCCGCGAGGAGGCCTGCCTCACCGAGCACCCTGCGCCCCCTGGGACCCGGGCCGAGGTCAGCGAGCTGTTCAGCCACCTTCCAGCCCGGCGCAACGCTCTGGAAAGCCCTGCCGCCGAGGCCCGCAAGGTGGTGGGGCTTGTCGGGCGGTACCTGCTCCACCACCCCCACCTGGCCTGGCGGCTGGTGGTGGATGGAGAGGAGAGGATCCAGCACGCTGGGGGGGGGTTTGGCGAGGCGGCCAAGCTCCTTTGGGGACCGGTGGTCGCCAATCGGCTGCTGCCCCTGCAGGCCGAAGAAGGACCCTTTCGCCTGAGGGGTCTCCTCTCCCGGCCGGAGCTTTCCCGGCCCCGTCGTGACCGGCTGCTGCTGGCCCTGAACGGCCGCCCGGTGGAGTGGCCCGAGGCCCTCCTGCAAACCCTCCTGGCCGCCTACAAGGAGCTGCTCCCCCAAGGGCAGTTCCCCCTTGGAGTGCTCAACCTGGAGCTCCCACCCCACCACCTCCTGGTCAACACTTCCCCCGACAAGTCGCGGGTGCGGCTTTTGGAGGCTGAGCCGGTGCGGGCCTTCCTGAACCGGGCGGTGCAGAGCCTGCTCACCAGCCACCCCCTAACCCGGAGCCTACCCGAGCCCACCCCTCCCCAGGGCCTTGCTCCGGCCCAGCCTTCCCGGTTCCCCAGGCTCACCTACCTGGGCCGCTTCCGCGAGCTTTACCTGCTGGCTGAGTCTGGCGATGAGCTATACGTGGTAGACCAGCACGCCGCCCACGAGCGCATCCTCTTTGAGGAGCTCTCCCGGCGCTACCAGAGCGAGCCCCCTGTTGAGCTGCCCTACCCCGAGGTGGTGAGCCTCGGCTTGGATGAAGAGGTGAGTCTGGAGGAGCGCTCCTCTGAGCTCGAGGAAGCTGGGCTCAGCCTCGAGCCCTTTGGGCCAGGCCGGTACCGCATCCGCACGGCCCCCGCCTTCTTGGCCGGGTACCCCTCCCTGCTGCCCGAGGTTGTCCGGGGAAGCCTGAAAACCCCCAGCTTTCGCGAGGCCTGGCGCAGCGTGCTGGCACGGCTGGCTTGCCTTCCCGCCCTCAAGGCCGGCCACCCCCTGGCCGAGGCCCCGGCCCAGGCCCTTCTGGACGCGCTGGCTGCCTGTGAGCTGCCCTGGGTCTGCCCACACGGCCGGCCCACCGCCTTGGTGCTCTCCGAGTTGGAGCTGGCCCGACGGTTCGGACGGCGGGGGCCCAGGGCCGTTGAACGGGTGAGGCTCGAACCGCGCTAGACCTGTGCAAACCGGCCCAACCAACCCAACCCCTGGCCCGCCCAAAAAGCGCCTACCACCACAGGAATTTGGTTGCGGGGAACATTGAACATCCCAAACCCCCAGTGTAGTATGGGTGGACAAAAAAGGAGGTACACATGACCAAAAAATTTGCTGAAAACGCCATCGACCGCCGACTTTTCCTGAAGCACACCGCAGTAGCCGGAGCCGCCTTGGGTTTGATGGGGCGGGGGTTGGCCCAGCAACAGCCCACCGCCGATCAGCTTGTCCGGGGCAAAAACCCCAAGCTGGTGGTGCTCTCCTCCCGGCCCATCGTGATGGAGTCAACCCTCGAGCTCCTAGCCTCCGAGCGCATCACCAGCAAGGCCAACCTCTTCATCCGCAACAACATCGACCTGCCAGGGCTCAACACCACCGAGCCCAACGTGCAGCCCCGCTGGGAGATCGAGGTCACCGGCCTGGTGGACAAGCCCTTCAAGATCACCGTGGAGGAGCTCTCCAGGCTGCCCCAGACCGAGGTCACCACGGTGCTGCAGTGCTCGGGCAACGGGCGTACCTTCTTCAACCCACGCCCCTCGGGCAACCCCTGGACCTACGGGGGCATCGGCCAGGTGGTCTGGCGGGGGGTGCTGCTCAAGACCCTGCTCGAGGCCAAGGGGGTCAAGCTCGACCCCAGAGCCCGCTTCATCACCATGAATGCCTCCACCCAAGGCGGCGCCCTGCCCTACGAGAAGAGCTTCCCCATCAGCGTGATGGAGTACAACAGCGCCATGATCGCCCTGGGGATGAACGGCGAGCCCCTGCCCGCGGTGCACGGCGGGCCGGCCCGGCTGGTGGCCGCGGGCACCTTCGGCGCGCCCAACGTCAAGTGGATCAGCAAAATCGAGTTCGCCGCCGGGGAGAGCACCGGCAGCGAGCAGGTGCCCCGCTACCGGGTCCCCATCCTGCCCGGCTGGAACCTGCCCATCCTGCCCACCGAGCCCGGCAGCCGCTACAACTACACCCTGGAGAACTCCCGCTCCAACTGGGGGGCCAACATCAACTCCTTCATCCTCTCCCCCCTGCCGGGCTCCACGGTCAAGGGCCGCATCGTTGAGGTGCGGGGGGTAGCCTGGAATGACGGCCTGGTGCCCATCGAGAGCATCGAGGTCTCGGTAAACGGCGGCACCAGCTGGCGCAAGGCCATCATTGAGGGGAACGACGGAAAGTTCGGCTGGTACCGCTGGGTCTCGCCCCAGCTGCTGGCCCCCGGGGAGTACGAGGTGATGGCCCGGGCCACCGACGCCGTGGGGCGCACCCAGCCCCTCAACGGGAACATCTGGTGGAACGAGCGGGGCTACGAGTGGAATGGGGTGATGCGGGTCAAGTTCCGCGTCACCTGAGGCCCTCTGCCCAGGGCCGGCGGGGGATACCCCCCGGGGCCGGCCTTTTTTTAGGAGTTCTTTAGAATGCTTGCAAATAGGTTGTGGTTCATCATCTCCCACAGGGAGGCTGTGTTACTCTTACTGAGGTGAGGAGGAAAACGTCCGATGAAACAACGATACCTCATAGGGGTAGCCATTCTGGCTGGGGTAGCCCTCTACTCCGCCCTGGGCAGCAACGCCCTGCCCGAGGGGCCCGGGCGCGACCTGGTGCTGCAGAAATGCCAGAGCTGTCACGAAATTGGCTTTGTCACCCGAGAGCGGCAAAGCCGCGAGCGCTGGGACGCCATCATCACCGAGATGCAGGGCTATGGGATGCGCCTGAGCGCTGAGGAGCGGGCGGTCATCCTGAACTACCTGGCCACCTACCTGGCCCCGGGCGCCCAGGCCCCCGCCCCTGCCCCGCAGGCCCAGCCGGCCAGCGTGAGCGGAGCCCAGGTCTACAACAACTGCATAGGCTGCCACCAGGCCAACGGCACAGGCATTCCCGGTGCCTTCCCGCCCCTGGCTGGGCATGTCCCCAGCATCCTGGCGGCTAGGGGCGGGCGGGAGTGGCTGGTGCAGATGATGCTCTACGGCCTGCAGGGGCCAATCAGCGTGAAGGGGGTGAGCTACAACGGCATCATGCCAGCCTACGCCCACCTTAGCGATGCCGAGATCGCCGCGGTGCTCAACCACATCAGCACCCAGTGGGGCAACAGCTTCCCGAGCGGCCAGGGCCCCTTCACCGAGGCTGAGGTGAGGGCCCAGCGGGGCAAGAACCTCACCGCCCAGCAGGTGCTCGCCGCCCGGCAGCAGCTGGGCTTGCGCTGATGCGGGTCGTCTCCCTCCACCTAGGCCGCGGGCCCGGCCTGCCCAAGGCCGCGGTGGAGGAGCTGCACCTGGTGGCGGGAATGGGGGCCGAGGGCGACCGGCACTTCGGCAGGAACCCCGACCAGGCGGTGCTGGTGGCGGGAACGCAGGCCTACGCGCGCGCCGCTGAGGCCGGCATTGCCCTGCCCTGGGGGGCCCTGGGGGAGAACCTCTTGCTGGAGCCCGACCCCCATGCCCTGGGGCCTGGAGCCAGGTTGGGAATAGGCTCCGCGCTGCTCGAGCTCACCTCGGTCTGCACGGTTTGCGACGCGCTTTCGCGCTTTGACCTGAGACTACCTAGGCTGCTTTACGGTCGGCGCGGCCTGTATGCCCGGGTGCTCCAAGGGGGCCTGGTCCGGGTAGGGGATGAGGTCCGCATCCTGCACCCCCCCCAGCCTTGGTAGGCTAGGGCTATGCGAATCCTCTCCCCCGAGGAGACCGCAGCGCTCCTCCCCTACCCTGCCTTGGCCCAGGCCATCGCCCAGATTCTCCAGAACCCCCCGCCCATCGCCCCCGAGCGCATGGGAGTACCCCTCCCAGGGGGGGGCACCCTGCTCCTGATGCCCGCCGCCGACCCCACCCTTACCGTGACCAAACTGGTCACCGTGCACCCCCAGCAGAACCCCAGCGTGCGGGCCGAGGTTCTGGTGATGCGCACGCCCACGGGGGAGCGCTTGGCGCTTCTAGACGGCGCCACCGTTACAGCCCGGCGCACCGCTGCGGTCTCCCTCTTGGCGGCCCAGACCCTGGCCCCCGAGCCCGGGGGTGCCCTTCTCCTCATCGGATCAGGCACCCAGGCCAAGGCCCACCTTGAGGCTTTTCACGTCGGCTTGGGCGCCAACAAGGTTTACATCTACTCCCGCAGCCCCGAGCGCAGGGAGGCCCTGGCTGCCTACGCCCGTCGGCTTGGAACCCTGGCCCAAGCCATAGATCGGGTCGAGGCCGTCCTGGAAGAGGTCCGCCTCATTGTCTGTGCCACCACCAGCCCCACCCCGGTGCTGCGCGAATGCACCGAGAATAGCTTTGTTGCCGCCGTGGGGGCCTACCGCCCCGAGATGGCCGAAGTGGCCCCGGAGGTGGTGCAGCGGGCTCGCGTTTACGTGGACACCCTGGAGGGGGCAAAGGCGGAGGCCGGCGACCTCTTGCAAGCCGGGGTTGACTGGGGCCGCGTTACCCCCTTGGCCCAGGCCCTGAGAGAGCCCGCACCGACCCTAGGCCCGGTCCTCTTCAAAAGCGTGGGGCATGCCCTATGGGACCTTGCTGCAGCCCGCCTGGCCATGCGCTCGCTGGGCCTGGTGTAGCCTATGGGTATGTACCTAATAGTGCTTTGTACTGTGCCTAGCGGGGAAACCGGCCTCTCTATAGCCCGCACGCTCGTACACGAGGGGCTTGCAGCCTGTGTAAACCTGCTTCCCGGCCTCACCTCGGTCTACCGCTGGGAGGGCCAGGTGGAGGAGAACCCTGAGCAGCTCCTCCTCATCAAGACCAAAGAGGAAGCCTACCCAGCCCTGGAGCAGCGCATCCAGGAGCTCCACCCCTACCAGGTGCCCGAGGTGGTCGCCATCCGGGTGGAAAGGGGGTTGCCTGCCTATCTGGACTGGCTGAAGAGCAGCACCCAAGGATGATTCGCGCCAAACGACTTTCCGATGGCATGACCACCGGCTTGCTGGCCAGCGAGGTCTGGGTGGATGTGGAAACCCCCAGTCCAGAGGAGCTGGCCCTCATCCAGGAGTACTACCCCCTCAACCCCCTAGCCCTGGCCGACGCGCGGGAAATAGGTCACTGGAGCCGCTTCGAAGAGTATCCCCACCACCTCTTCTTGATCTTCCGCACCCTCGAGAACCCGGCCAACCCCCACAGCCGCACTGAGCGGGTCTCCTACTTCTACTTTCCCGAGGTTCAGGTGCTCCTTACCTACCGCAACGAGCCCGTACACTACCTGGAGGAAGTCTGGCAGAGCTTTCGCGGGGGCACCGGGCTTCGCCTTTGGCAGCACCTGCTCGAGCGGGGGGTTGAGACCTTCTTTGCCTACACCGACGCCCTGACCGAGCGAGTAGAGGAGCTCGAGGAGCGGGCCTTGGACGGGGCCAACACCCCCGAGGTACCCCGCCGCATCTTCTCGGCCCGACGTGAGGTTCTGCGGGTGCGGCGGCTGGCCTCCCAAGCCCGCGAGGCCCTGCTGCACCTGGAACGGCTGCCCATCCTGGGTCCAGAGGCCTATCTTTTCCGCGACCTCACCGACCGCATGGGGCAGGTATACGGAGGACTGGATGCGGCTCGCGACGAGCTTTCCAACATTCTGGAGGTCCACCTCTCAGCCCAGGGGAACCGCCTCAACCGGGTGGTCCAAACCCTCACCGTCATATCGGTGCTCTTCCTGCCCATGACCCTCTGGGCCGGTATCTACGGGACCAACTTCGAGGCTTTTAGCGAGTACCAGTGGCCCTGGGGGCGGCTTTACTTCTGGAGCGGGCTGGTTCTGATTGGGGGAAGCCTGGCCTGGTGGATGCGGCGGCGGGGCTGGTGGTAAACCAGCGAATAAATCAACATAAATGTTTACAAAAAAACCCAGCCCTGCTATAGTCAGGCTCGAGGAGCGAGCTATGCAGACCAGCGTCCTGGACACCCTGACCTTTGACCCTGGCGAAATCATCCTCTACCCTGGGACGCCCAGTCCCAAGGACCAGCTCTACCGGGTAAGGGAAGGGCTGGTGCGGCTCCAGAGCGTAGATGACGAGGGCAACGCCCTAACGTTGCGCTTCGTGCGCCCCGGGGAGTTTTTTGGTGAGGAGGCACTCTCCGGAACCGACCGGCCCTACTTTGCTGAGGCGGTCACCGAAACCAAGGTGGATGCCCTGGCCCCCGGTCAGCTCTCCCCTCAGGAGCTGAGCAGCCTGGTACAGGGCCTGGTGAGGGCCCTCGGACAGACCTACCAGACCATCCAGCGCATCTCCGGCCAGCGGCTCAAGAACCGCATCGCCGCGGCCCTTCTGGAGCTGGCCCGCACCCCTGTGGCCTTCACCGAAAAGAACGGGCGGGTGGGGG
>NZ_JANXCG010000083.1 GCF_025060375.1 Meiothermus sp. | reverse complement strand
CTGCTTGGCCGCATACGCCCGCACGTCCTCTACGCGCACCCGGCCCCCGGGTCCCGAGCCCGGCACCTGGGCGATGTCCAGGCCCAGCTCGCGGGCCAGCTTGCGGGCTGCGGGCACCGCGACCACCCGCCGGGGTGGCTGAGCCGGGGTGGTCTGGAGGGGGGTTGGTCTGGTAAAGGGGTTCTTTACCTGCTCGGGTTTGCCATCGGGTTTGAATAAGGAGAGGCTGGCTCCGTCGTCCTCAGCAACCGGGCCCGGCTCCACAATGGAGCGTTCCTCCTGGGCCTGCACACTTGGCGCAGGGGTTTGGGGCATGAGGGCGGCTGCCTCGCCTGGCTCGGCGATCAGGGCGATGGGGGTGTGCACCGGTACCACCTCCCCCTCCTTCACCAGCTTTTGTAGGAGCACGCCCTCGTAGGGGCTGGGCAGTTCTACCGTCACCTTGTCGGTCATGACCTCCACAAAGGGCTGGTCTTTTTTGAGGGGTTCCCCCTCGTTCACCAGCCAGCGGAGAACCTCACCTTCCACCACGGACTCTGCGAGCTCGGGCAACACCACTTCTTTGGGCATGCGGCCTCCCTAGTAGTCGAGCAAACGCTTGGCAGCGTTTAGGATGCGGGTTACGGTGGGCATGTAGAGCTTGTCCTGGGCTAACGGATAGGGGGTGTCAAACCCGGTGACCCGCAGGGGCGGGGCCAGCAGTTGGTCGAAGAGTTCCTCCGAAACCGTGGCAGCCACCTCGGAGGCGATGCTGGCGGTGCGCGGGGCCTCGGAGACCACCAGCAGCCGGCCGGTCTTGACCACCGAGGCCAGCACGGCCTCCTTGTCCCAGGGAAGCACGGTGCGCAGGTCTATGACCTCCGCCTCAACCCCTGCGGCGGCCATCTCCTCGGCAGCCTTGAGCGTCTCCACCATCGGCCCGCCATAGGAGACCAGCGTGATGTCGCGCCCTTCCCGCCGGACAGCGGCCTTGCCGATGGGCAGCAGGTACTCGTCGGTCGGCACCTCCTCTTTGACCGCGCGGTAGAGCCGCTTGGGCTCCATGAAGACCACCGGGTCGTCGTCGCGGATGGCCGACTTGAGCAGCCCTTTGGCGTCGTAGGGGGTGGAGACCACCACCACCTTGAGCCCAGGGGTGTGGGCAAAGTGAGCCTCCGGGCTTTGCGAGTGGTGGTGCCCGCCCTTCACCCCTCCGCCGCTGGGCATCCGCACCACCATGGGGGCGGTGAACTGCCCCCCGGAGCGGTAGCGCAGCTTGGCCGCCTGGGAAAAGAGCTGGTCAATGCCGGGGAAGACGTAGTCGGCAAACTGAATCTCGGCCACCGGGCGCATCCCATGGGCGGCCAGCCCCACCGCCGCTCCCAGGATGGCCGCTTCGGAAAGGGGGGTGTCCATAACGCGGTCGGGGCCATACTTCTGTTGTAGGCCCTCCGTTGCCAGGAAAACCCCACCCCTCCGGCCCACGTCCTCGCCCAGAATCAGCACCCGCTCGTCGCGGCGCAGCTCTTCGTCCAGGGCCATGTTGATGGCTTGCACAAGGGTCACAGTGGGCACAGCAGCCTCCTCAGGCCTCGAGCTCCTCGGCCAACAGCCGGCGCTGTTCTTCCAGGTGCCAGGGGCGGGCCGCAAAGACGTCGTCGAACATCTGTAGGGGGTCGGGTTCCCCTGCAGCCTGGGCCTCCTGCAGGGCGGCCTCGAGCTCCTTGGCGATTTCCAGGCGCAGCTCGTTGGCCCACTGGGCGTCCCACAAGCCTTCCCTTTCCAAGAAGCGCTGGTAGCGCAGGAGGGGGTCTTGCCGCCGTTCGGCAGACAGCTCCTCCTTGCTTTTGTAGCGGGTGTCGTCGTCGGCGGAGGAGTGAGGGCCAAAACGGTGCACCACCAGTTCTACCAGGCTGGGGCCTTCCCCTGCCCTGGCCCGCTCCACCGCGTACCGGACAACGGAGTAGCTGGCCAGCACGTCCAGCCCGTCCACGTGGTAGCCCGGGATGCCGTAGGCCTTGGCCTTGATGGCGATGTTTTCGGAAGCGGTCTGCTGGGCGATGTTCACGCTGATGGCGTAGCGGTTGTTCTCGCACACGAACACCACTGGGGCCCGCTGGACCGCAGCGAAGTTAACCCCAGCATGCCAGTCCCCTTCGCTGGTGGCCCCGTCGCCAAAGGTGCAGACCGCAACCTGGCCGGTGCGGCGTAGCTTCATGCTGATGGCGGCCCCAACGGCGGGGGGGATGTGCGAGGCGATGGCTGAGCAGACCGTGAAGATGTTCAGGCTCCTGCTGCCGGGGTGCGAGGGCATCTGGCGGCCCTTGGCGGGGTCGGCGGCGTTGCCCAGGGTCTGGCCGAAGATTTCCGGCAGGGGCACCCCCATGGCCAGCACCAGCCCCAGGTCGCGGTAGTAGGGGAAGAGCCAGTCGTGGCCCCTCTGCAGGGCGTGGGCAATGCCCACCTGGGCGGCCTCGTGGCCCGCGTGGGGGGCGATAAAGCTGGTCTTGCCGGTGCGAACCAGAACGACCAGCTTTTCGTCCAGCAGCCGGGCCGCCAGCATATCCCGGTAGAAGCGCCGTAGCTCCTGGGCCGAAAGCCCGTGGGGGAAGGGAGCCACCCAGCGGCCGTCGGGGTCTATGAGCCGGATGGGCTCCTGGCTAAAGGTTGGAAAGGCAGCGCGTTCTTGAACCATGTTCCCTCCTGGCGGGCTGGGGTGGCCAGCCCAGCCGGCTGGGGCCCCGGGTGAGGGCCCCCATCTTTGCGCCGCCCTGGGTAAGGGCCGGCGCGGGAAACGGCAGCCCGGTGCGGGGCAAACCTTGGTATACCGGGCTGGAGGTCCTCCCCGGGCCTAGGATGGTTGGCATCTGGCCCGTGCTTTTCATGGCGACCTCTTGGTAGAGATTATAGCCGGTGGGGGAAGGGGGTTTTGTGGGGGTATGAAGCTTAGGGTTTGTGTGGTGGGTAGGCCCAGGCTACCCTACGCCCAGGCTGGGGTAGAGGAGTATGCCCGGCGCCTGGGGCGGTATGTTCGGCTCGAGCTCCTCTACCTCAAGGAGGGCTCCCGGGCCCAGGAGGGAAAGCGCCTGCTGGAGGCCTCCCGTGGCTACAGGCGGGTGGTCCTGGACGAGCGGGGGGAGCTGCCCGATACCCTGGGCCTCAAGGCGCGGCTCGAGGCCTGGGAACTGGAATCAAAGGGCGTAGCCTTCCTGATTGGGGGGGCTGAAGGCCATGACCCGGCGGTGCGCGACGGGGCCGACTGGCTGTTCGCGCTCTCCAGGCTGACCTTTCAGCACGAGCTGGCCCTGGTGGTCCTTCTGGAGCAGCTCTACCGGGTGGAGACGCTCAGGCGGGGGGAGCCCTACCACCGCTGAGTGCCCCCGTCAGCTTGGGCACCTAGCGGGCTGGGTAGCCCATCTGCTGGAGCCACTTCTCGCGCGTCAGGGTATTGGAGAGGACGGGCTCCAGGGTGATGTCCACCCCGCTTTGGTCCGGCATCACCGTAGCGATGTTCCCGTCCACGCGGTACCACCCAAACAGGTCGCCCACATCCTGGGCCCCGTTGCCGTTCACATCCTTCCAGGCCGAGATGCGGTAGCCCACCAGCCCGGTCGTCGAAAGGCCGTTTCGGCTGTAAGGAGCCTGGGTGCCGGTCTGGGTGATGACCACCGGATTGAAATCCAGCAACAGGCTCAGGGTGGGGGCTTCCCGTAGCACCGCGTCGAAGTACACCCGGGTGCCCTGCACGTTCTGGCCGGTGGAAGGCTGTACCACGTTTAGGGTGATGCGGGTCTCGCCCTGCACGCTCTGGCCGCCCACGCTGGCGCTGCCGCTGACCACCAGGGTATAGGTGCCGGGGGTGCTGCCTGCCGGGATGGTCAGGGTGGTGCTGTTGCCGGCTACGGGGCTGGGAGGGTTGAAGCTGGGGGTGGTGCCGCTGGGCTGCCCGCTCACGCTCAGGGCCACCGGATCGCTAAAGTTGGTGCGGCTGATGCCGATGGTCACGTTGGCGCTCGCACCGGTGTTCAGGGTGAGGGCGTTGGGGCTGGCCGAGAGCACCAGCGAGCGGGGGGGCGGGGTGTTGAGGCGCTCAAGGGCCGCCCGCGCATCTATCAGCCCCGCACCGCACTCGAGGTCGCTAGGCCGGTTGCACTGGGCTGCGCTCAGGGGCCGGGCGGTCTCCTTCAGGATGCTCAGCCCTTCAGCGGCGCTCAGGGTGGGTTTCTTGCTCTTCATCAGGGCCAGCACGCCCGCCACATGGGGCGCGGCCATTGAGGTGCCCGCCTTACCCCCATACTGCCCGCTGCCTAAGGTGCTCACCACCTGCGGCCCGGCGGGCTCGCCGCCAGGGGCCATCAGGTCAATCCGGGGGCCGTAGTTGGAGTACGAGGCCCGGTTGCCTGCGGCGTTGGTCGCGCCCACCGTAATCACCCCGCTGCACCCGGCGGGGCTGAAGCTGCTGGCATCCACATTGGAGTTGCCCGCTGCCACCACGATAATGGCACCGGTGCTGTTCGCCTCGTGGATGGCCTGCTGCAGTGCGGGGGCGTCTGTGCAGGCTACGGGCCCACCTAGGGACATGTTGATGATGTTTGCGCGGTTTGCGTTGGGCGGGGCGCCGGGCACGCTCAGCCCCGCGGCCCACCGCAGCGCATCGACCACATCGGCTAGGGTGCCGCTGCCGCCGCTCAGCGCCCGGACGGGTAGGATTCTTGCCTCCCACGAAACCCCGGCCACCCCCAGGTTGTTGTTGGTGGCGGCCCCCACCGTGCCGGCGACGTGGGTGCCGTGGAAGTCGGTGCCGGGGGCAGTGTCCTCAGGGTTGGGGTCGCGCCCATCGCCGTCGCCGGAGTCGGCAGCGTTGGAGTAGAAGTCGTAGCCGGGAAGGAGCCGGCCAGCGAGGTCGGGGTGGCCCGCCACCACGCCCCCGTCAATTACAGCGACGATAACCGGGTTGGAAGCGCCGGTTTCGATATCCCAGGCGCCGGGTAGGCGGATGGCCTCGTAGTGCCAGCGCTGGCTGGGGTACTGGGGGTCGTTGGGCGTGGCCTGGGCAAAGAGGATGTAGTTGGGGTGTGCGTACTCCACGTCGCTGCGGCCCCGCAGCGCCTGCAGGGTGAGCAGGGTGTCGGCGCGGCTCAGGTTGGCGCGGTAGAGGTAGGTGCCCGCACCCAGCGGCCTCACCTGCTGGAGCTCCACCCCCGAGACCGAGAGCCGGCCCAGCGACTGCAGGCTGACCTGGGGCCTGAACTTCACGATGAACTCGCCCGCCGGGAAGGGGGCCTGAGAGGCGGCTTCGGATAAGGAGGTCTGCAGGGCGATGCGAACCGTTCCGCTGATGACCCCATTGCCGGGGGGCGGGGGGGCGGGAGGCTCGAGCACGCGGACCTTCACCGAGGCGCTTTTGCTGGGGTCGGCCACGCTCCGGGCGGTAATGATGGCGCTCCCTGGGCTCTCGCCCCGCACCCGCCCCTCGCGGACCGAGGCCACCTCGGGTCTGCTGCTGCTCCAGGTAACCGCGGTGTTGGCGCTGCCGCTTACCCGGGCCACGACGGTGCGCTCCTGGCCTATGTCCAGGGCAAACTCGGTGCTGGGCTCGAGCACAACGGCGAGGTGCTGGGCCGGAGGGCTTGGGGGGGAGCAAGCGGCGACCAGAAGGACCAGCAGGCTAGACCAACGGCTGTGCATGCCCAAAGCCTACCCTTTTAGGCCACTTCGAGCTGTGAGGGTTGGCTAAAGGGAGCTTTTCCGTACCAGGGGAAGGTAGCCCAGAAGGGCCAGAAGGAGAAGCCCAGCCCAAAGGACCAAGGCGGTGCCGTAGCCCCAGGCCAGCACCACCCCCAGACCCCACTGCAGGAGGAATACCCCGATGAATCCCAGGAAGTTGATGGCTGTCACAGCCCGTCCGGTAAGGGCGGTGGGGAAGCTCAGCCGGGCCTGGGCCAGGCTCAGAATGTTGAAAGCGCCGGTGAAGCCCATCAGGAGATAGACCAGGTAGAGCAGGGCAAGGGGCATCTGGGGCCATAGGGCCAACAGCAGGAGCCCCAGGGTGAAGCCCAGGCTGGCCGCCAGCAGGACGCGAGGCAGTCCCAGCCGGTCGGCTAGGGTTCCGCTCAGCAGGTACCCGAAGACCGCGGCCAGCGAGAAGGTGAACAGAAGAGCGCCCACCTCGAGCCCTCCCATGCCCCGGGCCTTGTAGAGGAAGTCGCCGCCCCACAGGGTCTGCCAGGCCAGGAAACCGCCCCCCAGCACGAAGTTGAGGGCCCCAATCCGCCAGAAGACCCCGCTCCGCCAGATGACCCCGGCCCCCTCCTGGGCCTCGCTGCGGGGCAGGGGGGTTCCTCTGGGGGCGTTCTGGACCCCCAGGGCCACCATCAGGGCCACCAGCACGATGACCAGAGCCCCCCACTCAAAGACCCCCCGCCAGCCGATCTGCTCCTTGAGCCAGGCTAAGGGCGAGGAGGCGGCAATGGCCCCCGAAGCCCCCAGGGCCACGTAGAGCCCGCTCACACTGGCGTAGCGCGAGGAGGGGAACCAGAGGGAGAACGCCTTCAGGGCCCCCATCAGGGCGGCCGCGAAGCCTACCCCCAGGAGGGCCCGGCCCAGCGACAGGGTGGCGAAGCTCTGGGCGGAGGCGAAGACCAATGCCCCCACCGCCCCAAGCAGCATCAGGGTGGGGTGCACGAAACGGGGGCCGAACCGGTCTAGAAGCCCCCCCAAGGGGAGCTGGACCAGGGCAAAGGTCAGGTAGAAAAGGCTGGTCATCAGGCCCAGCTCAGCCGAGGTGAGCCCTAGGTCGCGCCTCAGATCAGGTGAGATGACCGCGTTGGTCGCGCGGAAAAAGTAGGAGAGGAAGTAGGCCAACAGGAGTACCAGAAAGACCCGGGCAGCGGACATGCGCCCCTATCTTACCCGCTTGCGGGCGGGACAGAGGCTGTTTTGGGGCTACGAAAAGCGACGAGGCCAGTGTAGACTATGTGCTTGGCGACCCCAAGCGGTCGAGCTCGAGGTGCGTTGTGGCTGAAATTCTCGAACGTGAAGGATACCGGGTCAGGGTGAGGGTCGAGGTGCCCGCCACCCGGGTGGAGCAGGCTTACCAGTCGGTGCTGAAGGGCTATGCCCAGCGGGTGCACCTCCCTGGGTTCCGGCCAGGAAAGGCTCCGGTCAAGATGGTGGAGGCCCGGATTGGCCGGGAATCCCTCCTGGAGGAGGTGAAGGAGCGCCTGCGCGAGGAGACCTTCCCGGAAGCGGCGCGGGAACTCTCCTTGTTGCCGGTGGGAGCGCGGTTGCTGGAGGAGCGGTTGTCCTTTGGCGAACCCTATGTCTACACCCTGGAGGTGGAGAACTACCCCGAGGTTAAGCTGCCCGACTGGCGGGGCTTCAAGCTTGAGGTGAAGACCCCGGAGGTTACTGAAGAGGTGCTGAACCGCGCTTTGGATGAGCTTCGTCAGCGCTACGCGGAGCTGGTGGCGGTTGAGCGGGAGGTCCAGGAAAAAGACCACGTGATTGTAGAGACCGAGGAGGGTAGCCGTTTCCCGGTGGTTGTGGAAAGCGCCCAGCCCCATGTGCGCGAGGTGCTGTTGGGCAGGCGGGCTGGGGAAGAGGTATTGGTCCCGGTGAAGGACGGCGACAGGACAGTGAGGGAGGTTAGGACCAAAATCCTGGAGGTCAAGGCCCTGCAGCTGCCTGAGTTGGACGACGAGTTTGCCAAGACCGCTGGGGAGGATAACCTAGAGGCCCTCACGGAAAAAGTCCGGCAGAGCCTTCAGGAGCGCTTCGCGCGGGAGGCCCAAAACCTTCGGGCCAACCAGTTTTTGGACAGGCTGGCTGAGGCCATCGAGGTAGAGATTCCTCCCTCCATGCAGGCCCGCGAGGAGCAGCACCTGCTCAGGAGCCTGGCTGAGGAGCTTCAGGAGCGGCGGGTTGGGCTTGAGGACTACCTAGAGTCGTTGCGCCAGCAGGGTAAGTTCGAGGAGTTTACCCAAAGCCTCCGCGAGAACGCGACCAGACGCCTGCGGCGGTCCTTGGCGGTGGAGGCTTTGGCTGAGGAGCTTGGGACCGAGCTGAGCCCAGGGGAGTTCGAGGCTTACCTAGCCGACCTGGCCCGGGCCTACCGCACCACCCCCACCGCTCTGAAGGAGGAGTTGGGCCAGGAGGCCCTGGCCCGCCTGCGGGCACAGCGCCTGCACGAAAAAGCCCTGCAGGAAGCCCTGGCTCAGCTCCAGGGTTAGAGCCTTTGAGATGGCCGTCCGGCCGGTCGCTGCTTTGTTGGGAAATCCGGCCGATGCCGTCTTTTGCGCCTAGCTTCATCTGGGCTGAAAACCAGCGGAGGAGCAGGCGGACCGATTTTGCCCCAGGCGGATTCCCTTAGGAGGTGCGGCTTTTCGTCTACCGATGGCTTTCATTCTCCTGGGGAATGTCTCTTTGGGCAGGGGCCCTTGCCTGCTTGGGTTCTCTGCCCTCGTTTGTGGGGGTGGGAGGGGCTAAAGGGCCGCTCGGAGCTGCTCCTGGCCTGGCTGGAGGGAGAGTAGGCGCTCTACGTACTTGGCCACGATGTCGGCCTCCAGGTTCACCAGGGTCCCGGGCTGCCAGCTTCCCAGGGTGGTCACGCTCAGGGTGTGGGGGATGAGCCAGAGGCTGAAGTGGGTTGCCGGGAGCTCGGGGCGGCTGCCGGTCGGGCCGCCCACGTCCACCACGGTCAGGCTCACCCCATCTGCGGCCACGCTGCCCTTGGGCACCAGGTAGCGGGCCAGCGGGGTTGGGGCTTCCATCCAGACCACGTAGCGCCCGTCCTGCGGCTCCAGGGCCACTACCCGCCCCACCCCGTCCACGTGTCCGGTCACAAGGTGCCCCCCAAGCCGCCCCGAGGCAGGCAGGGCCCGCTCCAGGTTCACTAAGGCCCCCTCCTGCCAGCGGGGGGCGGTTTTGGACTGGGTCTCCTGGGAGAGCTGCACGGTAAAGCCCCTTGTGTCGAAAGCCGCCACCGTCAGGCAGACCCCGCTGATGGCGATGCTCTCGCCAAGAGCAAGGTCGGGCCAGGGGTGCTTGGGGGTGATGAAAAGCTCGAGGTTGCCGCCTTTGGGCCGGGCCGCTTCAATCCGGCCGGTCTGCTCCACGATACCCGTGAACACGCCCTCCAGGTTAGCTGCCTAGACCCGGGCCGGGCATGGCCTGGAGCACACTGGGGTTGCATGGTAAACTTTGACTCGGTATAAAAATAGACGCAAGGAGGCCCAATGCGAATCAGAAAGGTAGGCGTGGTGGGTTCGGGAACCATGGGCGGAGCCATTGCCGCCTTGGCTGCCTCGGCAGGGGTACCGGTGGTCATGCTTGACCTGCCGGGAAGGGAGGACAAGCTCGAGCTGGTCAAAAAAGGCCTCGAGCGCCAGCTTGCGAGCAAGCCCGCTTCCTTCATGGATAAGGGCCGGGCCGCCCTCATCGAGCTGGGCACCACCGAGGAGCTGGAAAAGCTCAAAGACTGCGACTGGATTGTGGAGGTGATCATCGAGAAGCCGGAGCCCAAGCAGGAGCTCTTTGCCCGGCTCGAGGCTTTGGGCACGGGGGCCATCGTAAGCTCCAACACCTCCGGGATTCCCATGAAGACCCTCCTGGAGGGCCGGGGCGAAGCCTTCCGCCGGCGCTTCCTGGGCACCCACTTCTTCGCCCCGGTGCGCTACTTGCACCTGCTGGAGCTCATCCCCACCCCCGAGACCGACCCAGCGGTGTTGGAGACCATGCGCAACTTCGGCGAGCGCATCCTGGGCAAGGGTACCGTGATCTGCAAGGACGCCCCCGGCTTCATCGCCAACCGGCTGGGCGTCTACGGGATGAGCCAGGCCATGCGCCTGATGATGGAGGAGGGGCTCACCATCGACGAGGTGGACGCCCTCACCGGTCCTCTGGTAGGCCGCCCCAAGAGCGCCACCTTCCGCACCGGCGATATCTCCGGCCTGGACGTGCTTAAGCTGGTCTCCACCGAGCTTTCCCAGACCACCGGTGAGGACTTTGCCATGCCCGAGTGGGTGGAAGGCCTCATCGCCCAGGGCAACCTAGGGGAGAAGACCGGGGCGGGCTTCTACAAAAAGGTGGGCAAGGACATCTACACCTACGACTACAAGACCGGGGAGTACCGGCCCCAGGAGAAGCTCCGCCTGGACGAGATCGCGGCCATCAAGGACCTACCCCTTGCCGAGCGGCTCAGAAAGGTTGGCGAGTTGCCCGGAAAGTACGGCGCCTTTGCCAGAAAGCTCTTTCTCACAACGGCCCACTATACCCTTCAGAAGGCGGACGAGATTGCCTATGACATTGTTTCCATAGACCGCGCGTTGGAGTGGGGCTTTGCCTGGGAGCAGGGGCCTTTCAAGAACATGGACGCGGTAGGGCTGGACTACCTCCGCCAGGGCTTTGCCGAGCTGGGCCTTCCCGAGCCCGAGTTGCTGAAGAAAGCCCAGGGTAGCTTCTACAAGGACGGGCAGTACCTGGGCTTTGATGGCCGGTACCACCCCATCCCCAAGGAGGAAGGGGTGATCCGGCTTTCCCAGGTAAGGAGCGAGGGCCGAATCCTTCTGGAAGGCAAGGAATACGCCCTGCTCGACCTGGGCGATGGGGTGGCCCTCTTCGAGAACCGGGCCAAGATGGGCACCTGGGGTGAGGGCTCCATCTCGGGGCTGCACAAGGCGCTGGACTGGGTGGAGGCCCAGGGCTACGCCGGGCTGGTGATTGGCCACGAAGACCCCCGCACTTTCAGCGCCGGGGCTAACCTGGCCCTAGTGCTGATGGCTGCTCAAGAAGGGGCATGGGACGACCTCGAGCTCGCCACCCGCCGCTTCCAGCAGACCGCCATGCGCCTGCGCCGTTCGCCTTTCCCGGTGGTGGCGGCTCCCTTCGGCCTCACCCTGGGCGGGGGGGCTGAGTTCAGCCTGCACGCCAGCGCCATCCAGGCCCACGCCGAGCTCTACATGGGCCTGGTGGAGGTGGGGGTGGGCCTCCTGCCGGCTGGGGGCGGTACCAAGGAGATGCTCTTCCGCTTTACCCGCGAGCTCTCAGCCTATGGCCCGGAGATAGACCTGTTTGAAGGGGTCAAGCGGGCCTTCCAGCTCATCATGCTGGCCCAGACCTCCACCAGCGCTCTCGAGGCCCGCAACATGGGCTTCCTGCGCCAGGGCGACGGTATAAGCATGAACCGCGACCGCTTGATTGCCGACGCCAAGCGCAGGGTGCTCTTCATGGCCCCCGACTTTGTGCCCGAGCCGCCCATGCGGGTGCGAGCCCTGGGCAACCAGGCCCTGGGCAACCTGCGCTATGCCCTGTGGCAGTTTCACGAGGCCCGCCAGGCCAGTGAACACGACGTGTTCATCGGCCATCAGGTGGCCTATGTGCTCTGCGGCGGCGACGGCCCGCCCCGCGAGGTGAGTGAGCAGGACATCCTGGACTTGGAGCGCGAGGGTTTCCTCAAGCTGCTGGGCACCAAGAAGACCCAGGAGCGCATCGCCCACACCCTCAAGACCGGGAAGCCCCTGCGCAACTAGGGGGTGGACGGTGCCGCCCTTCCCAAAGCCCAAGGCCGAGACCTGGCGGAGCCGGCTGTGGCGCTGGGGCTTCAACCTCTTCCCAGCCTACTGGGGTACCGGTGGGCGGGTGGTCTACATCGCCCCAGACTGGCGGGAGGTCCACGTGGCTCTGCCCCTCAACTGGCGCACCAGGAACTACGTGGGCACCCTCTTTGGGGGCAGCATGTACGGTGCGATTGACCCTGTCTACATGCTGATGCTGATCCACAACCTGGGGCCGGACTACGTGGTTTGGGACAAGGCGGCCACCATCCGTTTCCGCAGACCTGGAAGGACCACGCTTTATGCCCGCTTTATCCTCACGGAAGAGGAACTTCAGACCATCCGCCGCTTGGCCTGCGAGCAATCCTCGCTGGACCGCGTCTACCCGGTGGAGCTGGTGGATCGCTTGGGGGTGGTCTACGCTAGCTTTGAGAAAACCCTGTACGTAAGGAAGGCCAAAAAGGAGTGAAGATGAGGGAAGCTGTTATCGTCAGTGCGGTTCGCAGCGCGGTTGCCCGAGGGAAGAGCGACGGTTCCCTGGCCACCGTACACCCCGTTGACCTTTCGGCAGCGGTGATGAAAGCCGCGGTGGAAAAGGTGGGTCTAGACCCCGCTGTCGTTGAGGACATCCAGTGGGGCTGCGCTATGCCCGAGGCCAGCCAGGGCCTCAACATCGCCCGGCTGGCCATGCTCCGGGCGGGGTTTCCTGTGGAGGTAACCGCCGCTACCATCAACCGTTTTTGCTCCTCGGGGCTCCAGAGCGTGGCCTATGCGGCCCAGGCCATCCTCTCGGGCATGAACGAGGTGGTGTTGGCCGGTGGGGTGGAAATGATGAGCCGGGTGCCCATGTCCGGCTACCACACCGAGCTCCACCCCGAGCTTACCGAGGCCTACATCGGGATGGGGTTTACCGCTGAGCGGGTGGCCGAGCGCTGGGGGGTGAGCCGGGAAGACCAGGACGCCTGGGCCCTGCGCAGCCACCAGAAGGCCCTGGAGGCCCAGGCCCGAGGAGCTTTTGATGGTCAGATTGTGCCCATCCCGGTGAAGAAAGTCTCCTGGAAGGGAGCCAAGAAGCACGTGGAGGAGTTCCATTTCGCCAAAGACGAGCTGCCCCGGGCCGACACCTCCTTAGAGCGCCTGGCTAAGCTCAAGCCGGCCTTCAAGGAGGGCGGCACCGTGACCGCCGGCAACGCCTCGCCCTACTCCGATGGAGCGGCGGCCCTGCTGGTGATGAGCAGGGAGAAG
>NZ_JANXCG010000075.1 GCF_025060375.1 Meiothermus sp. | reverse complement strand
GGTGGGGCGGGTCTTCCACCCCACCGAACCCCCACACCTTGGCGCCCTCCTCCTGGGCGCGGTGGTGGCGGGACGCTGGCAGCGGGGGCGGGTGGGTGGGTTTTTCGCCCTCAAGGGCCTCCTGGAGACCGCCGCGCAGGGCCTGGGTAGCCAGGTAAGGGTTGAGAAGCAGGCCTTTCCCCACCTGCACCCCGGCATCAGCGGGGTGGTCTACTGGAACAACGCGCCGGTCGGGCACATCGGCGCCCTGCACCCGGCCATCGCAGAAGACCTCGAGCTGCCCTCAGGGGTCTTCCTCTTTGAGCTGAGCCTGCCGTTGCCCAAGGGGGAGACCCTCTTCCGGGACATGCCCCGCCACCCAGCCAACCTGCGGGACCTGGCGGTGGTTGTTCCCGAAAGCGTTCCCTACGCGGAGGTAGAAGGGCTCATCCGCGCCCACGCAGGGCCGTACCTGGAGAAGCTAGAGGTCTTTGACGTGTACCGGGGGAAGCCCCTGGCAACCGGCCAGAAGAGTTTGGCCTTTCACCTAGCCTTCCGCCACCCCGAGCGCACCCTAACCGACCCCGAGACCGACAGCTTCATGCAGCGAATTTTCGCCGGTCTGGAAGAGAAGGGCTACGCCATTCGCCGCTGAGCGGTTTTGGTCAAAACCAGCCCTAACGAACCCTGCAGGTGGGTATACTTCGGTCTGATGCTGAGCTGGCTCGACCTGATGGCACTGCTGGTCCTCTCGGCCGCCCTAGCCCTGGGAATCCGCCGAGGGGCCCATTTCACCTTGGCCCTGGTAGGGGCCTTGGTGCTCTATGGGCTACTCGTCCTCCTGGCGGGGTCCGTGCTGACCCCCTGGGGCCTACCCCTCCTAGCCCTGGTCCTGGGGCTCTTCGCGGCTTACCTGGCCCAGTTCATCCCCCTCCCTCCCCTCTCACCCACCCTGGAGGGCCTGGTGGGCGGGGTAGGGGGGTTCCTGTGGGGTCTGTTCCTGGCCTGCACCATCTGGGTCAGCTTTCCCAGCGAGTTCGTGGCCTCCACAGGGGCCCTGCGCTACCCCTCTGAGCGGATGCCCGTCGCGGTCAAGGAGGGCATTGTGCAGAGCCCTTTTGCCCGTCCTCTTTTCAACTGGACCTCCAGCCACCCTACCCTCCGCGCCGCACTGCTGCCCCACATACGCACCCCCTAGTAGTAGCGCGAGGGGTCCACATAGCGGAAGTTTCCGTTCTCATCAATGAAGATCACCCTGAACCACATCCGGTCGCTTGGAATTAAGACACCGCCCCCAGTGTAGCCGATGAGCTGCCCCTGGCTGACCCGCTGCCCCACGGCCACCTGGGGTTCCAGTACGTTGACGTACTGGGTGGCCATCCGCTCCGAGTGCCGGATGGTGAGGGTGTAGCCCAGGTTGGCGATAAAAAGGCTGTCCATCACCACCCCATCCGCCGCGGCCACAATGGGGCTCGAGGGACCGTCCCCTTGCAGGGTCTGCCAATCGTTGCCCAGGTAACCATAGGCCTCAGCCACGCGCCCACCCCGCAGCGGAAACATCAGGGCACCGACAAGCTCACGGGGCACGGGCACCTCCTCCTGTTCCCGCCGCACCTGAAGCTCCCGTTCCCGCTGAGCCACCAGTTCTCTACGCCGGCGCTCCTCAGCCTCGCGGCGGCGGCGCTCCTCCTCCCGGCGACGCTCCTCGGCAATCCGGCGCAGCTCGGCCGAAATCCGGCCCTGCAACACCCTTAGCTCGGCCTGGAGCTGGGCCTGGGCCTGGAGGGTTTCCCGCAGAATGATCTGCCGGCCAGCTCGCTGGGCCTGCAGGCGGGCCAGGGTAAGCCGCACCGCCTGGCGGTTCTGGGCTAGGGCAGCAATACGCCCCTGACGCTCAGCCCGGCGCTCGGTGAGGGTCCTGACCAGGAGCTCCAGCCGCTGCTGCTCCTCCTCGAGCCGGCGCACGGTGCTCCGGATGCGCTCCATCAGGTCGGTCTGGTGTTGTCCCAACATACCCACCCAGCGGCTGCGCACCGCGAGGTCGGTGAACGATTCAGCCCTGAGCAGGGGCAAGTAGCGCCCTGCCCGCTCGCGGTGCAGGCTTTGCAGCAGGGCCGAAAGCCGAGCTTGCAGGCCCTCCAACTCCTTCTGCAAGCCAGCAATCCTGGCCTCGGCCTGCTCCTTTTGGGCCTCGAGGAGGCCAATCTGCCGGGTCAGCTCAGCCCGCTCCCGCTCGAGCCGGGTGATCTCCCCTTCCAACCGCCTCAGTTCAGCCAGCTGCTGCTGGGTGGCTGCATCTAGGTTGGCCAGCTCACGGTTAAGCTGTTCAATGCGCTGCCGCTGAAGCTGCTGAAGACGTTGGTTTTCCTGGGCCTGGCGCCTTAGCTCGTCCAGGCTAGGCTGGGCCAGTCCCAGGCCGACACCCAGCAGCAAAACCCCCACCCACCCCCAAGCCTTCATAGGTCGGTCTCCCGTAGGTGGACCCGGCTGGCCAGATAGGCCCCCAGCGTCCCCAGGAGCAGGGCCAGGAGCAACAGGGCCAGCCCAGCCTGCACCAAATCCTCCTGCGCCAGCACCGGAACGAAGGGCAACAGGTTCTGAAGCGCCCCGGCCAGGAAGCGGTACGAGACCACCCCCAAACCCAGCGCCAGCACCCCCGCGCCCAGGGTGAGCAGGGCCCCTTCCACCACAAAAGGCCCCTGGACAAAGCGTCGAGTAGCCCCCACGAGCTGCATCACCCGAAGCTCCTCCCGGCGATTCTCTATGGAGAGCCGGATGGTGCTCATCACGCTGAAGAGGGTGTTCAGGAGCAGCAGGGCAATCAGCACGTTGACCGCCACCCGCAACCCGAAGAGCACCCGCACGAGCCCTTCGGTAAGGGCCCCCCCGTACTCCACCCCCTCCACCCCCTCCAACCGGGCCACCCGCCGGCCCACCTCACGCACCGCCTGGGGGTCCGAGAGCCGGATGCGCAGGGTGTCGGGCAGCGGGTTTTGGATGAACTCCCGGGCCTGGGCCAGATAGGGGTAGTCGAGCTGCAGCAAGGCCAAGGCCTCTTCCTTGGTCTGAAGCCGCACCTCGCTCACCTCGGGCCAGGACCTGATCTGGCTGAGAAGGGCCTCAGGGGCAGCCCCCGGTCTCAAGAAGGCCGCCACCTCCAGCTCGCGCTCGAGGGACGCCACCACCCGATCCAGGTTCCAAAGCACCAGGCCCAGCAAAAAAAGCAGGGTGAAGGAGACCAAAGCCGTGGAAAAGGTGGCCAGGCTGCTGGTGAGGTGCTGACGCAAGGAGCGCAGCGCCTGAAAAAAGGCGTACACGGGCTTTAGTCTATCCGCTTAGGGGAGGGAATTGTGTGAAGCGCCGTCGTATACTCCGGCTATGAGCGCAACCACTTCCGAGCTGCCTACCTGGGACCTAGACTCGCTGTTCCCTGGCCTAGAATCCGAGGCCTTCTTGCGCACCTGGCAGCAGGTAGAGGCACAGCTTGCCGAGCTGCGCGGCTTTATGGAAACCCACCGCATCGGAAAGGAGGGGACAGCCAAGGACCGCGGAACCTTCCTGGAGCTTGTCGACCGGCTCAACGCCTTTGGGGACACCCTCGGCCCGCTGTACGCCTACCTGGTGATGCGGGTAGACAGCAACAGCGCGGACTCGGCGGCCCGGGCCCGGCTATCCGAGCTGGAACTGGTCTATTTGGAGTTCCAAAAGCTACGCCCCCGGCTACAGCGCTGGCTGGCAGAGCTAGACCCCGAGGAGGTGCAGGCGGGTGAGTACCGGCTCCTCCTCGAGGAGGCCCGCATCCAGGCCGCGCACATGATGTCCGAACCCGAGGAGACCCTGGCCGCCGAGCTCTCCCTCTGCGGGGGAAGGGCCTGGGTCAAGCTGCACACCCACCTGACCAGCCAGATTACCGCCAGGGTAAATGGGGAAGAGCTGCCCATCTCTGCGGTTCGCAACCTGGCTATGCACCCCGAGGAGTCCGTGCGCAAGGCGGCTTACCAGGCCGAGTTGCAGGCCTGGGAGGCCCACCGAATTCCCCTCTCTGCAGCCCTAAACGGCTACAAAGGGGAGGTTTCCACCCTGAACCGGCGGCGCGGCTGGGAGGACGATCTGGCTCCGGCCCTCTTTGAAAACCGGATTCAGCGCAAGACCCTCGAGGCCCTGCAAAGTGTGATGGTGGCGAGCTTTCCCTACTGGCGGCGCTACTTCGCGGCCAAGGCCAGGGCCCTGGGCAAGCCCCAGCTAGACTGGTGGGACCTCTTTGCTCCCCTACAGGTCCCTGGAGGGAGCCCAAGGCGCTGGAGCTGGGAGGAGGGGCGTTCCTTCATCCTCGGCCACCTGGCCCAGTTCTCTCCCGAGGCCGCGGCCCTAGCTCGGCAGGCTTTTGATGAGCGCTGGCTGGACGCGCCCCCGCGCAAGGGCAAAACGGGAGGGGCCTACTGCATGCCAGTTGGCCGGGGGGCCTCGCGCATTCTCCTCAACCACGAGGACAGTTACGAGTCGGTCTCTACCCTGGCCCACGAGCTGGGCCATGCCTACCACAACCACTGCCTGCGGGAGGTGCCCTACCTGCTCCGGAAAGGCCCCATGACCCTGGCCGAGACTGCCTCCATCATGAACGAAACGGTGATTGGCGAGGCGGCCCTAAAAACCCTCCCTCCCGCCGAGCAGCTTGGGGTCCTGGAGGGCAGTCTGCAAAGCGCAGCGCAGGTCATCGTGGACATCCACTCGCGCTTTCTGTTTGAGCGGGCGGTTTTCGCCAAACGACGCAACCGGGAGCTGCTTCCGGAGGAATTCTGCGACCTCATGCTCGAGGCTCAAAGGGCCACCTACGGCGAGGCCCTGGCCACCTACCACCCGTATATGTGGGCAGTCAAGGGGCATTACTACGGGGCGAACTTCTACAACTTCCCCTACGCCTTCGGGCTGCTCTTCGGCCTAGCCCTCTACCAGAGGTACTTGAGCGAAGGGCAGAGCTTTCTCCCCCACTACAAAGCACTTCTGGCCTCGGTGGGCAAGCACCGCGCCGAGGAGCTGGCCGCCCGCTTCGGCTTCGACCTGGCCTCGGAGGAGTTCTGGTGGGAAGGCATGAGGGTGCTGCTGAGGCGAATTGAGCGCTTTGAAGCCCTACTTGGGGAACTCTGGAAAGCGCATGTTTAGATAGTGTAAATCACAGCTTGACAAATATTGATCACCTGGTTTACATTCTACCAGGGGAACCCGCCATGTTCCCATATCCGCCCGCTCAAAGCCCCGAGGCCCACCCATCCGCAAAGGGCCAAGGGGAACCGGCTCCTCGCCCCGGGCAGGGTTTCCCTCTGGAGGAGGGCCGGGCCCAGCTTGAGGTCTGGGTGCGAATGGGCAACCTGGAGGTACAGGCGAGGGAAGCATGAGCGACAAGGAACGGATTATGCTGATGTTCAAGGAGGGCAAGGTCTCGCTTCAAGAGGCCCTCCAGCTGCTCGAGGCGATTCAAAATTCTGACGTCTACACCTCCTCAAACTCCAAAGGCGCCGCCAAAATGTTGCGGATTGCGATAGACAGCGAAGAGGTGAGGGTAAAGGTGAACCTGCCCGTCTCTTTGGCTAGGTTCGCCGCCCACTTCATCCCTCCTGAGGCCAAAGAGCAGCTCAGCGCCCAGGGAATTGAGATTTCCGGCCTGTTGGACATGCTCAAAAACGACCTGCCCGAAGGGCGTCTGGTGGATATGGAAGTCAGCGAATCCGAAAGCAAAAAACCCACGCAGGTGGTCATTGAGGTCGTCTGAGAGGGACCGATGAAACCCAGGGGCCGCACCATCCTCTGGCCGCTTCCACGCCCCCGGTTCGTGTACTTCTGGGTGCGGCTGGGGGGGGTTCCAATGGTGTTTCTGCTTGTCCCGTTGAGCGGCCTTAGGCTCCTGCTGAAGGTGGCGGCCCGAACACCTCGCTGGGGGCAGGACCGCCGTTTTGCCCTTCTGGAGACCCTTTTCTCCGCCGAAGAGCTTCGCAGGATGCCCCCTTTCGTCCTGGTAGAAGCAAAGGTGAAGTCCCCAATCCCAAAAGGCGTAGAGGTTCGGCTTGGCCTCTGGTAAACGGAGCTTCCAGATGCAGACCCTCTCCCCTCCTGCCCGGTGCCCAGCCTGTAGCGGGCGCCTACAGATAACCGGCCTGAGGTGCCCAGACTGCCACACCGAGGTCAAAGGGACCTTCTGGCCCAACGAGTTTGCCCTTCTGACCCCAGAGCACCTGGAATTCCTAAGGCTCTACCTCAAGGTGCGGGGCAACCTGAAGGAGGTGGAGCGAATTCTGGGGCTTTCATACCCCACAGTGCGGGCCCGGCTCGAGGGCCTGCTCAGGGCATTGGGCTACGAGGAGGAGTCGCAGGTGGAGAAAGAGGAGATTCTCTCCAGGCTGGAAAGAGGCCAAATCAGCGCCGCCGAGGCCGCCGAGCGGCTGCGGGCCCTCAGAAAACGCTAGCTCAGAAACGAGGCGGCCGCTTCTCAAAAAAGGCCGCGATTCCTTCGGCCAAATCCCCCGTCTCACGTACCCAGGCGTTGGCCAGGGCGGCCAGCCGGAAGCCGTCCTCCAAGCCCATTCCGGGAATTGCGTGCAACAGCTCCTTGGTGAGGCGAAGGGAAGTGGGCGCATTGGCCGCTACCTCCCTTGCCAGCGCCAAGGCCTCGTCCAGGACCTGCCCAGGGGGCACCACCCGGTTCACCAGACCCATTCTATAGGCCTCCTGCGCGGGGATCAGCCTTCCGGTGAGGAGCAGCTCCTTGGCGTGCTTCTCGCCCACGGTGCGCAGCAAAACCACCCCCACCAGGGCCGCCACAAAGCCAATCTTAACCTCGGTGTAGCCCAGGCTCGCCTCCTCGCTCATGACCACCAGGTCGCAAGCCACCGCCAGGCCTGCTCCCCCGGCCACCGCCGGCCCATTGACCGCGGCCACGGTGGGCTTGGGAAAGGTGTAGAGCCGGTGAAACAGCCTCATCAGCTCCTTGGAGTGAGCGTAGTTGGCCTCTGCCCCTGCCTGGGTCACGCCCTTCAGGAATTCCAGGTCGGCCCCTGCGCTGAACGCCGGACCAGCCCCGGTGAGCACCACTGCCCGCACCCCTCTATCCCCCTCGGCAGCCTCCAGGGCTTCCAGCAGCCCCCGAACCAACTCAGGCGAGAGGGGGTTGCGGCGGCTAGGGTCGTTTAGGGTAAGCAGCCGCAGGCCGTTTTGGTCAGAGGAGAGAACGCGCATACGCCCATGCTACTCCCAGCGCTGGGCATCGTGCTTACCCCCCCAGCACCGCTTCTGGCCACCTGGGGTGAGGATGTAGGTGTTGCGGTCGTCGGCGAGCTGGGCCCTTAGAATCTCCAACACCTTGCGCTTGGCCCGGCCATTTAGTATGGGAAAGAAAAGCTCATAGCGGCGGTCAAGGTTGCGGGGCATGGCGTCGGCACTTCCAGCCCAGATGCGCCACTTGCCCCTATTCCTAAAAGCGGCGATGCGGGCGTGCTCCAAAAACCGCCCCACCAGGCTTCGCACATCGGCCCCTTCCCAAAGGGTGGTAAGGGTGCTGCGGACAATCAAATGCACCCGCGCCCCCCGCCGCAGCGCCTCCTCTAAGGCCTGCAGCACAGCCGGGTCGGTCAGGTGGTTGAACTTGAGGATGATTTCGCCTTTCCCATGGGCCTCCCCCGCAATCCCCTCCAGGAGCAGCTCGCGTATGCCCGATGCCGTTCGCAAGATGGAAAGCGCTGGGGGCTTCCGGGCCTCCAGGGCCTCAAAAAAGGCCCACACATCTGCGGTTAGGGCGGGGTGGGCGGTAAAGAGGGAGAGGTCGGTGTAGAGCCGGCCGTTGAGTGGGTTGTAGTTACCGGTACCCAGGTGAACGTAGGCATGCCCTGCCCGACGCACGTACAGGGCCTTGGCGTGGACCTTTTTCTCCGGTAAGGGCAACACCCGTACCCCTGCCCCGGAAAAGCGCAGGCTCCACTCGAGGTTGGCCAGCTCATCAAAGCGGGCCCGGCCCTCCAGCAGCACCGCCACATCCTTGCCTGCCCTGGCCGCCCGGATCAAGGAGGCAGCGAGGTTGTTCTCCTCGCCAATCCGGTAGAGCGTGGCCCTGAGGGCCTCCACCTTGGGGTCCCGGGCCGCCACTTCCACAAAGGCCTCCACCGCGCTGTAGTCCTCAAAGGGGTGGTAGAGAACCAGGTCGCGCCGGTTCAGGTAGCCCCAGGGGTCCTTGCCAAACCCCTTGGGCCTTTTGGGTGCCAAGGGCCTAAACCTCTCCCCTTCTGGCCCCTGGCCCACCAGGGTAGACACAAAGCTCAGGTCAAGGGGGGGGGGAAGGCGGAAAACCTCCTCGGGGAGGAGGCCCAGGGCCATCTGCAGCCGCTCGGCCCAAGGGTGAGGAAAGTCTTCCTCCAGCTCGAGGTGGCTCACCTGGCCGTCCAGCCGCTCCTCCAGGGCTTCGGGAAGCTCATCCCAATCCGCGCGAGAACGGGCAAGCTGGGCCAAGCGGATCAGACGAAACTCAAAGAGGGGGGGTCTACCCGGGGTGGGCAGGAAGAGGTCGCTGCGCATCCGAACCAAGGCCCCAAGCCGTACGAACCCCCCCTCCCGGCCCGGCACCGGCAACAGCCGGGGCAAGCTTTGGGGCAGGCGAATGAGGTACTGCAAGCGCCCTTCCCCAGAGGCCAGGTACAGGGCCTGGCTGGAAAGGTCAGAGAGGGCCTCGGGCTCGATGAGGTCGGTCAGCGGGGCCACCTCTTCAGCCAGGTAAGCCCCAAAGTACTGCTGCTCGGCCCGGGTAAGCTGGGAGGGCTCCAAAATGTGAATGTGAAGGTTCTCCAAAGACTTCAAAAACTCGCGGTAAAGCCGGGATGCCTCCTCAGACTGGCTCTGGGCCTCAGCCAAAACAGCCCGGTATTCTGGGCTACCCCGCTCTTCAGCGAAAAGGCGGGAGATGCGGGCGGCGAAGAACTCGTCCATGTTGCTGGCCCAGATGGCCAGGAAGCGGAGCCGCTCCAGAAGGGGGAAGTCCGGCCGGCAGGTCTGCTCCAGCACCCGGCGGTTGAAGGAAAGCCAGCTCGCCTCCGGAGAAACCCAGCGGGCGGCACCCTCAGGCATCACCGGCGAGTCTAGATGGACCTGGTCAGGGGCGTGCAAGACCCTCTTTCGCTTCTTCACCCCATACAGTCTAAACTTCCGGCCGATTCTCGAGCCCACAGTTTTCCCGAAGCGCCCATGCCGAACCGGAGGCTTGACTTTTGGTATACCAAAAGTTATACTGGCCCCGATGTCGCAGGCGGTACAACCACATCGGCTAGCCCCCCGCTAGGGGTCTGGCTGCTGTGGCGCAAGACCCCGGGGTAGGCTCTGGGGTCTTTCGGCATCCAGGAGAGCAAGATGGGAAAGAGCTTGTATGAAAAAGTCTGGGAGGCCCACGCCCTCCGCACACTGCCCAACGGACAGACCCAGCTCTTCATCGATGTCCACCTCATTCACGAGGTGACAAGCCCGCAGGCCTTCGGGATGCTGCGGGACCTGGGCCTCAAGGTGCGCTACCCTGAGCGGACCTTTGCCACAGTGGACCACATCGTCCCAACCCACTCCCTTGCAGAGCCCTTTGAGGACCCGCAGGCCGACGAGATGATCCGCCATCTGCGCAAAAACGTTGCCGAGCACGGCATCACCTTTTTCGATGTGACCTCGGGCCGGCAGGGGATTGTGCACGTAATTGGACCAGAAAACGGCATCACCCAACCCGGCATGACCATCGCCTGCGGCGACTCCCACACCTCCACCCACGGGGCCTTTGGCGCCATCGCCTTCGGCATTGGCACCACGCAGGTGCGCGATGTGCTCGCCACCCAGACCATGGCGGTGAGCAAGCTCAAGGTGCGGCGCATCAACGTGGACGGCCGGCTGGGTCCTGGGGTCTACGCCAAGGACGTCATCCTGCACATCATCAGAACCCTGGGGGTCAACGGGGGCATCGGCTACGCCTACGAGTACGGCGGCAGCGTCTTCGACCGCTTCAGCATGGAAGAGCGCATGACCGTCTGCAACATGAGCATTGAAGGAGGTGCCCGCATCGGCTACGTCAACCCCGACCAGACCACCTTTGACTACCTCAAAGGCCGCCCCTACGCCCCCAAGGGTGAGGCATGGGACAGGGCAGTGGAACGCTGGAAGGCCCTGGCCTCCGACCCCGACGCCCACTACGACGATGTGGTCAACATACGGGCTGAGGACATCGCCCCTACCGTAACCTGGGGCATCAACCCCGGCCAAGGCTGCGCCATCGACGAGCGGGTGCCTGACCCTGCCCACTACCCCGAGCCGCAGCGGGCGGCCATTGAGGAAGCCCTGGCCCACATGAAGCTCAAGCCCGGTCAGCCCATCAAAGGCGTGAAGGTCGATGTGGCCTTCCTGGGAAGCTGTACCAACGGCCGCATCTCCGACTTCCGGGAGGCCGCCAAGTACCTCAAGGGCCGCAAGGTAGCCCCTGGGGTGCGGGCCATTGCCGTACCGGGCTCACAACAGGTGGCCAAGCAATGTGAGGAAGAGGGCATCGCCGACATCTTCCGCGAGGCTGGGTTCGAGTGGCGCGGGGCTGGGTGCAGCATGTGCCTGGCGATGAACCCCGACCGGCTGGTGGGCGATGAGCTCTGCGCTTCCAGCTCCAACCGCAACTTCAAGGGCCGCCAGGGCAGCGCCACCGGCCGCACGGTGCTGATGAGCCCGGTGATGGTGGTGGCAGCAGCGGTCACGGGCCGTATCAGCGACGCAAGGGAAGTGTTTGGAGCCGAACTGGTAGGGGCGTAAAGGGCTACGGGGAAGACCGAATACCATGAGCCGCATCCTGCTTGGTCTGGGCCTGGTGGTCCTCTCGGTGCTCCTTTCCTTGGTTACGCTGGCGCTTTGGTACCAGAGCCTCCCCAGCAACCCCGCAGGGGCCTGGCTGGTTTTCACCCTCGGGTTCCTGGTGGTCTCGGCAGCCGCGCTAGCAGGGGTATGGAGCATCTCGAGGGGCTTCAGGGGAGACCGAGACGATGAGGCTCGCTGAGGAGGGAAGATGCCTTTAGAAGCGATCAAGCAAGTTTCCGGGCGTGCCGTGTATCTGCCGGGTGACGACATCGACACCGACCGCATCACCCCAGCCCGCTACCTGAAGGTGGTCACCTTCGACGGGCTGGGCGAAGCCCTGTTCTACGACGAGCGATTCAATCCAGACGGTTCAGAAAAACCCCACCCCCTGAACGACCCCCGCTTCAAAGGGGCGCGCATCATGCTGGTAGGGGCTAACTTTGGTTGCGGTTCCTCTCGTGAGCACGCGCCGCAAGCCATCTACCGGGCAGGCTTCCGGGCCTTGGTGGGGGAGAGCTTCGCCGAGATTTTCTTTGGCAACGCCACCACCCTCTCCATGCCCTGCGTGACCGCCCCCAAGGCCGACATAGCCGCCTTGGCTCGGGCAATTGAGGAGGACCCAAACCTTATAGTCACGGTGGACGTGGAGCGGCTCGAGGTGCGCTACGCCGACAAGGCCTTCAAGGTAAACCTGCCCCCCACCGCCCAAAAAGCCCTGGTGGAGGGACGCTGGGACCCCATCGCTGACCTGCTCGAGGCCAGCGACCTAATCGAAGAGGCCCACGCCCGCCTGCCCAGGGCTACCCTCAGCTAGGGAGGCCGCCTATGCCTAAGATTGCGCTCCTCCCTGGTGATGGCATTGGCCCTGAGGTCACCTACGCCGCGGTAGAGGTTTTGAAGGCTGCCGACGAGGTGTTTGGCCTGGGGCTCGTGTTTGAGGCCTTCCCCTTCGGCGGCAACGCCATCGACGCCCACGGCGAACCCTTCCCCGAGGCAACCCGAAGGGGCTGCCTCGCGGCTGACGCCATCCTGCTGGGGGCCATCGGGGGCCCCAGGTGGGATGAGGTGCCCCGGCACCTGCGGCCCGAAACCGGCCTTCTGGCCCTGCGCAAAGCCCACGGGCTTTTCGCCAACCTGCGCCCGGCCAGGGTGCTACCCGGCCTCGAGCACCTCTCGCCGCTCAAACCCGAGATCGCCCGGGGGGTGGACGTGCTGGTCATCCGCGAGCTGACCGGCGGGATTTACTTCGGGGAGCCCCGCGGCATGAGCGAGGCCGAAGCTTGGAACACCGAACGCTACAGCAGGCTCGAGGTAGAGCGCATCGCCCGGGTGGCCTTTGAAGCGGCCCGCAAACGCGCCAAGCGGGTCTGCAGCGTGGACAAGGCCAACGTGCTCGAGGTAGGGGAGTTCTGGCGCAAAACCGTGGAGGAGGTACACCGGGAGTATCCCGATGTGGCCCTGGAGCACCAGTATGTGGACGCCATGGCCATGCACCTGGTCACCCGACCCAGCCGCTTTGACGTGGTGGTGACCGGCAACATCTTCGGCGACATCCTCTCCGACCTGGCCAGCGTGCTGCCCGGCTCGCTGGGCCTGCTGCCCTCGGCCAGCCTAGGCGAGAGGACCCCGCTTTTCGAACCCGTCCACGGCTCGGCTCCGGATATCGCCGGCAAGGGCATCGCCAACCCTACCGCGGCCATCCTGTCGGCGGCCATGCTCCTCACCTACGCCCTGAATCGCCCCGAGGTAGCCCGCCAGGTAGAGGAAGCGGTGGCCCAGGCCCTGGCCCAAAACCCCACCCCCGACTTGGGCGGAAAGGCCACCACCCAGGGCTTTACCCAGCAGGTGATCGCAGCCTTCCGCAAGGTGGCCGCCTGACCCCTGGGGCAGCACGGAATCCTGCTGGGCGCCCGGAGCTGGTAAAATTCTGCCAGCAAAGCCCGCCAAAACCCCCTCTGGGGTAGAAGCCCGTATCCTTGTGAGGTAGCCATGCGTTCTGACATCATCAAGAAAGGCCCTAAACAAGCCCCTGCTCGAGCCATGCTCCGCGCAGTGGGCATCGGCGACGAGGAGTTCAAGATTCCCTGGGTGGGCATTGTGAACACCTGGACCGAGGGCATGCCCTGCAACTTCCACCTACGCGACCTGGCCGCCGACCTCAAGATTGGGGCTAAGGAAGCCGGCCTCCAGACCTTCGAGTTTGGCGCGCCAGCCATCTCCGACGGCATCAGCATGGGCACCGTGGGCATGCGGGCCTCACTGGTGAGCCGCGAGGTCATCGCCGATTCCATTGAGCTCATCGCCCAGGGCTACCTCTACGACGGCATGGTGGCGCTGGTGGCCTGCGACAAGACCAACCCTGGGGCCATGATGGGCGTGATTCGGGCCGATGTGCCCAGCCTGGTGCTCTACGGCGGCTCCATCGCCCCTGGCATCCTGAATGGGAAAAAGCAGACCATCGTCTCGGTCTTTGAAGCGGTGGGCCAGTACGCCGCGGGCAAAATCACCGAAGAAGAACTCGCCGAGGTCGAGCGCACCGCCATCCCAGGACCCGGGGCCTGCGGGGGTCAGTACACCGCCAACACCATGGCCATGGTGCTGGAGGTAATGGGCTTCTCCCCCATCGGCTACAACGCCATTCCAGCAGTGGCCCCGGAGAAGAAGGAGGCCGGTCGGAGAGCCATGCACATCCTGGCCGACGCCATAAAGCACAACCGCACCCCTAAAAGCTTCCTAACCAAAAAGAGCTTTACCAACGCCATCGCGGCAGTGGCGGCCACGGGGGGCTCTACCAACGCGGTGCTCCACCTGCTGGCGGTAGCCAAGGAAGCCGGAATCAAGCTCACCCTAGAGGAGTTCGACAAAATTTCGCGAAAAACCCCGGTGATCGCCGACATGCGCCCCTGGGGCCAGTACACCGCATGGGAGCTTTGGGAGGCCGGGGGGATTCCCCTGGTCATCCGCCGCCTAATCGAGGGAGGGGTTCTAGACGGCGACCAGATGACCGTAAGCGGCAAGACCCTCTGGGAAGAGACCAAAAACGCAAAGGAGACCGAAGGACAAAAGGTTGTGGCCACCGTGCAAAACCCCTTCAAGCCAGAGGGCGGGCTGCGGGTTTTGAAGGGTAGCCTGGCCCCAGAGGGCGCGGTGCTCAAGCTGGTGGGCACCGAAACCAAGGTCTTCCGGGGGCCAGCCCGGGTCTTCAACGGCGAAGAGGCCGCTATGAAGGCTGTCTTGAGAAAGGAGATTAGGCCCGGCGACGTGGTGGTCATCCGCTACGAGGGCCCCAAAGGGGCGCCGGGAATGCCCGAGATGCTCTCGGTCACCTCGGCCCTGGTGGGCGAGGGGCTGGGGCCCTATGTGGCGCTGGTAACCGATGGGCGCTTTTCCGGAGGCACCCGCGGCTTGATGATTGGGCATGTGGCCCCCGAAGCCCAGGTAGGAGGGCCTATCGCCTTGGTGGAAGAGGGCGACATCATCTCCATCGATTGCGACAAGGGTGTCTTGAACCTGGAGGTCTCAGAAAGGGAGCTGGCCCGGCGGGCCAAGGTCTGGAAGCCCCCTAAACCCCACTACAAAAGCGGTCTGTTCGCCCGATACGCAGCCCTGGTGAGCAGCGCGCGGGAGGGGGCGGTACTGAAAAAGCCGGAGTAAGCGGGTGGGCTCCGGGCAGTGCGCCTGGCCGGGATTCCCCGAACCCTAGCGGACCCTGGAGAAGCCCTTGAGCCTTCCTATCCCCAAGCCCTAGGATAAGCCGGTGCAACGCCTTGGGATTGTGGACCTAGGTTCCGGCACAGCCCGCCTGGTGGTGTACGCCTACGAACCCGGTCGGCACTTCCGCCTGGTGGACGAAATCCGCGAAACGGTCCGCCTGGGCGAGGGGCTGGGCACCCAGAACCGGCTGACCGAACAGGGCATGCAGCGGGCGCTTTCAGCCCTTAGGCTCTACGCCGACTTTGCTCAAGCCACCGACCTGGACGAGCTAAGGGTGGTTGCCACGAGCGCCAGCCGCGACGCCGAAAACGGACCGGTATTCCTGCAGGAGGTCCGAAAGCTCGGGTTGCAGGTGCGGGTGCTCTCGGGGGAAGAGGAGGCCCGGTACGGGGTTTTGGCGGTGGCCAACTCCTTCCCCCTGGAGGAGGCCTGGGTGATGGACCTGGGCGGTGGTAGCGCCCAGCTTTCCTCTATGGAAGGGCGCCATTACCGGTGGGGGCGGGCTTACCCCCTGGGGGCGGTGCGGCTGACCGAGAGGTTCCTGCGGAACGACCCCCCTAAAAAAGGCGAGGTAGAGGAGCTCGAGCGCCTTGTGCGGAAGGAGATGAAGGACGCCCTAGAGCGCCTCCGAGAGCATCCCCGGCCCCTGGTGGCGATGGGCGGGACCGTGCGCAACCTGGCCAAGCTGGCCCAGCGCCGCCAAGGATATCCTCTCGACCTTCTGCACGGCTACTACCTCTCCCGGAACGAGCTGGAAGGGGTGGTAGAGCTCTTGCTGGCCCGAAGCACCGAGCAGCGGCGGCGGCTCGAGGGCCTCCAAGCCGACCGCGCCGATGTTATCGTTGCCGGCGCATTGGTCTACCGCACCCTGCTCCGCGAGGCCGGGCTGGAGGGGCTCTACATCTCCGGCCAAGGGCTGCGCGAGGGGGTCTTCTATGAAGCCTTTCTACCCCCACCCCACCTGCTCCCCGATGTGCGCGGCTTCTTCGTCCGCAACCTATTCGCCCGCTACCCCCAGGAGTACGGCCACACCGCCCGGGTACGCCACTTCTGCCGGCTGCTCTTCCGCCTACTCAAGCCCCTACACGGCTACCAGGAGGAGGAGCGCCTGCTTGACGAGGCCGCCCTGCTGCACGACATTGGCATGAGCATCGGCTACTACGACCACCACAAGCACGGCGAGTACCTGGTGATGAGCCAGGCCATTCCCGGCCTGACCCACCGAGAGCAGGCTCTGCTGGGCCTTCTGGTGCGCTACCACCGCAAGGGGGAGCCCAAACCCGGAGCCTACAAACCCCTCCTTCAGGAGGGGGACACCAAGCGGCTGTTGCGCCTGGCTGCCATCCTCCGCATCAGTGAGTACCTGGAGCGCAGCCGGGCGGGGAGGGTGGAGGGGCTAGAGGTGGAAATCGGGCCGCAACAGGTGAAGCTGACCCTGCTGGCCCAGGAGGAGCCCTGGGTGGAGCTGACCGAAACCGCAAAACAGGCCGGGCTTTTCCAGCAGGCCTTTGAGCGGGAGCTGCAGCTTGCCTGGAGGCCCCGCCTGGAGTAAGAGGAGCAGCCCTGCGTCTTGGAATAGGATGGGGTCATGGAGCTCTACTTGGTCCGCCACGCCATTGCTCTGGAAGCCGAGCCAGGACAACCCGACGAGGCACGCCCGCTGAGCGAGGAGGGCAGGGAGAAGTTCCGCGCCGCTGTTCAGGGCCTAAAGCGCCTAGGGGTTCGCTTCGACCGCATCTACCACAGCCCCAAGCTGCGGGCGGTGCAGACCGCTGAGCTGCTGATCCCCCTGCTGGAGAAGGGCCAAACCCGGGTTACCCCCCACCTGGCCGAACCACCGGGCGAAGCCCTGCTCGAGGAGCTGGAAGGCTCCTCGGTGGCCCTAGTGGGGCACGAGCCCTGGCTGGGCAGCCTGTGCGCCTGGTTGCTGGTTGGAAGCCCCCAGGGGGATGCCTTTCCCTTCAAGAAGGGGGGGGTGGCCCACCTGGAGGGCCACCCCAGACCTGGACAGATGCGGCTTTTGGGCTTCTGGCCACCCCGGCTGCTGCGTAAGCTGGCCTGAGCGGCCTACCCCAGCCTGAAAGGGCTTCGCTGGCCGGCCAGGGCAATCTCCCGAGCCTCCGCCGGCGCCCAGGAAAGCCCGAGCACCGCCTGGTAGGCCCGCAAGGCCCGCTCGCGCTGGCCCAGGGCGTCGGCAAGCTGGCCGTAGCGGGCCAAGGCGTAGCCCGGTAGGTAGGCCGGGTGGTTGAAATCTGTGTGCAGGAGCTCCTCCAGGAGGACAAAGGCGTCCTCCAGTTGACCCGCCGCCAGGTAAATCTGGGCTGCGCAGTAGAGCGCCTCAGGCTCCCTCACCGCCTGAAGCCCTTCCAGCAAAAGGCCCCAGTCGTCCGATTCGCTAAGCCGCCAA
>NZ_JANXCG010000072.1 GCF_025060375.1 Meiothermus sp. | reverse complement strand
TTCGGCCTGGCCTGGGCCCAGGGGCCCATCACCCTGCAGTACTGGCACATCAACACGGAGGCCTTCGGCCTGCCGGCGCTGCGTGAGCTCATCCGCGTCTTCGAGCAGCGCAACCCCGGCATCAAGGTAGAGGAGCGGTTCCACGCCAACGCCTACACCGGCCTGCTGCAGAACCTGCAGGCCGCCCTGGCGGCTGGGAACCCGCCCGATGTGGCCCAGATCGGCTACCTCTACACCCGCTACACCGCGGCCAACTTCCCCTACACCCCCATCAGCGAGCTGGCCAGGCGCTATGGCGGGGAGCGCCACCTGCGCCGCTTCGCCCCTAACGTGCTGGCCTTAGGCCAGGTGGACGGGGTGCAGGTGGGCATGCCCTACTCCCTCTCCAACATCGTGGCCTACTACAACGCCGACCTCTTCCGCCGGGCCGGCCTCGACCCCGACCGGCCCCCCAGCACCTGGGAGGGCTGGCGGCGGGCCGCCCAGCAGATCAAGGCCCGCACCGGCAAGGCCGGGCTCTACCTGATCCTGCTGGACGACAACTGGGCCATCGAAGCCCTCTTCCGCTCCAACGGGGCCAGCCTCCTGCGCTGCGAGGGGGGCTTCTACCGCACCGGCATCGACAGCAAGGAGGCCGTCGAGGCGCTCGCCCTCTGGGCCGGGCTGGTGAAGGATGGGCTCGCCCTCGGGGTGCTCCTGCAGCAGGGGGAGCAGGCCTTCCTGGCCGGCGAGACCGCGGCCTTCATGACCACCATCGCCCGCCGGGCCGGGCTGCAGCAGCAGACCCAGGGCCGCTTCGAGCTGCGGGCGGCCCGCTTCCCCACCTTCGGCGGGAAGAAGCCCGGGCTGCCGAGCGGGGGGAATGTGCTCATGGTCTTCAGCCGCGATCCCAAAAAGCAGGAGGCCGCCTGGAGGTTCATCGAGTTCCTCACCTCCCCGGAGGGCTTCACCATCTGGACCAAGGGCACCGGCTATGTGCCCCTCCTGCCCGAGGTCAGCCGCGACCCCCGCTACCTCAAGGACTTCATGGAGCAGAACCCCATCCAGCGCATAGCGGTGGAGCAGCTCCCCTTCACCGCCCCCTGGACCAGCTTCCCCGGGGCCAACGGGCTCGCCGCCAGCCAGGCCCTCTTCCGCGCGGTGCAGCGCGCCCTGGCTGGGCAGGCCGCGCCCGAGGCAGCCCTGAAGGAGGCGGCCCAGGAGATTAACCGGCTCATCGGGAGCGAGCGGTGCAGCGGGTAGAGGCCTACCCGCACCGGGCCAAGGCCCCGCCCCGGGTGGCCTGGGAGCCCTACCTCCTGCTGGCCCCGGGGCTTCTCTTCCTGCTGGTCTTCGTCTACTGGCCGCTTGTCTACAACCTCTGGCTGAGCCTGTTCGAGTGGAACCTGGTAAGCCCCCAGGCCCGCTTCGTGGGGCTGGGGAACTACCAAGCCCTGCTCCAGGACCCCCTCCTGGGCCAGCTCCTGCGGCAGAGCCTGCTCTACCTGGCCCTGGCTGCGCTGGGCAACTTCCTGCTGCCCCTGGCCTTGGCCCTCCTCACCCTGCAGGTGGGGGGGCGCTGGGCTGAGCTCTACCAGAGCCTGCTCTTCACCCCCACCGTGGTGGCCGTCTCGATTGCGGCTCTGGTCTGGCTCTACCTCTACCTTCCTGCAGCGGGGCCGCTGGCTAAGGCCTTTGCCGCGCTAGGCCTGCCGGCCCCGGGCTTCCTGGCCGACCCCCAGCTGGCCCTTTACGCGGTGAGCCTGGTGGCCAACTGGAAGTTCCTGGGCTTCCACTACCTGATCGCCCTGGCCGGCCTCAAGGCGCTGCCCAAGGAGGTGCTCGAGGCGGCCCGGGTGGATGGGGCGGTGGGCTGGGCCTTTCTCTCCCGGGTGCTCCTGCCCCTTCTGGCCCCCACCCTGGTCTTCCTGTTCCTGAGTGCCCTGGCCAGCGCGCTGGACTACGCCTTCGTCCCGGTGGACGTGATGACCCAGGGTGGGCCCTTCGGCCAGAGCAGCAACCTGATGTATGCCGTCTACCAGGAGGCCTTCCGCTACTTCCGCGCCGGCATGGCCGCGGCCCTGGCGGTGCTCCTGACCCTGGGGATGGCCGCCCTTATAGTGGGGCAGCTCCGCCTGCTGGAGCGGCGGGGGGTCTATGGCTAGGAGGCTCCTGCCCCACCTCTTGCTCTGGCTGGCGATAGGGCTCTGCTTCCTGCCGCTGCTGTACCAGCTGGGCCTGAGCCTGGTACCCCCCGAGCGGCTCTTCGCCTCCCCCTGGCCCTTCAGCCTGCCCATCACGCTGGAGAACTACCGGGTGGTGCTGGAGAAGCTGCCCCTGGCACGCTACGCCTTCAACAGCCTGGTCTTCGCCCTGGGGAGCACCCTGGGGCAGCTCGTGTTGGGCCTGCTCGCGGCCTACGCCTTCGCCTTCCGCCGCTTCGCCCTCGCCGAGCTGCTCTTCGCCCTCTTCGTGGCCAGCATGCTGGTGCCCTTCGTGGTGACCTACCTGCCGAGCTACCTGCTGCTGGCCCGGCTAGAGCTGCTCAACACCCACCTGGGCCTGATCCTGCCCATGCTCACCGCGGGCTACGCGACCTTCCTGCTGCGGCAGCGCTTCCTGAGCTTCCCCAAGGAGATCCTCGAGGCCGCCCTGGTGGACGGGGCCAGCACCCTCCAGATCCTCTGGCGGGTGCTGGTGCCGGCCAACCAGGCCACCCTGGTGGCCCTCTCCATCACCCTGTTCATCGGGGCCTGGAACCAGTTCGTCTGGCCCATGCTGGTGGCCAGCCGGCCCGAGATGTACGTGCTCACGGTGGCCGTGCAGCGCTTCGCCGGGGGCGAGGGAGCCAACGCCTGGGGGCCCTTGATGGCGGCCTCGGTGCTGGCTACCCTGCCCGCGCTGCTCCTCTTCCTGGCCTTCCGCAAGCGGATCCTGGAGACCTTGCTCGAGGGAGGTGTGCGGCTTTGAAGGTGCTCTTCTTCGGCGATGTGGTAGGAGAGCCGGGGCTCGCGGCGCTGGAACGGGAGCTCCCCAGGCTCAAGGCCCTCCACCGGCCCGACTTCGTGATCGCGAACGGGGAGAACCTGGACCTCACGGTGCCCGGGCTGGGCCGGGCGGGGATGTCCCTGGAGAGCCTGGAGCGCCTGCTGGCCCTGGGGGTGGATGCGGTGACCGGGGGGAACCACTCCTTCGACCCGCCCGATATGGAGGCGGTGCTGGCCCACCCGAGGGTGCTCCGGCCGCTCAACTACAGCCCCCACGCCCCGGGCCGGGGGGCCCTACTCCTGGAGAAGGGGGGCCAGCGGCTGCTGGTGGTGAACCTGGCGGGCCGCTCGGCCCTGCCCCTGGCCGACTCCCCCATGGAGGCCATGGCCCAGCTCCTGGCCAAGGAGCCTGGGGGAGCCGTTCTGGTAGACTTCCACTCCGAGTCGGTCTTCGAGAAGCTGGGCTTCGCCTTCCTCTTCGACGGGCGGCTCGCCGCGGTGCTGGGCACCCACACCCACGTGCCCACCGCCGATGCCCGCATCCTGCCCCGGGGCACGGCCTACGTCTCCGATGTGGGGATGGTGGGGCCCGAAGGGGGGATGCAGGGCTACGAGCCAGGGTTCCTGGTGGAGGCCCTGCGGCTCAGGCTGCCCCCGCGCGGCCTGGAGCTGCGCTGGGCCAGCGGGGGGGTGCGGCTCAGCCATGTGCTCCTGCACATCGAGGCGGGGAAGGCGGTAGACTTGCAGCATAGCTACGAGGTGCTGCCGTGAGGACACCCCTTTGGCTCACGTGGGTCCTGCTCGCCCTAGGAATGGCCCAAAGCGAGGCGCCGGTGAGGCTGCTCGCCCTCACCAGCCGGGAGGAGGGCGGCTTCTTCAAGGTGCTAGGGGAGCTGCGGAACCCCCACCCGGAGCCCCTCTGCTTCGTGCAGGTGGACCTCCGCTACCTGGATGCGAAGGGCCAGCCCATCGAGGTGGAGCGCTTCACCGCCCGCGAGGCCGGCTGGATGCCCAGCGATGCGGTGATGGCCGAGCGGGGCGTGCTCCCCCCGGGCGAGACCACCCCCTTCCTGCGGAGCCGCGACCTGGCCAAGCTCAGGGCAAGGCCCGTGAAGATAGAGGTCAGGGCCGCGGGGCTGCGGCTGCGGAGCCTCGAGACCCGGGCCAGCATAGGGGGGTTCGTGGCCCGGAGGGAGGGCAGCTTCTTCCGCCTCACGGGCTTCTACACCGCAAGCGGTAAGCCAGCCATGAGCCCCAAGGTGGTGGCCGCCATCTACGACCAGTCCGGGGCCATCCAGAACGTGGCCTCCTTCTTCCTCACCAGCGACGGCACGCCCCGGGGCGAGCCCCTGCGCCAGGCCACGCCGGGGCAGCGGTACACCTTCAACCTCCTCCTGGCGGCCCCTGTGGGAAGCATGCGCGAGGCGCGGGCCTGGCCCTCCTGGGCCTGCGAGTGAGGCCATGGGGCGCTATCCCGTGACCCCGGACGGGCGCTACTTCGTGGCCAAGGGCCGGCTCTGGCGCTGCACCAACCCGGCGTTGCCGGAGGCGGAGCGCAGCCACTGGGTGCGGGAACTCATGCGCGCCCGGCGGGCAGTCTGGGAGGCCCAGCGCAGGGGGGATGAGGCACAGCTGCGGCAGGCCCGCGCGGCGGTGGACCGGGCCAAGCGGGCCTTAGGGGAACGGGGCACCCCCTGGTGGGGGGAGGGGGAGGACTACACGGGGATGCGGGTAGAGCACACCCCCTACCGCGACTGGTGGCTATCCCGGGAGCAGGGCGCGGAGCCCTACGGAGACGGTGGAGCTTAGCTGGGGCACACCGGTGCTCCGGGCTGTATCCTTACCCCGAGGGCCCCGTACAGGGGAGGCTCTCCGAGTGCATTGAGGCGCTGGAGGAAGCCCCTGCGGAAGGCCCCTCCATTCTCCCAGGCCTTTTGCAGCTCCACGTCCACGGCGGGGAAGGGTCTTAGGTCGTGGCCGGACCCCGGTCCCCGGAGGACCCCTTCCTCCCCCCCAGCGCCTTGGGCTTCACCCACCTCCACAACGCCATAACCCCCCTGCACCACCGGGAGCCCGGGACCGTGGGCCTGGCCCTGGAGCGGGGGAGGTGGGCCGGGCTCATCCCCGACAGGCCCTATGTGCACCCTGCGGCCCTTAGGGCCATCCCCAGCCTCCCCTTCGTCAGCAACGCGGTGGCCGCGGTGGGCTGACGGGGCTGCCCCCCGGGGGCCCACCGAGCGGAGAGGCGCGGGGGGTGTGGCTGGGCGGTGCCCCTGGATGGGGCGGCAAGTTGGCTTTCAGCCCTCCCCGCCCGCTACCTGGGCCTTTCGGACCGGGGGAGATCGCCCCCGGCAAGCGGGCCGACCTGGTGGTGCTGAACGAGGACCTCGGGGTAGCGGCCTTCTAACTGGGGGCAGACGGGTGGCCTAGCGCCCCCTGGGGTCCAGCACGTCCCTGAGGCCATCCCCCAAGAGGTTGAAGGCCAGGACGGTAAGGAGGATGCCCAAGGCGGGGGCGGTGGCCGCCCAGGGCGCCTCGGCCATGTAGTTTCGGGTCTCTGCCACCATGGCCCCCCACTCTGGGGTAGGCGGCTGGGCCCCGAAGCCGATGAAGGAAAGCCCCGCCGCGGTGAGGATGGCCGCCCCCACCTCGTAGCTGGCCTGGACCAGGACGGGGGTCAGGGCGTTGGGCAGGAGGTGGCGGAGGAGGATCCGCTCCTGGCCCGCCCCCAGGGCCCTGGCCGCCTCCACAAACTCCCGCTCCCGCAAGGCCAGCACCTGGGCCCGCACCAGCCGGGCGTAGATGGGCCAGGTGACCAGGGCTACGGCCAGGACAGTATTCACCAGGCTGGGCCCCAGGGCAGCGGCGATGGCCATGGCCAGGATCAGGGAAGGGAAGGCGAAAAAGACATCGGTAAGGCGCATGAGGAGGCTGTCCCAGCGCCCCCCGAGCCCCCCTGCCAGGAGGCCCACCGCCGTGCCCAGGAGGGAGGCCAAGAGGACCACGCCGAAGCCCACCCCCAGGCTGATGCGGGCCCCGTGGACCACGCGGGCCCAGACATCCCGGCCCAGCTGATCGGTGCCCAAGGGATGCTCAGGGGAAGGAGGCCTGAGGCGCTGGAGGAGGTTCTGCTCCAATGGATCCCTGGCAAAAAGGGGCCCAAGAAGGGCCAAGAGGACCAGGCCAAGAAGGAGGAAGAGGCCCAAAAGGGCCCCTGGATTGCGAAGGAAACGCCGCAAGATCTTAGGCATAGCGGATCCTCGGGTCCAGGAGAGCGTA
>NZ_JANXCG010000054.1 GCF_025060375.1 Meiothermus sp. | reverse complement strand
TGTAGTCGGTCAACACATTTGAGACTCTGTGGGGACCGCCTCTCCCCGTATTCTAGCCAGGTACTCTAAAGGGGCCAGGCCCCCCAAGGCCCGGTGGGGTCGCCGGCGGTTGTAGTGGTCCAGGTAGGCGTCAAGCTCCCTTTGGAGCTCGGGGATCTGTGAAGGCAACGGCCGTGTGTAGAACTCATCCCTAAAGGTCCGCAGCATCCGCTCCACGTGACCATTGAGCTTGGGGCTCCTCGGAGGAAGAACGAAGAGCTTAACGCCCAAACGTTCACAGACCTCCTCAAAATCGGACATAAACTCGCTGCCCCCATCCACCTGCACCGCACGAATAGGAAAAGGCGCTTGCACCATCAGGCGGGCAAGAAAGCTGGCCGCCAGGTTGGCCGTGGCTCGGGTGTGGACTTCCGCAAGGGAGAAACGGGTGAAGAGGTCCACGGCCGAGAAGTGCTGGATCGTCTCCCCAGGGCCCAGGGTCACGGTGAGGGTATCCACCTGGATAAGGTCGCCAGGGTGACCCACCTCGTATCCCTTGGGCTTCCTTTGCGCATAGGGCCTCCTGGGTCTTCGCCCCCCCTTCCCCCGCCGGGCCCGGGCCAGAAAGGCGGCTACGCTTTCCACGCGGCCGTGTGCTTCCAGGTAGGCCAGGATCCGCCCCACGGTGCGCTCGCTCACCGCAAAGCCCTCCTTCCTTAGGGTCAGCCAAATCGGCCAGCGGCCCCAGGTGGGGTTCTCCTTCCTTAGGGCTTCCACCCGGATCAGCAGATCGGAAGACCAGTAAATCCTCCTCCGCAAGCGCTGAGGACGTCTTGACCGAGGCTTAAGACCGGCAAGGCCCTCTTCCTTGAGGCGTTTCCGCCAGCGGTAATAGGTGGCCCGGCTGATCCCCAAAAGCTCCTGGATCTCGGGCCAGCCCATCCGGTATTTCCTGAGCGCCTCCACCTGTTTGAGCTTCCGTAAGCGCTCCTGAACCGTGGGATCGCCGGCCCCGGCCTCTTGGAGTTCCCGGGCCTTCCGCGCTCCCCGCAAAACCTCTTTGCCAACCGTGGTAAGCTGCATCCGTGGGGACCCCCTCTCTCCTGGAGTGGTCCCCACATTTTTACTCCTCCAGTCTCACATGTGTCTGGCCGGGTTCAGTTCGAGAAGCCGGACTTGGGGTTTAGCGTTCCTTTAGCCTATAGCCCGTCTCCCCCCTCACCTAAAAGGAACCCCCAATCGTATAATCAAACCCCCGGGGTGCTTGTTTATGCATCCACGCTTGGGAGGCATGCCGTGGTAAAACCCCCAAAACCTGTAGCCAAAGGCCGCGACTTCCTTTCCAACCTGGACCTCTCCCCCGCAGAGTACCGCGCCGTGCTGGACACTGCCCACGCCATGAAGCGGGGTGAGTTCAAGGGTCTGAAGCCCCTGGAGGGCCAAACCCTGGCGATGATTTTTGAGAAGCCCTCCTTGCGCACCCGAACGACCTTTGAGGTGGCGATGAACCAGCTCGGCGGGCATGCCATTCACCTGACCAACGCCGAAATTGGCCTAGGCACCCGCGAGCCGGTGCGGGACATCGCCCTCAACCTGGAGCGCTGGGTGGACGCCATCATGGCCCGGGTGTACCTGCACTCCACCCTCGAGGAGCTGGCCCGCTACTCCTCCAAACCGGTCATCAACGGCCTATCCGACCTCCTGCACCCGGTGCAACTTTTGGCCGACTACCAGACCATCGAGGAGCACTTCGGCCAGACCAAGGGGCTGCGGGTAACCTACATCGGCGACGGCAACAACATGGCCAACGCTCACATCCAGTGCGCAGTGCTCTCCGGCGTCAAGCTCACCGTGGCCACGCCAAGGGGCTACGAGCCCAACGCGGTCATCTACATGGAGGCCCTGCGGCTGGGGGCCGATGTGACCCTGACCCACGACCCGGTGGCCGCGGTGGAAGGGGCCCAGGTGCTCTACACCGACGTCTGGGTCTCTATGGGTCAAGAGGCAGAGGCCAGCCAGCGGCGCAAAATCAAGGACTTCGCCGGCTTCCAGGTGACCCCTGAGACCCTGGAGAGGATAGACCCCGACGGAATATTCCTACACTGTCTGCCAGCCCATTACGGCGAGGAGGTGGTGGAGGAGGCCACCCTGCACAGGAAGTCGCGGGTCTTTGACCAGGCTGAGAACCGGCTGCACGCGCAAAAAGCCCTGCTGTACCACCTGCTCGGCTGAGGCCCACCTCGAGGAGGCGATGAGACCAAAGGTTTTCATAGACGGCGAGGCCGGGACCACTGGCCTGCAAATTCGTGCCCGGCTGAAGGATCGCACCGACCTAGAACTCCTCTCCATTGACCCCGCCCGACGCAAGGACGAGGCCGAACGCAAGCGGCTCCTAAACGAGGCCGACGTAGCTATCCTCTGTCTGCACGATGAGCTCTCCAAAGCGGCAATGTCCATGCTGGAAAACCCCAGCACCCGGGTTCTGGACACCAGTTCGGCCCACCGGGTGGCCGAGGGCTGGGTCTACGGCTTTCCCGAACTCACCCCCGAGCAGCCCAAGCGCATACGGGAGGCCCGCTTTGTCGCCAACCCCGGCTGCTACCCCACCGGCGTCATCGCCCTTCTCCGCCCCCTGGTGGACGCCGGCCTCCTCCCAGCCACCTTCCCCATCTCGGTCCACGCCATCTCAGGCTACTCAGGGGGTGGGCGGCAACTCATTGAGGCCATGGAGGGCCGAGGCGAGCACCGCCTGGCCGGCGACTACCGCGCCTATGGCCTGGAACTTGCCCACAAGCACATCCCCGAGATGACCCTCTACGCGCGGCTGGAGCGCCCCCCTATCTTCACCCCTGCGGTGGCCCGCTTCCGGCAGGGAATGCTTGACTTCATCCCGCTGCACCTGTGGGCCCTACCCAAAAGGACCACCGCCGCCGAGCTTCACGAAGCCCTGGTGGAGCGCTACAGGGGCCAGCGCTTCATCCGGGTGATGCCCCTCGAGACCTACGGGGCCCACCATCCGGTTCTCGACCCACAGGCCCTCAACGGCACCAACCTGCTCGAGCTCTTCGTCTTTGAGAACCCAAAGCAGGAGCAGGCCCTTCTGGTGGCTCGTTTTGACAACCTGGGCAAGGGGGCCTCAGGTGCGGCGGTGCAAAACCTGGACATCATGCTGGGCCTAGAGGGCCCTCATACCTACGAGTACTTCGGGGACTAGGGTGCAGACCGCCCCTGTCCGTCCGGCTGGCGCAGGCCGGTGCGGAAGTGGCCCAGCAGGCGGGGCCGGACGCAGAACGCTTCCCAACCGACGCAGAGAGGAAGCCCGCCGCAAGGGGCCTGCCTGCGACCCTGAGGCGGCCGCCGGGCCTCTCCAACGCTGCTTGCTCCCGGTTCGCCCAGCCCACCGTTGGACCCGAACTGGCAGCAAAGCCGAGCCCCCCACCGCCTTGCTGCCCAAGGACCCCAGCCCCGGCCAGACCTGCCCACCCGCAGCGGTGAAGGCCACCTGACCTTCGGGTAGCATGGAGGGCGTGGAGATTCTGGAGCTTTACCGCACAACCGGAGCCCTTTTGGAGGGTCATTTTTTGCTGCGCTCAGGGCGGCATTCGCCGAAATTTCTGCAAAGCGCCACCCTGCTCCAACACCCCCTCTGCGCTGAGGCGGTGGGGCAGGCCCTGGCGAAGCTCTTCGAGGAGCGGGTGGACTTCGTCATTGGACCGGCCATGGGAGGGGTGTTGCTTTCCTTCGTGACCGCCAAAGCCCTGGGCGCACGGGCCCTCTTCGCCGAAAAAGATGGACAGGGAGGGATGCGGATCCGCGAAGGGCTCACCATCCACCCCGGGGAGCGCTTTCTGGCTGTAGAGGACGTGGTTACCACCGGGGGCTCCGTGCAGCAGACCATCCGGGTCGCCGAACGCAAAGGGGGGCGCTGCGTGGGGGTGGGGGCCATCGTGGACCGCAGCGCGGGACGGGCTGAGTTTGGGGTACCCTTCCGGGCACTTCTACAGCTGGATTTTCCCACCTACACCCCGGAGTCCTGTCCCCTCTGCCAAAGGGGCGTACCCTTACGGGAGGTCTAGCCGGACTGGTAGGCTTATGGTGATGCGAAAGGCCGCTCGAGTCCTCCTCCTGTGCCTGCTGGCAGGTTCTGCCCTGGCCCAGTCCAACCTGGAAACCGCCCGCCAAGCTGTGCTGGACTGGCAGGCTGGAAAATACCGGGTAGACCCGGCACAAGCCATCGGCAAGCCCACCGAAGAGGCCATCCGGCTCTTGGAGCGCAGCCTGGCCTTCCCCGACCCACCCCGGGACCTCTCGATAAACCTAGACGAGCCTCTGGAGGAGACCACCCCCCGGGGCAGCGTGGTGGCCTTCCCGGCCACCGCGGGCGGCCGCGGGGGGGAGGTACGGGTTACCCTGCGAGAAGGCCAGGTTACCCGCATCGGCTTTACCCCGGAGGGGGGCTTGTTGCCCCTTTGGCTCAAGAACCCCCTCAGCTGGGCCCTCTTCGTGGCCCTCTCGCTGGGCTGGTTGCTGGCCCTGCGGGGCAACAACCTCCTCTCCCGCAGCTGGGTGGAAGGCTGGGCCCTGGTGCGGCAGCACCGCGGCCTCTACCTGGGCACCAACCTTGGTCTGTACGGGCTTTTCGCCTTAGGAAGCCTGGTGGCCTACGCCAACCCCGGGCTGGTGCGGCTTATGCAGGAGCTTGTCGGGGGAGCCCTGGAGCAAATCGGCCTGGGGGGCGCGCTGGGCGGGGGGGTGCTCAGCCTAGCGGTGGTCATCTTCTACTGGAACCTGGCCAACGGCCTTCTGCTCACCACTGCGGTACCGGCACTTCTTTTGGGAATCCCCGCCCTCCTGTTCAACGCCCTGCGCTACTTCGTGCTGGGCTTTGCCCTAAGCCCGGTGGCGCTACCCACCCTCAACTACCTGCTCCACCTCCCCACCATCGTGATCGAGCTTCAGGCCTACATCCTGGTCACCTTTGGGGGGCTGGTGTTGTTGGTCAAGACCCTGCGGGGCGAGGGCTACCGAGCCGGTTTGCGAGCCCTGGGGCAGACGGCCTACCTGGGGACTTTCTTCCTGCTGGTGGGCGCTTGGTACGAGGCTTTCTCCATCCTGGTGCTCATGCAGCCCTGAGGCTGGGGGACAAGCCGACCATGCCCAATCCCGCACCCCTAACCGAGCTAGAGGCCCAGGCCCAACCCTCCCAAGGCCCTATCGCGGTGCTGGGCGCTGGGGCCTGGGGCACCGCCCTGGCGCTTCTGGCCTCATCCAAGGGCATCCCCGTTTACCTGTGGGCTCGGCGGGCCGAGCATGCTGAAGCCATGCAGGAGGAACGGCAAAACCGGGAGTACCTACCCGGCGCCATCTTCCCCGAACACCTCCACCCCACCGCCGACGCCGAAGAAGCCCTGGCCAAAGCCCAGTTCGCGGTGGTGGCGGTACCTTCCAGGGCTCTTAGGGAAACCCTAAGGGGCCTGCCCAAGGCCTTAGCCTACGTCTCGGCGGTAAAGGGCCTGCTCTTTGCCGAAAATCACCTTCTGCGGATTAGCCAGGTGATCCAGGAGGTCACAGGGGTGGGCCGCCTGGCGGTACTCTCGGGTCCCAACCTGGCTGAGGAGGTGGCCCGCTTTTTGCCAGCAGCCGCCGTAACCGCCTCCCACGACCCCGCCCTGGCCCAGCAGGTGCAGCAGGTCTTCAGTGGACCGAGCTTTCGGGTCTACACCACCCACGACGTGGTGGGGGTGGAGCTGGGTGGCGCGCTCAAAAACGTGATTGCCCTGGCCGCAGGTATGGTGGACGGCCTGGGGCTGGGCGACAACGCCAAGGCAGCCCTTATTACCCGGGGGCTGCGGGAAATCGTCCGGTTCGGGGTGGCCCAAGGGGCCCAGGAGGCAACCTTCATGGGCCTCTCAGGCCTGGGCGACCTGATCGCCACCGCCCACAGCCCCCTATCCCGAAACCGCAGCGCAGGGGAGCAGCTCGTGAAGGGGCGGACCCTGGCCCATCTGGAGACGCAAAAGTCGGTGGTGGAGGGCATTTACACGGTAAAAGCCCTCCACGCCTGGGACCAGGCTACTGGGGCCGACCTGCCCATCACCGAGGCTGTGTACCGGGTGGTCTACCTGGGGGCTGACCCCCTAGGGGAGCTCTCCCGCCTGATGGGGCGTGAGGCCAAACCTGAGTAGACCGGTGCGGGGAGCCTTACCGTGCCCTGACCTTGTAGTCTTTGAAGGTTTCGCGGAGCTTGGACTTCAGGAACTTGCCCGTGCTGGTGCGGGGTATCTCGTCCACAAAAACGTACCCATCGGGAAGCCACCACTTAGCAAAGCGGGGCTCGAGGAAGGCCCTCAGCTCTTCCGGCGTGGCGGTCTGCCCTTCCTTGAGGACCACCACCGCCAGCGGGCGCTCATCCCACTTGGGGTCGGGGATGGCGATGACGGCGGCCTCCTTCACCGCCGGGTGGGCCATCAAGGCGTTCTCCAGGTCAATCGAGCTGATCCACTCGCCCCCCGACTTAATCAGGTCCTTGGTGCGATCGGCGATGCGGATGTAACCCTCGGGGTCGATGGCCACCACGTCTCCGGTGCGAAACCAGCCGTCCTGGGTCCACTTATCGGACTCCGCCTCGAGGTTGTAGTAGCTCCCGGCCACCCAGGGCCCCCGCACCTGCAGCTCCCCCAGTGAGCGCCCGTCCCAGGGCACCTCGCCTTGCTCGCCCACCGCCCGGATTTCCACCCAGGGAGTGGGCAGGCCCTGCTGGGCCCGGTAGCGGTACGCCACCTCAGGGTCGCCCATCAGGTGCCGCTTGAGCCGGCTCACGGTGCCCAGAGGGCTCATCTCGGTCATGCCCCAGGCGTGGAGCACGGTGTGCCCAAGCCGATCAAAGGCCCGGATCATGGCCTCGGGGGCCGCGCTGCCCCCCACTACCAACTCCATGGGTTTCAGTCGCCAGCGGGTGGGCTCCTTCTCCAAGGCCTGCAAAACCCCCAGCCAGACGGTGGGCACCCCAGCGGCCTTGCTCACCTCCTCCGACTCGAACAGGTCCAGCAGGCTCACCGCGTCCAGGTGTGGCCCCGGCAGCACCAGCTTGCAGCCCACCATCACCCCGGTATAGGGCAGGCCCCAGGCCAGCACATGGAACATGGGTACCACCGGCAGGAGCACATCGCGGCTGGAGAGGTTCAGGGCGTCCGGCAGGGCCGAGGCCAGGCTGTGGAGGGCGATGGAGCGGTGGGAGTAGGTTACCCCCTTGGGCTTCCCAGTGGTGCCGGAGGTGTAGCACATCCCGGCGGCCTCCTCCTCACCCAGCTCGGGGTAGAGGAAGTCCTCATCCCCCGTGGCCAGGAAGTCCTCGTAGCTTTCCAAGCCCTCCGGTACCGGCCGCCCCGTGAGGGGCACCACCAGCACCCGCTCAAACTGGACGTGGGGCCGGATGGCCTCGTAAAGCCCCAGCAACACATCGTCAACCATCAGGATTCTGTCCTGGGCGTGATGGGCGATGTAGGCGATATCCGAGGGATGGAGTCGGAGGTTCAGGGGATGCACCACGCCGCCGGCCACCGGAACCCCGAAGTAGGCCTCGAGGTGGGCGTAGGTGTTCCAGGAGAGGGTGGCCACCCGCTCACCCCTCTGCAGGCCAGCTTTTTTCAGGGCCGAGGCCAGCCGGCGGGCCCGGCGGTAGAACTCGGCGTAGGTGTAGCGGTGAAGCGACCCGTCGGGCAGCCGGGTTACGATTTCTTCTTTGGGGAAGAACTTTCCAGCCCGCTCCAGGATGTGCGGAATGGTAAGGGGAAAATTCATCATGGTGGACTGCATGGGCTCCTCCTTTGGTCTTTGCCCATGATTGTACGGGCTGGCCCAAAAGTGCGAAACCCTCCCCTCGAGCCAAGGGAGGATCGCGGGGCCCTACGGGCTCCTCAGGGAAACGCTCCGAGGAGCCCCGACAGGAGCTCAGAAGGTGAAAAACGCCGGCACAAACTCGTAGGCATCGCCCGCTCGGCGCACGTACCCCACCGCCGGCCAGGCAAAGTGGTAGCCCACCACCATAATCCGCTCCGCCGCTGCGGTCTGCCAAAGCCGGGCCCGGGTGGCCACAGCCTGCTGAGGGTTGGCGTCAAACCCCAGGTAGTGATCGGGAAAACGGAAGGAGAGAATATAGTGCCCGCCAGCATCGCCCAGGTGCCACAGCGTCCGGCCGCCCGAACTTACCTGCACTGCCAGGTGCCCCACGGTGTGCCCGGGCGTGTCCACCACCGTAATCCCAGGGGCAATTTCGGCTCCACCACGCACCCGGGTAAAGCGGTTCTGAAGGGCAACCAGGTTAGCTGGAGGGTTGGCCTGAGAGAGCCAGAACTGGAGCTCCGTCTCCCCGATAATGTGCTGGGCGTTTGCAAAGACCGGCTGGCCGTCCCGCACCAGGCCGCCAATGTGGTCGCCGTGGCCGTGGGTGATGAAGACGATGTTAATGTCGGCGGGCCGGAGCCCGGCATTGGCCATGTTGGCCAGAAGCTGCCCAGCCTGGCCCCGACCGGTATCCACCAGCACCTTGACCCGCCCGGTATCGATTACCATGGGGTTGAAATTGTTGATGAACTGGCCGGGGTCCAAGAAGTGCTCCCGCAGGGCAGCGGAAAACTCCGCCTGGCGGCCCGGGTTGGCCCCCCAGTTGGGAAAGGCATTTCCCGGTGCACTTTGACCATCGCTCAGCACGATGAGGGTGTAGTCTCCCAGCCTAAAGCGGTAAAATCCCGCCCCGTTGGGCAAAGAAGGGCTCCCCTGGGCTGCACCGGGTATTGTGGCCATTGCAGCTAACCCGGTAGCCCCTACAAACCTTAGCGCTTCGCGTCTTGAAAACCCTCTCATACGGCCTCCTCGTTTGGCTTCCCCGAACAGCGGCTTGCTGGGAAGACCATAGCAGGAGGAACCCCCACAGAGGCTGGCCTACCTCACACTGGCTCGAGCCGCCGCCGGGCTGCGCCCGCCTCGAGGTGGGCCCTGCGCAAGGGCTCGGGGAGCCGGGTCTTTCCGGGGAGGGCACGGACAAAGGCTAAGGCCTCCTCCATTCCCACCCGATGGCCGGGAGAGATGTAGAGGGGCCGTACCCCCTTGCGGCTGCGGTAAACCCAGCCCACCTGAACCCCGCCCATCATAAGCCGCACGCTTGCACCGGCCTCCATGGGCAGTTCACCCTCTGGATGGCCGCACAGAAGACCCTTGGCTACCCCGATGGCTGGAAGGTCCAGCTGCACCCCCAGATGGGCCGCTATGCCCAGGCCACGTGGATGGGCCACCCCCTGCCCGTCCACAAGGAGGGCCTGGGGAAAACGCGACAGCCGGGCCAAGGCCGCCAGGTAGAGCGGGGCCTCGCGGAAGGACAGAAAGCCGGGCACATAGGGGAAGAGCGCTGCCCCTTGGACCTGGACCGTGGCCACCTCCACGACCCGCGCCGCCTCTAGGTCCCAGAGCACCGCTGCGGCCACCGAGGGACCCCTCCCCGAGAATCGGGGTGGATGGGAGGCATCCAGCGCGGCCAGGTAGCGCACCCCCTGCAGCCCCCCCCAAAGGACCACCCGTTGGGCCAGGGCTTTTTGCAGCGCCGCGGCTTCCCGCAGGTTGAAGGAGGTCCGCATCCAGCCCTTATGCTACAATCGCCACTTGGTGCGAACTCCCTTAACCTTGGTCTTAGCACCTTGGGGTACAAAGGGCTTAGGAAGGTTCGCCGGAGGGGCTAGAAGGAAAAAGATGGCGCACCCGACAGGACTCGAACCTGTGGCCTTTCGCTCCGGAGGCGAACGCTCTATCCACTGAGCTACGGGTGCATCAGCACCAAGAAGGGTAGCACCGAAAGAGGAGGCAGTCAAGTGTTTGGAATCAGCAAGAGGGTGGTTGGGGTTGTCTTTGGCGTTCTAGCCCTGGCCTTCGTGGTGGGTTCGATCCTGCTCTTCACTCCCCAAGGCCAGCGCAACCCCCAAGGGAAAACTGTGCTGACCGTAAACGGGCGCGCGGTCAGCGAGCTCGAGCTGGCCCGGGCCCGGCAAAGCGATCCTTTTCTGAGCACCAATCCCCAGGGGCTGCTGAAGAACCTGCTGGAGATAGACTTCGCCAACCGCTTCGTTACCACCACCGCGCTCCTGCAAGACACCGCCCGCATCCGGGTCTCCGGCGGGGAGCTCAAAAAAGAGCTGGACAGCATCAGGGAGCGCTTCGGGCTCCAGAGGAAGGAGGACTACGACCGCTTCCTAACCCAGGTAGGCTACACGGACTCCCAGCTCAGAGGCGAACTGCGCGACCAGATTCGCATCAACAAGCGGGTAGAGGAAATCCAGAAGAAAGCTGAGCCCACCGAAGAGGAGATGCGGCTCTACTTCGAGTTGAACCGGGAGCGGTACAGGAACGAGGAGCGGGTGCTGGCCCGCCAGATTGTGCTGGACGACAAGGCCACCGCGGAAAAGGTCTATGCCCAAGCCACAGCCCCAGGGGCCGACTTTGCAGCCCTCGCCAAGGCCCACTCCAAGCTCAACGCCGAGCAGGGCGGGGCGCTGGGGGCTGAGGCTGGCAAGAGCGAGCCGGGTCCGGTAACCCGGGTGGTCTTTCCCAACGCAGTGGCTGAGGCGGTTTTCAAGCTTCGCGACGGCCAGGTCACCAAGCCTATTGAGGCCGGGGGACGCTTCTACATCGTGAAGGTAGAGAAGTACCTGCCCGCCAGCGACGCAACCTTTGAAGAGGTCAAGGACCGCGTCCGGGAAGACGCCAAGCAGGTCAAGGCGAGGGGGGCACTGGAGGCCTACCTGGAGCAGCTGCGGGCCAAGGCCAACGTGAAGGTGGCTGAGGGGACCGAATTCCGCTACGAAAACCCGGTGGTGGCCAAGGTAAACGAGGCCGAGATCCACCTTGCCGATGTGACCCAGCAAGCTTTCGCCAACCCTCAAACCCTCCAACTTCTCCAGCAGGGGCTAGGCGAGATCGTCGTTGGCTTCTTCCTGGCCCAAAGCCTAGAACAGCTCATCCAACGCGAGGTCATCGTGCAGGCAGCCAAGGAACTGGGCCAGCCCTTCTTCGGTGCCAAAACGGACATCGCCACCCAGGCCCAGCAGTGGAAAACCCGAGAGATTGCTGTCACCGACGCTGAGGTGCGCAAATACTACGACTCCAACCCAGCCAGATTCACCATACCCGCCTCGGCCCGGGTGCAAGCGGTGAGCTTCAAGAAGGAGGATCGGGCCAAGGCCGAAGCCTTCCGGGCTGCGGCCCTCAAGGGCGGCAAGCTCGAGGACCTGGTCAAAGCCAACGGGGGCACCCTGCAAGACTACGGAACGGCCAACCCCAACACCCTGCCCCCGGTCCCAAACCGGCTGGTCTTCCTAACCCGGGGTAGCTTCCCCAAGGGCCCCTTGGGCGAGGTGAGCGAGGTGGTCAAGCTAGAAGATGGCAGCTTTCAGGTGCTCATCGTAAACGACCGCAAGGCCGAGGTTCTACGTCCCTTCGAGGAAGTCAAGGAGGAAGCCCGGCAGATGTTGCTGGCCACGCGCCGAGCTGAGGCCGCCCAGAAGTGGGTGGAAGAGCGCCTCAAGGCGGCCAAGGTGGAGAACAACCTGCAAAAGGTGCTGGCCACCCTTACCCCAAAGGAGGAGCCCAAGAGGGAAGAGAGCGGCTCGGGCTCGAGCGCGCCGCAGGGGCAGCCCAACCAGGGCCCTTCCAACCGCTAAGGCCTGGCCCTCCCTGTGGGGAGGGCTTTTTACGTAGGGTAGTGCTAAACTCTTCTGCGGTATGGAGCGCACCTTCATCATGGTGAAGCCCGACGGCGTACGCCGCGGGCTTACCGGCGAAATCATCCAGCGAATCGAGCGCAAAGGCTTCCAGATTGTGGCCATGAAGAAGATGCGGGTCTCCCGCGAGGTAGCCGAGGCCCACTACGCTGAGCACCAGGGCAAGCCCTTCTACGAAGGGCTGGTCCGCTTCATCACCAGCGGACCGGTGGTGGCTATGGTGGTGGAGGGCCCTGGGGCCATCGCCGAGATGCGCCGCCTGATGGGGGCCACACGCCCCTGGGAGGCAGCCCCTGGCACCATCCGGGCCGATTTCGCCACCACCGTGGACGAGAACGTAATTCACGGCTCCGACGGACCGGAAAGCGCGGCCCGTGAGATTGGCATCTTCTTCAGGCCCGAGGAAATCCTGAGCTAAGCTGCCTCCCTGGGACCAACCGCCCTGCCAGTCCAGGGGGTCCCTTTTTGCGAAGCAGTTTACATTTTATGTAATCTTATCCGCCATCATGGAGAGCTATGGAGGTGTTTGGGCAACCCTGGCCCTGGTACGTGGCCGGCCCGCTCATCGGGCTTTTCGTACCGCTGCTCCTGGTCCTTGGCAACCGACGCTTTGGCATCTCCTCCTCGCTGCGGCACCTGTGTGCGGCCATGGGCAGTCGGCTGCCCCTTTTCCGCTACAACTGGCGCGCAGAGGGATGGAACCTGGCCTTTGTGCTGGGGATTGTCGGTGGGGGCTTTGTGGCAGGGGTGCTCCTACCCCACCCAGCCCCCCTCGAGCTCAACCCCCAGACCGCCGCCGCCCTGCGGCAGATGGGCCTCTCACCCGAAGACGGGTTGGTGCCTCGGGAGCTTTTCTCCTGGCAGGCGTTGCTGAACTGGAAGGGGTTCGTGTTCCTCCTGCTGGGGGGTTTCATGGTGGGCTTTGGGGCCCGCTGGGCAGGGGGTTGCACTTCCGGACACGCCATCAGTGGTCTTTCGGCCCTTCAGCCCCCCTCCCTTCTGGCTACGCTGGGCTTCTTCGCGGGAGGGCTGCTGGCCGCCCACCTGATCCTGCCCTGGGCCCTACAGGCGTTGAGGTGAGCTATGGCGCTTCCCATTCCAGACGAGTTCCCCCTTGAGGATAGCCAGCCCACGCCTTCGGCGCTGAGCCTGATCCCCTACTTCGTGGCCGGAGGATTTTTTGGCTTTTTGGCCATCCGCTCCGAGATAGCCTCCTGGTACCGCATCTACGAGATGTTCCGTTTTGAGTCGTTCCACATGTACGGCATCATCGGCAGCGCAGTGCTCACCGGAGCCCTTTGCCTAAGGCTGTTGCGGCGATGGGGGCTGGAGATGCGCCCCAGCGAGCCCGGACGCTACCGCTACCTGCTTGGAGGGCTGGTCTTTGGTCTGGGCTGGGGGCTGGTGGGGGCCTGCCCGGGCCCCATCTACGCCTTGCTCGGCAGTGGGGTAGCTGGGGCAGGGGTGGTCTTCCTGGGCGCTCTGCTGGGCACCTACGCCTACGGCTGGCTACAGCGAAGGCTGCCCCACTAGGCGCCTTCCCCCAGCAGGGCCAGGGCTTCCTCCACCCAGCGCTGCTCGAGCCAAACCCGCTCCACCAGCGGAAGGCGGCCTAGCCGCTTCCGCTGCGCCAAAAGCTCGGCCCTAAGCAGGGGGTGCTTTTGCCGGAGCAACCAGGGGCCAAAGCGGAGGGCCAGCTCGAGGGGCAGCCCAGCGTACGCTGTGCAGACCCCTGGTTCCAGGGTTAAGACAGTGTAGCGACGGAAGCCCTGGACCATTTGCTCGCGTACCAGCGCGTACCCCGCCGAAAGAGCCCAACGGCGCAGGGGCTCAGCCCCATCGTTGGGCTGCAGCACCAACCGCTGGGGCAGCCGCCCAGGGTAACGGGAAAGGATACCCACCATGCGCCTTGCCCCCATCCCACACAGGCTCACCGAGTCTGCTTCGCCCGGCTGCAGCACCGCAAAACCGTCGCCAAAGCGCACCTCCGCGTTCAGACCCGAAAGCGCCCGCCTGGCGTTCTCAAAGGGGCCTCGGTTCTTCTCCACCGCAATCACCCGCTCCACCCGGCCGCTTCGCAGAAGGTAGAGGGGCAGCTGGGCATGGTCGGTCCCTATGTCGGCGAGAACCGGCCCCACCACCTCCTCCGCCACAGCCAGCAGGCGGGGCTCCAGGAGGGGGAGGTCAGCGGTAAAGCCAGGCATAGGCCATAAGCACCGTCAGAATGGTCAGGGGTAGGCCAAAGCGCAGGTGTTCCAGGAAGCCCAGCCTGTGCCCCTCGCGCCTTGCCGCCTCGGCCACGATCAGATTGGCTACCGAACCCAAAAGGGTGAGGTTGCCGGCCAGGGTAGAGGCCGCAGCCAACAGCAGCCAGCCCTGCGTATCCCCTGGGGGTATTAGGGGGTGGAGCAGAAGCACCGCGGGCACGTTCGAGATTAGATTGGAAAGACCCACCGTGACCAGCATCAAGCTCGGAGGCGAGGAGACCAGCGGGGCCACCCTTTCCAGCAACCCCAGTTCCCGCACCGCCGCAGTCACCATGAAAAGCCCGGCGAAGAGCACCAAAAGCTCCCAGTCCACCCGGCTGAAGAAGCGTTCAGAGCGCAGGCGACGGCTCCAAAGCAAAAGCCCGGCGGCCACCAAGGCCGCCTGAGCCAGGGGATAGCCCAGTAGGAAGGCCGCCAAAAGGGCCAGAGTCACCACAACGCCCTTGAGCAAAAGAGGGCGGCTGTAGCGGAAGCGAAAAGGGGGCGGCGGAGCCAAAGGGGTCCTCGAGCGCACCGCCGGATAAAGCGTGTAAAGAAGACCCACCTGCACCAGCAAACCCAGAAGGGCCACCGGGCCCAGGGCCAGAGCAAAGTCCAGGTAGCCTATCCCGGAGAGGCTTCCGACCACGATGTTCTGGGGGTTGCCGGTCAGGGTAGCCACGCTGCCCACGTTGGTGGCCCCGGCCAAGGCCAGCAGGTAGGGCACCGGAGGTAACCCCAGGGCACGGGTCAGGGTGAGAACCAGAGGGGTGAAGAGGATGGCGATGGTGTCGTTCAGGAACAAGGCTGAAAGGATACCGGTTCCGAAGGTGAGCCAGATCAGCAAACCCAGCGGGCTGCGGGCCAAGCGGACCATCCGGTAAAGGAACAGCTGGAAAAATCCCGCATAGCCCAGGTGGGCGTTGAGCACCATCACCCCAAACAAAAAGCCCAGGGTATGGGGTTCCAATGCCCGCCATGCACCTTCAAAGTCAAGCACCCCTAGCACGATGAGCAAAGCCGCCCCTGTGATGGCGATAGCGGCCCGGTTCATGCGGTAACCAGGCCAGTACCCCAGCCCCAGGCCCAGGTAGGTCAGGAACAGCACCCCGTAGGCCAGATACTCCACCCGCTCATCTTACAGGGCCAAAAGCGGCCCCCGAAACCTAGGCAAAGGCACTTTTGTGAACCAATCCAAAGGCCACACTGGAGCTAGGGCTGGGGTTCACTGGCCATCTGAGAGGAGGTGTTTTTGCCCAAAGTTGAACTGATTCTCCTGGTTGCCGGGGTACTCCTGCTCCTGAGCGTGCTGGCTTCCAAACTGGGCGGGCGGCTCGGGATACCGGGCCTGTTGCTCTTCCTGGCCATTGGCATGCTGGCAGGCAGCGACGGGCCCGGTAGGATTTGGTTTGACAACTACCCTCTGGCTCAGTTTGTGGGCACCGTGGCCCTGGTTTTCATCCTTTACTCGGGTGGCCTCTTTACCCGCTGGACAGCGGTGCGGCCCATCCTCGGGGCCGGGCTCTCGCTGGCCACCCTGGGGGTCCTGCTCACCGCCCTGCTTACCGGGGTTTTTGCCCACTACGTCCTGGAGCTCTCCTGGCTCGAGGCCCTGCTGCTGGGTGCAATCGTTTCCAGCACCGACGCCAGCGCTGTTTTCAGTGTCCTGCGGCAACGGGCCATACGCCTGAAGAAACACATCAAGCCCTTGCTGGAGTTCGAGTCCGGCAGCAACGACCCCATGGCCATCTTCCTGACCGTGGGCCTGACCCTGCTCCTCACCCAGCCGCAGATGAGCGGCTGGCAGATTCTCCCCCTCTTCGTCCAACAGATGTCCCTGGGGCTAATCCTGGGCTACGGGCTGGGTTGGGGTTCGGTGATCCTGCTGCGGCGATTGCGGCTGGGCTTTGACGGGCTGTACGCCGTGCTGTCCATCGCCCTGATGCTGCTGGTTTTCGCAATCCCCGCGGCGCTCGGGGGCAGCGGCTTCCTGGCCGCCTATGTAGCTGGGATAGTGATAGGAAACCAGGACTTTCCCCGGAAGAAGGCCCTCCTCAGCTTTCACGAGGGCATGAGCTGGCTCATGGAGATTGGGCTTTTCCTCATCCTAGGGCTTCTGGTCTTCCCTTCCCAGCTCCCCGCGGTGGCTGTTCCGGCCCTGCTCCTCTCAGCTTTTCTTATGCTGGTGGCCCGCCCAATTGCGGTCTTCCTGAGCCTTCCCACAGCCCGCCTCGCCTGGGGTGAGAAGGCCTTTATCGCCTGGGTGGGGCTGAGAGGGGCTATCCCCATCGTCTTAGCCACCTTCCCTCTGCTGGCTGGGGTTGATGCAGCGCAAAAGATTTTCAACGTGAGCTTTTTTGTGGTGCTGGTATCCCTGCTGGTACAGGGCACCACGCTCCCCTGGGCGGCCCGGCTCTTTCAGGTGGGGGAGGACGAAGCCGCTCGGGCGGTGGCTAGGCTCGAGGCCTAAGCGCTCCCAGCCATCCGGCCATCCTCTAGCCTTGGCCACCCTCCGGCAGCAGGGCATCCACGAATAGCGTCCGGGCCTGGGTGTAAAGCACCTGGCCGGCTGCCGCCTTGCGGGGCCGCCAGACGTGTTTTTTGGGGGTATAGTCCACCGGAACGTTTTTGTCTCCCCTGGCCCTGGAATGGTAAGCTGCGAGCTGGGCGGCAAAAAGCAGGTCGGGCAGGTCGGCCGGACGACCCTGGGTGCGCAGAATTACGTGCGAACCAGGGAGGCCCTGAACGTGGAACCACAGGTCCTCCGAGTGGGCCATGCGGGTTAGGAGATCGTTCTCCTTGCTGTTGCGGCCCACCCAGACCTCGAAGCCCCCCGGGCTCCTCAGGCGCAAACCCACCTGCGGCCCCCTTTCGCGCAGCCTTCGGCTCTCTTTGCGCAGCTCCTCTCGCGACAAAGCCTCTAGGCGTGCTAGCTCAGCCTCCAGCGCAGCTATCTGCGCCTCGGTCTGGGGGAGCATCTCCAGGGCCTTCTCAGCACTGGCCTCTAGCCGCTTGGCCCGCTGGTAGAATTTGGCTGCGCTCTGAATTGGGGAAAGCCCGGGCACAAGCGGTATCTCTACCTCCTTGCCGGAAAAATCCTCCACCCGCGCCAGGGGGCCCGGAGGAATCTGGGAAGCGTAGGCCATCAGGAGGTCCCCCCACCCCCGCAGCCGCTCCGCCTCTTCCAGGCGCTCCAGTGCCTGCTGGTAGTCCAGAAGGCGGGCCTGAAGGGTCTTGCGCTCGCGCTGCAAAGCCTCCCGAAGGGGCTTGCGCAGGGCCTCGGCCTCCTCCTCCCAGATCTGCTGCAACCCGGAAGGTCCGGTCTGGCCGGCAGGTTGCGCCACCAGGCTTCGAATCCCCTCAAGAACCACCGGCAGGTGTTCGGGGGCCAGCGGGGTCTGGGGAGGAAGCTGAACCCGGCGCAGCAGCTCAGCCGCAAGCTCCTTGCCCACCCCATCCAGGTTCTTGATGAGCTGGGCCAGCGGCTGGCCCAAAAGGGGGACCAGGTCCTTCTCCTCCAGGGTGCGGGGGTCTAGCTTCTGGTAGGGAGGGGGCGGGGTGTAGCTTAGGCCAGGCCTCAGCTCGCGGTAGCGGTTGACCGCGCGGGATACGGCCCGGTCCAGTCCGAGAATGCAGCCCTCGAGGTCGCAGAGAATCAAGTTGGCGTTTCGCCCGGTGGGCTCAAAAACCAACCGGGTGGGGGCTGTGTCCACGAAGCCCCTTTCGCCCTCAAACTCCAAGAACACCACCCGGTCCAACTTGAGCTGTTCTAAGGCCAAGAGACGTCCCTTGCAGCGAACCTCCAAAAGGCGCTGAAAGGGCGTCTTGGCCTCGCCTTCTAACCGGCCGGGTTCCACAGCGAGGAGAGGGTGGGGCGGACGGTAGCGCAGCACCAGGTTGCCCACCCCCTCCAGGAGCAAGGCCGCGGTTCCCTCGTTGGGGAAGGCCCAACCCAAAGTGCGCAGGGGCAACCGCCCTACCAGGCCGCGCAATACCGCGTGGATGAAAAGGCCCTCCATACCACGGCAAGTATATTGGGCTTGACTCCCCTACCTCTCCCCCATCCGCAGGTAACCAAAACCCAGCGCCAGACCAGCTGGCACCAAGGTCACCAGCGCCAGCATCAGGAGCCAAAGGGGCCCTTCTGGGCTGGTCAGGTAGCTGTTCTGGCGCTCTACCAAGGCCAGATAGACCGGGCGGCTGGCCAAAAGCACCAGCGCCCCTGCATGCAGAAGGCTCAGGGCCATGTACAAAAACCCGCCGGTGCTTAGGGGAACTTCCGCAGGACTGGGGGCGTCAAACTTGGGGTAGGCTGCGCCCAAACCTACCCCTAGACCGGCCGTAGCCAGGGCCGAGGCCAGGGCCAAAAGCAGGGAAAGCTGGGTCAGGTTGGCGTCCAGCCCCAAGACCCTGGGCGATAGGTAGCCCAGGGCCAGCCCCAGGGGCAGCAGGAAAAAAAGGGCCAGGGCAAAGCGGGTGAGGAGCAGGGTTTGCTTGGAGAGCGGTCCGGTCTGGAGTAGCCAGTAGCTGGGCCCCTCGAGGCTCAAAAGAGGGTAGGCCAGCCGCACCCCAACCCCCCCAATCACAAACCCCTGAAAGGCCAGGTGCATAAACCCCGCCACAAGTTGGAAACGCACCTCCCCCAGGGGCAGGTACTGCAGACTGGTGGTGTAGAGGAGCACCAAAACCCCCACCAAGACGAGTTGAGCGGCCTGGTTGGCGTCGCGGAAGAAAAGGCGCAGGTCGCGGGCCCACAACGCACCCACCACCCCCGACATGGCCCAGCGGTCAAGGAGCCCCGGCCGCTGCATGCCCCGCTCCCGCACCGACCCCTCCAGGGCCCGAACCCAGCCCTGCTGGTAGGCGTAGCCAGCTAGCAGGCCCACCAGGACCAAAAGCCCCCCTGAAAGCACGAGGAGCAACCCAAAAGCCTCCACCACCTCCCCCCGGCCCAACCCCTTTAGGGCCTGCTGGGCTAGGGAGGAGGGCAAAAGGGGTGCTGTAGGGTCGCGGAAGGTTTCCAAAAAGCGGTCCAGCTCCTCAGGGTTGGAGAAATCGGTTTTGAAGAGCAGCTCAGGCCTCAGGGCGCGCAGCAGAAAAATCAAGGCCCCACCCAGCACCGCCCCCACCGCGGCCGCCCACTCCCGGGCCCGGCCAGCTGGAGCGTAGCGCACCAAGGGCAGAGCCAGCCCTACCCCCAAAGCCACCGGAAAGGCGAAGAGGGCGAGCGCAACCCCCACCGCCCCTACAAAAAAGACCGGTGGGGCGCCGTAGTGCAGGCCGTAGGCAAAGAGCACCGGCAGCAGGAGTAGGGTGGGCCACAACGCGGTAACCGCAAAAACCTCGCCCACCTTGAACAAAAAAACCCGGAGCGCACTCTGCGGCAGAGCCAGGTGCAGGGGTAGGTCCTCCGACGCATAGAGAACCGAAACCGCGTTGGGCAAAGCGGAGAGGACAACCGCACTGGAGAGCACCAGGAGCAGGCTTCCCAAAAGCCGGTCTACCAGCACATCGCGGGCAAAAGCCGCCGCCAGGCGGTTCAAAAACGCGCTACTGCCAAAAATCTCGTTGCTGAGAAAATTCAAAAACCAGCTCGTACCCCAGCCCACCCCAAAGGCCAGCCCCACCCCCAAGAAAAAGCCCAGAAGGGCCACGGGGGGATTTTGGCGAAAACCGTTCCACAGAAGGCGCAGGCGTAGGGCAAGCATCGGCCTTAGTCTAAGCAGCCCCCCAGCACCCTTCCAACGGGTGGTTTAGACTAGGGCAAATGCTGGTCAAAGACGTGATGAATAGCCCGGTCCTAACGGTAGAGGCTGGGGCAAGCCTGGAGGAAGCCTACCGGATCATGCTAGAGCACAACATCCGGCACATTCCGGTTACCGCAGAGGGCCGGCTGGTGGGGATGATCACCGATCGGGACATTCGGCTGGCCACCAGCCCCCTCTCGGCCAAGGGGGCCCGGTCCACCCAGACCCCGGTGGGCGAGGCAATGAGCCAGCCGGTGATCACCGGCCATCCCCTCGACCCTGTGGAGGAGGCCGCCCGGACTATGCGGGAGCGCAAAATTGGCGCCCTGCCTATTCTGGAGGGAGAACGCATTGTGGGCATCGTAACCGGAATCGACCTCCTGGACGCCTTGCTGCGCCTGACCGGGGTGAGCAAGCCCAGCGGGCGGCTCGAGGTCACCCTGCCCGACAAACCTGGGGAACTGGCCCAGCTCTGCGCCGAGTTGGCCCGCAGGAACATCAACATCCACTCCCTGCTCAGCTACCCCTTGGACGCAACCCAGGTCAACAGCGTGGTGCGGGTGAGCACGCTGGAGGTGCGCAAGCTCGCCCAGGAGTTGCGCCACCAGGGGTTCTCAGTCCGGTGGCCTCCCGAGATGCCGGGCAAGGGCTTATGAGCGTGCCGGTGGTCTACACCCCTCATTACCTGGACTACAACTTCGGGCCCCAGCACCCCTTCAGCCCGCTGCGCCTGGTGATGCTGCTCGAGCTGCTGGAGCACCTGGGGCATCCTCCCAGGCCTACCGAGCCCAGCCCGGCCACACGGGAGGAAGTGCGCACGGTTCACCTGGAGTCCTTCGTGCGGCGAGTGGAGGCGGCCAGCCGGGGGGAGGTCTCCCCTGGCTTTGAGCACTACGGCCTGGGCACCGCCGACACCCCCATCTTCCCCGGCATGGACGAGGCGGCCCGCTGGCTGGTGGGGGGCACCCTGAGCGCCGCCCGGATGGTTGCCCAGGGGCAGGCTAGGGAGGTCCTGCAGCTTGGGGGTGGGCTCCACCACGCGCAAAGGGACCTGGCAGCGGGCTTTTGCGTGTACAACGACCTCTCGGTGGCCATCCGATACCTTACCCACCAGGGCCTGCGGGTAGCCTACGTGGATATCGACGTCCACCATGGCGATGGGGTTCAGTGGATTCACTACGATGAAGCCGAGGTGCTCACCTTCTCCATCCACGAGTCGGGGCGCTACCTCTACCCCGGCACCGGCCATATCCACGAGATAGGGAAGGCCCAAGGCACCGGCCGCAAGCTCAACCTCCCCCTGGAGCCCTTCACCGAGGACGGCTCCTACCTAGAGGTGCTTCAGATGAGCCTCGAGCCCGCCCTGCGCTGGTTCCGCCCCGATGTGATGGTGATCCAGTGTGGCGCCGACGCTCACTATCAAGACCCTCTGGCGGAAATCCTGCTCTCTACCCGGGCCTACGCCAAAATCTTCCACCTACTCCGCCAGTACGTGGCCGAGTTCGCCCAAGGGCGGGCTATTTACACCCTAGGCGGAGGGTACAGCCTGGACGCCACCACCCGGGTCTGGGCGCTGCTGTACCTCCTGCTGCAGGGCCTGCCCCTGCCCGAACGCCTACCGGAGACCTGGCTGCGCCGCTGGGGCCTCCAGCTTGGGCGGGAGCTCACCCCCACGCTCCACGACCCGCCCAGCCCCTACCCAGAAATCCCCCGCCGGGCCGAGATCGAGCAGCGGAATCGCCAGGTGGCTGAACGGCTTTTAGAAGCGGTCCGCCCCTACTGGAAGTGAGGGACACAGATGCACCAAAGGGGCAGTTCCCCTGGGTTCCGGGCCCACAGCGAGACCAAGGAGTGGCGGGCGACCCCGCTTCCACCACCAGGCCTGCAAGACTCATGGCCCATCCCCCCACCGCGCCACCAGGTAACGGGGCCTTCCGGCCAGGTCGCGTTCCACCCGCACTGCCCGCCAACCCCGGGCCGCCGCCTCCTCCGCCAAAACGCCCACGTTCTCTGGGGCCAGCTCGAGCAAGAGCCACCCCCCCCGGCGCAGGGCCACCTCCGCCTCCCGAAGCAAGGGTCGGGCTACCCCCAGCCCGTCCGGGCCTGCATAGAGCGCGGCCCCGTCCTCGTAGGTCAGCTCAGCCGGGGCCTCCTCCCGGTAGGCCTCGGGCAGGTAGGGAGGGTTGGAGACCAGCAGGTCCAGGTTGTTCAAGCCGCCGGTAAAGGGGGCTTCCAGAAGGGCGACCTCGAGCCCCAGCCGCCGGGCGTTCCTTCGGGCCAGCGCCAGGGCCTTGGGGTTCAGATCGGTGGCCCACACGAAGGCTTCAGGACGCCTGGCCTTGAGGGCCAGGGCGATCGCCCCGCTGCCGGTGCCCACATCCAGCACCCGGGAGGCTGCCCTCTCCGGAAGGTAGCCCAGGGCCAGCTCCACCAGGCCCTCGGTTTCTGGACGGGGGATGAACACCCCGGGGGCCACCTCGAGCCTAAGCCCAAAGAACTCCGTCTCTCCCAGCAAAAGCTGCAGGGGTACCCCCTGCAGGCGCCGCTCCAGCATACCCCAGACCACCTCGGCCACCCCACCAGGCACCGGCTGCTGGAGGTTCCGGATCAGCTCGCTGGCCTCCAGCCCCGAAGCCCGCTCCAGCATCCAGCGGGCCTCCGCGGGGGGCTTCCCGTGGACCTCCAGCTGCCTTTGAAGGGCCCTCAAAAGCGTCAGGTAGCTCTCCACGGGGTGCTTAGGGCTCCTCCGATGAGCCGCCGGCCCCAACCCGGGGCATCACCACCACGTGCCGGGCTTCCCCTTCCCCAACCGAGGTGGTGGTCACCTTGGGGTGCTGCTTGAGCAGGACGTGGACAATGCGCCGCTCGCTTGGGCGCATAGGGGGCAGCTCCACCGGCTGCCCGCTCATCTCCACCCGCAGCGCGGCGTCTGTGGCCAGCCGACGGATGCGCTCCTCGTTGCGGCGGCGGTAGCCCGCGGCGTCCAGCACCACCCGGTAGGCCGAGCCAAAGTGCTTGACCATGACCACGTTGGTGAGAAACTCCAGGCTCTGCAGCGTTCTTCCCTCACGGCCAATCACCCGCCCCGAATCACCCCCCAAGATCTCCACCCTAAAGAGGTTCTCCTGCCGCTGGACATCCACCGAGTAGGCGGGGTCTAAGCGCAACAGCAATCCCACCAGGAAGTTCTCCAGGACGCCCTTGGGGTCCTCCTGGGAAAGGGCCGGGGCCACAATGGGGCCCTCCTCCTCCCTTGGCACGACCTCGGGGGCGGCTTCGTCCTCCTCAATCCCCAGGTCGGACAGCAAGTCGTCAAGTCCACGCTTCTTGTCATCCATACGCAATCGCCTTATAGCTTACCAGGGAAAAACAAGCCCCCGGGGGCCGGGGGCGAAAAGGCTTTAGCCCCACCCTACCCTTTGGCCGGGGCCAGGGGCAGGCCCAGCTGTTTGTTGATGAGCCACTGCTGCCCCACCCCTATCAGCGTGGAGACGAGCCAGTACAGGGTAACCCCAGCCGGGAAGCTGAAGAGGATGAAGGCAAAGACCAGGTTGATGAGAATTCCCTGGCGCAGGGCGTCCTTGTTCCCAGCCGCCGAAAGCCAGGTAGAAGCCAAAAGCACGAGGATGTACAAGAAGGGCAGGATGTAGAGGGGATCGGGCAGGGCTAGGTCGCGAATCCACAAAAACCCCTGGCCAAACTCGTACCCCACCATCACCTTGTACATGAGGAAGAGGATGGGCATCTGCAGGAGGATGGGGAAGCAGCCCCCTAGGGGATTGATCCTGTGCTCCTGGTAGAGCTTCATCATCTCCTCCTGCTGCTTCTCCCTGTTGTCCTTGTACTTCTCCTGGATTTTCTTTATGAGGGGCTGGATCTTCTGCATCTCGGCGATGCTCTTGAACTGCTGGTGCATCAGAGGCCACATCAGAAGGCGGATGGCCACGGTCACAATCAGAATGGCCAGAATCCAGCTCCCCCCGGCCAGCCGATGGGCCTGCTCCAGGGCCCAGATGAGCCCCAGCGAGACCTGGCCCCAGATGTTGGGCTGGAAAACCCCAGGGAGCTGGTAAAACCCCTCCACGTGCAGGCGAACCAGCTCGTTCAGACCACCGTATACCTTCAGGCTGAACCTGCCCGGCGGGAGGCTCACCTCGGCGATGCCCGCCCCGTTGAGCTGGGTCATGCTGATGGGGGTGGGCTCCTGGGGTCTGAGGAACATCGCAAAACCAGAGCTCTTTTGGGTCTGCCAGCCCACATAGACCGCAGGCCCTTGCCCTGCGTTGATGGGCTGGGCGTTGCCCTGACCAAGCCACTTGGTGATGGGGGTATCGGTGCCCCCAATGCCGGTCCAGATGAGCTTGCGGGGGGTGGGGCTTTCCACCTCCACGTCCAGGGTTAGGAAGCGGGGGTGGATGATGTAGGTGAGGCGGGTAGAGCCATCGGTAAACGTGGCGATGAAATCGGCATCAGGGTTGCTCGCCTCACGCCGGGTAAATTCGAAGGCGGTGGGCACAAAGCCCTCGAGGGTGCCCGGAAGGGTCTGCCCCGGACGGACCAGGTTGTGGGCCCGCTCGTAGTTGCCCCTGAAGTCGGTGGCGCGGGCGGTCTTGACATACCAGCCCACAATCTGACCCCGCAGGTTGAAAGCCACATCAGCCAGGTTGGTAACCGCCACCTTCTCGGGCCTGCCGTCTTTATCCACGTCCACTTCCCGCCACTCGGGGGTGAGGGCCAGAACCGGGGCCAGGGCAAAAAAGACCAAACTCATCCAAAACCAAGGTCTCATCCAGATGCTCCTTTTTTTCGCACCCCAAGGAGGCTCCAGCGAACCCTAGGGGGCTCCTCGGGCACGCGGTCTATTCCCCCCGGGTGCAGCGGATGGCATTTGAGGATGCGCCTCACGCTCAAATAGAGACCCCAGAATGGGCCGTGGCGCTCAAGGGCCTCCAGGGCGTAGTGGCTGCAGGTAGGGTAGAAGCGACAGGTAGGGGGCTTCAGGGGGGAGAGGTAGCGCTGGTAGAAGCGCACCCCCCCCACCAAAAACCGCCTCAAGGCTACCGCCACCCGAGCCCCTACCCCCATACCCGTGCTATTGTACCAGTCCGCTCTTCTTCAGAGCATGGCCCAGGTCGCGCAGCAAATCCCAGTAGGAAGCCTCCACCGCTTCTGGCTGCACCCAGACGACCATCTCTGAAGGCGGAAGGTGCATCTTCCGGAGAATCTCCCGCAAACGGCGGCGGATCCTGTTCCGCACCGTGGCCTTCTTGGAAACCTTGCTCGAGACCACAATACCCACCCGCACCGGGTTGTGGGCGGTAGGCCGCAAGGGCAGCCAGCGGAGCACCAGGTACTTCCCGCGCCCCACCCGCCCCCCGCGCAGGCGTTGGAAGGCCTTTTCCCCCTTGAGCGAAGAGAAGGGCATGGTAAAAAACTCCCCAAAACTGGGGAGCCTCCGCGTTGCCCCAGGCCTAGCGCCGAAGCTGGGGCTCGCTGCTCACGGTGAGCTTGTGGCGGCCTTTGGCGCGGCGGCGAGCCAGCACCTTGCGGCCACCGGCGGTCTTCATTCGGGCACGAAAACCATGGGTCTTGGCCCGCTTACGCTTGTTGGGCTGCCAAGTGCGCTTCATCGGATTCCTCCAGGCGTATGGTCCTGCCGGGCCGAGCCGGGCAACCCCCGCAGTCTAGCACAAACCCCCAAAGGCGAAAAGCCTCAGGCCAAAGCCGCCTCCGGGCTGCCGTAAACCGTCCACCAGGGCTTGGCCCCCTTGGCCAGCACAGCGTTGAGCATCTGGATGTTCTTCACCCCCTGGTCGGACAGCCAGTCCTCCAGGGCTGCCAGGCCCTTCTGGGCGTAGACAGGGATACCATCCTGCCAGGTGGCCCGCCCGCAAAGTACCCCGCTGTAGGGCACTCCGGCTTCGGCGGCCATCTCCAGCGACTCCCGGAAGACCGCATCGCTCACCCCAGCGGAGAGGTAGATGAAGGGCTTGCCCGCGGCGCTTGCGGTGTCCTTCAGGAACTGCAAGGCTTGGGTGCGGGTGTACGCGGCCTCCCCCTTGAAGCCCAGGGTACCGCTGGTGTAGGCGATGTTGAAGGGAAACTCCACCTTGAGCACATCCACCCCGTAGCGGTCCTTGGAGAATTCCTCCATGTACTTGGCCACATAGCGAGGCTTGGCCTTGGCCATCTCCAGCCCCTCGCCCAACCGGTCGTCGTAAGCGATGGGCTCGAGGAAAAAAGGCATCTCCAGCGCGGCGCACTCTGCTCCCACCCGCTCAACAAAAGCGTGCTTTATGGCGTTGATCTTCGGATCGTCCTCGGGGTTGTAGTACAGAAGAATTTTGACGGCATCCCCACCCAGCTCCCGAATGCGCCGCACGCTCAGGTCGGGGAGAAGGTCAGGCAGCCTCCCGGGCACGCTGGTGTCGTACCCCGACTTCTCGTAGGCCAGCAAAACCCCGGTGCGGGGGGCTTTGTGCTTGAGGGCCGGCAGGCCGTATTCGGTGTCGATCAGGATCGCCGAGGCATAGGGGGTTAGGATTTTGACCACCGCGGTCTTGAACTCGGTCAGCTCAGCATCGCTGACCTCGGCCCCCTTAGCCTTGGCAATGGCCTTGCGCAGCGAGCCCCGCTGATCCATGGCGGCGGCAGCGATTACCCCTCTTTCATCCGCACAAGCCTGTATCCGCTGGTACTTGCCCTGGCTTAGCTTCATAGCGGTCCTCCGCCCCTAAGTCTACCTCAACGGGGCTCAACAGAGCGCTTGTGCAAGAACCACCCCCAGCCTTTAGAGTTAATGAGGCATGCAGAACCTCGAGTTCCCCCCCTACATCCGAAACGAGCGGGCCAGGCGGTGGATCGCCGAGGCGGTGGCCCTGTGCAAACCCGACGCGGTACACTTCTGCGATGGCTCGCAGGAGGAGTACGACGCGCTATGCGAGCAGCTCGTAGCGGCGGGCACCTTTATCCGCCTAAACCCCAAGCTGCGCCCAGGCAGCTTCCTAGCCCGCACCGACCCCAGCGATGTGGCCCGGGTAGAGGACCGCACCTTCATCTGCTCCCTAAATAAGGAGGACGCCGGCCCCACCAACAACTGGGTCAGCCCCAAGGAGATGAAGGCCACCCTTCTGGAGCTCTTTGATGGCTGCATGCGAGGCCGCACCATGTACGTGGTGCCCTTTAGCATGGGGCCGCTGGGCTCGCCCATCAGTTATATCGGCATAGAAATCACCGACTCGGCCTACGTCGTGGTCAACATGAAGATCATGACCCGGATGGGCAAGGCGGTCTACGATGTGCTGGGGGAGGACGGCGATTTTGTGCCCTGCATGCACAGTGTGGGAATGCCCTTGGCGCCGGGCCAAAAGGACGTTCCCTGGCCCTGCAACCCCAAGGTCAAGTACATCGTGCACTTCCCGGAGGAACGCAGCATCTGGAGCTACGGCTCCGGATACGGGGGCAACGCCCTCCTGGGTAAAAAGGCCCTCGCTTTGCGCATTGCCAGCGTTATTGGGCGCGACGAGGGCTGGCTGGCCGAGCATATGCTCATCCTAGGGGTGCAGGACCCCAAGGGCCACAAAACCTACGTGGCGGCGGCCTTCCCTTCGGCCTGCGGCAAGACCAACTTCGCCATGCTGGTCCCGCCCAAGCCCTTCCAGGAGGAGGGCTGGCGGGTCACCACGGTGGGCGACGACATCGCCTGGATTAAGCCCGGTCCCGACGGACGTCTTTACGCTATCAATCCCGAGGCGGGTTACTTTGGGGTGGCCCCCGGGACCTCCTACGCCACCAACCCCAACGCCATGGAAACCATCCGGGCCAACACCATCTTTACCAACGTGGCCCTCACCCCCGAGGGGGACGTGTGGTGGGAGGGCATGGACGGACCCCCGCCGGCCAGGGCCATCGACTGGCAGGGCAACGAGTGGACACCCGACTGTGGCCGAAAAGCCGCCCACCCCAACGGGCGCTTCACCGCTCCGGCCCACCAAAACCCAGCGATTGACCCCGAGTGGGACAACCCCAGGGGCGTGCCCATAAAAGCCTTTATCTTTGGTGGTCGGCGGGCCACAGTGGTCCCTCTCGTCTACCAAAGCTTCAACTGGTCGTTCGGGGTGTACCTGGGGGCCACCATGGGCTCCGAGATGACGGCGGCAGCTTTCGGGCAGATTGGCGAGGTGAGGCGCGACCCCTTTGCCATGCTGCCCTTCATCGGCTACCACATGGCCAGCTACTTCAACCACTGGCTGGACATAGGCCGGCGGGTGGTAGACCCCCCGCGCATCTTCAGCGTGAACTGGTTCCGCAAGGACAAGGACGGAAACTACTTGTGGCCCGGCTACGGCGAAAACATGCGGGTGCTGAAGTGGATTGTGGAGCGGGCCAACGGTCGGGGCTACGCCACGGAGAGCCCCTTGGGCTATGTGCCGCGCTACGAGGACCTGGACTGGCGGGGGCTTGATTTCAGCAAGGAGCAGTTCCAGGAGCTGATGACCATAGACCGCGATCTGTGGCTCAGGGAAATACTCTCCCACGAGGAACTCTTCATCAAGCTCTACACCCGGATGCCAAAAGAGTTCCTGGCCATGCGGGAGATTCTCATCTCCAACCTATGGCGCTCCCCCGAGCACTGGGACGTGGGGGGTGAGGGGAACAACCCCTAGGTCAGCGCACCAGACTGGAAAAGTCGGCGAAGTCGGGCCGAAACCCCCCCGGCACCCCTTTGGCCATCACCGCAATCGCATCGTGGGCGTGCAGGCTCTCTAGGTGGGCGCAGGCCACCTGGAAGTCGTGGATACGGGGATCAGCCACTAGCCTGGCGTAAAGCAGGCGCACCGCATCCTCCACAAACTTCACGTAGACCCCGTTCAGCTCGGCAAACGCCTGCTCATCTTCCCGCTTGACCATCACCTGAACCTCGGTTTTGAGAGCCTCGCGGGCGTGGTGCACCAGGTCTTCCAGGTGCAACTGGGCTCCTTCCGCCACCTCTACCCTGAGGCGGGCCACGGAACGCTGGCTGTGAGGGATGGCGTAGACCCCCCGCACGTCACGGGCGTGCTCGGCCAGCTCTGCTGAACAAGGGCAGGCCGAGGAGTAGACAAAGTCCAGCTCAACGTAGCGGCGCACTGGCCCACCCCCCTCCACCGCCGCCTCGTAACGGCCGTCGTAGTATTGGTAGCCCTCCAAACCTGAACGCAGAGAGGGCACCAGCATGGGGTAGCTGAAGGCCACCCTAACCCGCGCGCTGAGGCTGCCCAGCTCCCTTTGATAGTCGCGCACCACCTGGGCCAGGGTATCCAGGTCGAAGACCACCTCCTTTCGGGCGTAGAAGGTACGGATAATCCGGCTCATGTTGATTCCCTTGAGATCGGCCTCGAGAGAGACCGTGCCGGTTACCCGAGCCTCCAGGAGCAAAGGCTCCCCCGAGGGCACGGCAAAGCGAAGGGGCAGGCGGAAACCCGCAATGCCCACCTGCGGAATGGGCACGTTGGCCCCCTCCACAGCGTCCACGGTTTCAGTCATGTCGGGCAGGCTGGCCCGGTAAGCCTCGTCGGGGCGAAAATGGGCATCGTAGGCCCGCATTATCACCGGCTCAGCGCCATCGGTGTTGCGAAACAGGTAGGCCTTTCTACCGCCGTTCTGCCCACTGGGAGGGAGGGGCTCGAGGGTTTGCTTATCTCCGTAGCGAAGCAAGGGAGTCTCCTTATCTCCACCAGCAACCTCGAGAGTCTGGTGGCCGGAATCGAAGGGAGCCCAGCCTGGACCCCTGAGCCGTCCCCCTTCCGCCCAGCCCAAGGGCCCGTGTGGCCCCCTTGGGCCACACCCGCCCAATATGCCACCTTATACGGAGGCTAAACGTAACCTGAACGATGGTCTAAATCCCTCAGAACACTCAAAGGTTCCAGCCCCCAGCCACCTCGAGCACCTGACCGGTCAGGTAGCTGCTCCCCTCCTCCACAAAGAAGAGCACCGCCCGGGCCACCTCCGACAAAGCCGCCAAGCGGCCCATGGGAATCTCGCCCACCGGTTTGGAGACGGAGTTCTCGGCCACGCCAGGGGCCACCACATTCACCGTAACCCCCTGGGCCGCCAGGCGCTGGGCCAGGGCCTTGGTGTAGAGGATGAGGCCGGTCTTGGCCACCGCGTAAGGGGTGATATGGGGCCAGGCCCGCAGTTGCTGGACCCCCGCAAAGCCCAGGTTCACCACCCGGCCATAGCCGCTCGCGCACAGGTAAGGGAGGGCAGCTTGGGTCAGGTAGAAAGGGGCGTTGAGGTTGGAGTCAAGTATCCTGTGCCACTCCTCGGGGCTTAGGCGCTCCACCGGTTTTTTGAGGTAGTCCCCAACGTTATTGACCAGGACGTGAAGCCCCCCCAGGGCCTCCACCACGGCGCGGACGAGCCCCTGCGCCTCCTCGAGCCGGGTCACGTCTGCCCTAAGCTTCACAGCCCGAACCCCCAGCCCCTCGGCCGCTCGGCGGGTCTCCTCGGCCTCCGCCTCGCTCGTGCGGTAGTGCACCGCCACGTCAAAGCCAGCCCCGGCCAGGGCCAGCAGAATAGCCCGCCCGATGCCCCTAGCAGAGCCGGTCACCAGGGCTACCCGCCTCATCCCTCCTCCCGCAGGTAGACCTCGAGCAGGCTGCGGGTAATCCGGTTGAGGGGACAGCCCAAAGCCGCCTCCGGCTCCAACCAAGCCCATTCCAAAATCTCCTCACCTGGCCGAACAGCTTCACTCGCCACTTCGGCGAAGTAGTTGACGAACAGAAAGTGCTGGGGCTGGTAAAACTCCGGGTCAAAAACCCCCTCTTGCAAAAGGGCGAAGCGGAGCCGGGTAGGCTCGAGCCCCACTTCCTCCAAAAACTCCCGTCTCAAAGCCTCCTCCAGCGACTCCCCCCAGTTCACCTTACCCCCCGGCACCCCCCAAAGCCCGCCCCACTTCCCCGTCCTCACGAGCAGCACGCGGCCTTGGGGCCCTCGCGCCAGGGCACCCACGGTGGGAATAGGGTACTTCATAAGCCGCCTCCGCCCAGCTGGGCCTTGTAGACCCCGTAAACCCGCCCCCCTTTAGGATAAGCCTCGAGCCAGTAGGGTTGGGAATGGTTGGGTAGGCGGGACGCGGCCTTTTGGGGAAGACCGGTTTCCACGGCCACCACCAAAGGGTCATCGCGGCGAAAGCCCAGCCCCCGGGGCAGCCGATCCGGGATGCGGGGGTGCCGGGCGCTGAAGTAGACCCGAAGGGGCCGTCCTCCTGCTACCAGCACAAGGGACGGAACCGGCCCTCGTTCGGCCATGGCGATGATGGCCACCTCCTCCGAAACCTTGTGCTGCTCGGCTAGCTCCAAAACCAGCCTTGGGCTCTGCCCCCTTCGGGCGATGGCCGCATCAACCACCTCGCCCGGGAGGAGCATCTCGGCCGCCCCCAGGTTGCAAAGGGCCTCCAACTCCCGTTCCAGCTCGCCCCCTGCATAAGCCTCGTGCAGCTCGGAGAGGAGGTCGTGGTCCTGCTGGATGAGAAGGTGCATGACCTCGTGGGCCAGGGTGAAGCGCTGCCGCCGCGGTGGGGCCTGGGGGTCCAGCAGAATGAGGTTTTGCTCGGGCATCCAAGCGCCAAAACGCCCCTCCGGTAGCCGGCCATAGGCAAGGCGGACCCCTACCCCATCCACCAGCCGCGCTGGGGTGAGGGGGGCCTGCGCCCGGCGGTAGGTCCGGGCCAGTTCCAGCACACGTTGCCGCAGGTTCACCGGTCTTCTAGCGAATCGCCACGAAAATTGAGGCCCGCAGAGGGTGCTCGTAGACCTCAAAGTCAAAGCTGTACGCCCGTCGTGGTGCCCGGGGCTGGCGGAAATAGGCCTGAATCTCCCCCCAAGCCCGGCGCGCCGACTGGGGCTGGGGCCCCTGGGCAGTGAACATCAGGTAGCGCCCCGGAGGAACGTTGAGCGCAGCAATCCCATCGGGCACGTCCTCCAGCCCACGCACCTGATAACCCACCAGCATTGCACAGCGGTCCTGGTCTGCATCGTAGCTGTGGTAGACCACAAAGGGCTTGCCCCCCGCCATCCGCCTAGGCAGAGCCCGCTCGAGCACCCCCCCCTCCACCCGGGCCCAGAGCTCAGGGAGGCGGGCCCTGCTGGGGTCGGTCTCGGCGCTGTGGGAGGTGTGCACCACGTAGCCCGCCACCAGAAAGCCCCACTCCCGGGTCAGAATCGGACGCTCCATGCGGCTGGACAGGGGGCCTCAGCCCTCCAAGACCCGCTTGAGGTGCAGGTATATCTCGTACCAATCGCGCTTGGACTCCGGGCGCTTACCCCGCAACTCAATGCGTGAGAGGGTCTGCTGCCACTCTGGGGTGATCTCCGCCCCCAGCTGCGGGTCGGCAACCAGCTCAGCCAGCCCTTTAGGAAGTGAAGCAGGGGTGCGCTCACCGTAGAAGTCCACCGGGGCCAAGAGGTCGTTGACGCTGAGCCCGTAGGAGGTGGCCAGGGTTTGCAGGGTGTCCAAAGAGGGGTTGGTGCGGCCCCGCTCGAGGTCGGAGAGGTAGGGCACGGAAAGCCCGCTTTTCTCAGATAAATCCTTCAAGCGCCAGCCCCTTTGGGTGCGCAGCTCGCGCAAACGTTCGGCTAGGGTCATGGTTCTGACGCTAGCATAAAAGCCCCCTATGGTCAAGGCGTAATCTCCCGGACTCAGTGTTGCGTTATGCAGACTTTTTCTGTTATAATCAGAAAAGAGAGGTGTTTTATGAGTTGTGAAGAAAGAATCTGGCAGAGCATTGGGCGGGGCAAGGTTCGCCCCAGCGAGGTCCTGAACGCTCTAACCGAGCTGGACAACCGCAAAGGACCGGTAGGGCTTTACGCCCTGGAGCAGGAGCTTCGGAGGAAAATTCCCTACCTGCGGCCCACCGCCCAACCCCTGGCCCAGGCCTGGCTGGAGGCCACCGTTCTCTACCGCGAAACCTACTATCCCGAAAGCCGCCTATCCAGACTCTTCCAGCTGCTCAACCCATCCCGCCGGACGACCTAGTCCTCCCCTAGGGCCTGCAACAGGGCCTGGCTCAGGGCCTCCCCCGGAGGCCCCTCGCCGCGGTGGGCGGCGAGTTCCTTCTCTACCCAGACGTGGCCCCGACTGTGGAACTGGAGGCTGCGAAACCCGTGGGCATGGGCCTGCTCAATCAGCTCTCCCAGGCTGCCTGCCTCCAGCCCCCGCTCCTGCAACTGCCCCAACAGCTCCGCCGGCAGGTCGGGCTCGAAACCCTGCTGGGCGGTGAAGACCCGGTAGGCCGGCTCGCGGGCCTCCATAGCGCCGCCCTTGGCGAAGTAGCGGCTGAGCAGCCGATGCCAGTCCCCTCCCTGAGCGATGGGGGCCATCTGGGCGTAGGCCTGCTCGAGCTCCTCGGGCTCGTAGGTCCGGTAGCGGTTCTCGTGCACCACCATGCTCCGGGGCAACCGCGGCCGGGGCGGAGGTGCTTCGTCGGGCACCCCCACGCAAAGCCCCGCCACCGGAACCACCCCCCGCGGCAGCCCACACAGACGCGAAATTTCCCGAATTCCGTTTAGAACTCCCCCAATCCAAACGATGCCATAACCCAGCCCCTCGGCCATGGTAGCCAGAGCGCTGCCAGCCAGCACCGCGTCCACAATGGCGAAGTGCAGGGCGGTCCGGGGCCAGCGGCCAAGGGTTTCCCCGCGATGCTCGAGCAGCCTCTGCAGGCGGTGGACATCGGCCAGAATCAGGAAGAACTCCGCGCAGGTTTCTATGTGGGGGTTCCGCCCGGAGTGGCTGGATATCTGGCGCCGGAGCAGGGGGTCGCTGACCCGAAGCAGGCTGTACATCTGCGCGGTGGCGTCGGTAGGGGCGCGCTGGGCGGCGAAGAGGATCTTCTCCAGATCGCCCTCCCGCAAGGGTTCGGGCTTGAACTTCCGCACGCTGGCACGGCGCTGGTAGAGGGCATACAGCTCGCTCATGGCGGCCAGACTAATGGGAAGGTGGCCAGAAAAAATGTGAGCCGCTCTTTGGACACCCTGTCCATTGCACCGCCAGACACCTGCGCCTACCATGAGTCTGTCTGGGCACCAGCGTCTACCCAATGCAAAGCCCAAAGGAGGCAGGTATGGTCAAGGAACCCCAGGTAACCCTAAAGCGCGTCTCCCACTGGATTGGCGGCCGGGTGGTGGAGGGCCGGTCGGGGCGCAGTGGACCGGTCTGGAACCCGGCCACCGGCGAGCAACAGGCAGTGGTGGACTTTGCCTCGGTGGAAGAGGTGGACCAGGCGGTGGCGGTGGCCAAAGAGGCCTTCAAAAGCTGGCGGCAGACCCCGCTCTCGCGGCGGGCCGAAATCATGTTCAGGTTCCGGGAACTTCTGGACCAAAACCGCCGCCGCCTGGCCGAGCTGATCGTGCTCGAGCACGGCAAGACCTTGGCCGACGCCCTGGGGGAGGTCGCCCGGGGGTTGGAGAACGTGGAGTTCGCCGCTGGAATCCCCCACCTCCTCAAGGGCAGCTTCTCCGAGCAGGTAAGCCGGGGGGTGGACGTCTACCAGATTCGCCAGCCCTTGGGCGTGGTGGCCGGAATTACCCCCTTCAACTTCCCGGCCATGGTACCGATGTGGATGTTCGCCAACGCCATCGCTTGCGGTAACACCTTTGTCCTCAAGCCCTCGGAAAAAGACCCCTCTCCCAGCCTCTTCTTAGCCGAGTTGCTCAAAGAAGCAGGGCTTCCCGACGGGGTTTTCAACGTGGTGCAAGGCGATAAGGTGGCTGTGGACCGGCTGCTGGAGCATCCCGACATCAAGGCCATCAGCTTTGTGGGCTCCACCCCCACCGCCAAGTACATCTACGAGACCGGAACCAAAAACGGCAAACGGGTCCAGGCGCTGGGCGGAGCCAAGAACCACATGGTGGTGCTGCCCGACGCCGACATCGGAATGGCCGCCGACGCTGCGGTCAGCGCCGCTTATGGCTCTGCAGGGGAGCGCTGCATGGCCATCTCGGTGGTGGTGGCGGTGGGCGACAACACCGCTGAGGCCCTCATCGCCGCCATCAAGGAGCGCCTGCCCAAGATTAAGGTGGGACCGGGCCTGGAAGAAGGGGTGGAGATGGGCCCCCTGGTCACCCGGGAGCACCGCGACAAGGTGGCCTCCTACATCGAAAACGCCCCAAAAGAAGGGGCCACGGTGGTGGTGGACGGCCGTCAGGACCCCATTACCAAGCGGGAGGGCTTCTTCCTGGGGGTAAGCCTGCTGGACCATGTGAAGCCCGGCATGAGGTGCTACGACGAGGAAATCTTCGGCCCGGTGCTCTCGGTGGTAAGGGTCAAGACCTACGAGGAGGCGGTTCGGCTCATCAACGAGCACCCCTACGGCAACGGCACCGCTATCTTCACCCGCGACGGCGGGGCGGCCCGGCAGTTCCAGTTTGACGTGGAGGCGGGCATGGTGGGGATCAACGTGCCCATCCCGGTGCCTGTGGCTTACTACAGCTTCGGCGGTTGGAAGGCCAGCCTCTTTGGCGACCTGCACATGTACGGCCCCGAAGGGGTGCAGTTTTACACCCGGGCCAAGGTGGTTACCAGCCGCTGGCCCGATCCCAGCACCTCTAGGGTGGACCTGGGTTTCCCCCAGGTGCGCTGAGTCAGCCCGGAGAGGCCACCGCCGTCTCCAGGGCCAGTTCAACCATCTGGTTGAAGGTTTCCTGGCGCTCCTGGGGGGTTGAGCGCTCCCCAGTGGTCAGGTGGTCGCTCACGGTCAGGATGCAGAGGGCTTCCACGCCAAAGCGGGCCGACAGGGTGTAAAGCCCGGCGGCCTCCATCTCCACCGCCAGCACGCCGTACTGGGCCCAAAGCCGGTAGGCCTCGGGGTCTTCGGGGTAAAAGGTGTCGGTGGAGAGGACGTTGCCCACGTACACCGGCATCCCCCGGCGCTGGGCCTCCTCAAAAGCCCGATGCAGTAGGGAAAAGCTGGCTATAGGGGCGTAGTTCTGCCCGCCAAAGCGCAGGTTGTTGAGGGAAGAGTCGGTGCAGGCCGCCTGGGCGATGACCAGGTCCCGCAGGCGCAGGTGGGGCTGGATGGCTCCAGCGGTGCCCACCCGGATGAGGGTTTTGCAGCCGTAGAACCGAATGAGTTCGTGAATGTAGATGTTGGCCGAAGGAATGCCCATGCCGGTGCCCTGGACGCTTACCCGGCGGCCTCGGTAGGTACCGGTGTAACCGAGCATACCCCGCACCTGGTTGTAGAGCACGGGGTTTTCCAGGAAGTTCTCGGCAATGTGCTTGGCCCGAAGGGGGTCTCCCGGCAGCAGCACAGTTTCAGCAACGGCCTCCTTGGGAGCAGAAATGTGCGGCGTCATGGTGTTCATACTACCCCACGGGAAACCCCGCCCTTTCCGGACGAGGCCTGTCTCCTCCAACCCACAGGTTCACCCCCTGCTCGAGCCGGACCCTTAGCGTTAGGATAGGCCCGTGAGACCCCTGGACTACTTGCAAAGCCGGCTTTCGGCAATTCTAGCCGACTTGGAGGCCATCGTCGTCCGTGAATCCCCCTCCCACCACCAAGCGGGCCTAGAGGAGGTCGCCCACTGGATTGACCAGCAGTTCCGCCCCTTTGGGGCTGTAACGCAGACCCAAACTCCCAACGGCCCCCTGCTGCGGGTAGAGGTGGCCGGCAGGGGAAAGCGGGTGCTGGTGCTCTGCCATTACGACACGGTCCACCCCATCGGCAGCTTCCAGCCCCTTTGGAGGGTAGAAGGGGAGCGGGCCTACGGGCCGGGCGTCTACGATATGAAAGGGGGTATCGTGCAGCTCCTGTGGGCCCTGCGGGCCAGTCGGGAGCTCGGCTTGGGTTGGCCGCAGCTCGAGCTCCTCTTCACGCCAGACGAGGAGGTAGGCTCCCACGCCTCCAGGGCAGCCATTGAGGAGGCCGCCTTGCGCAGCGATGCGGTGCTGGTGCTAGAGCCTCCCACAGGCAACGGCGACCTGAAGGTGGCCCGCAAGGGGGTAGGCCAGTACCGGCTCACCGCCCAGGGCAAGGCTGCCCACCAGGGGGTGGAGCCGGAGAAGGGCATCAACGCCATTGTGGAGCTGGCCCACCAGATTCCGCGGGTCGTGGCCCTTGAGGACCCGGAGAGGGGCACCACCCTAGGCCCCAACGTGGTGCGAGGCGGTACCGCCTCCAACGTGGTGGCCGCAGAGGCCTGGGTGGAGGTTGACCTGAGGGTCTGGACCAGGGCTGAGGCCGAGCGAGTGGAGGCAGCACTCAGGGCGCTGAGGCCGGCCCTGCCTGGGGCCTCCTTGCGCCTGGAAGGAGGGCTCAACCGCCCCCCAATGGAGCCCACCGAGGCATCCATGAGCCTCTTTGAGATGGCCCGCCGAATCGGGGAGGCGCTAGGGCTCCACCTGGGCCCCGGCCGGGTGGGTGGGGGCTCCGACGGCAACTTCACCGCCGCCCTGGGGATTCCCACCCTGGACGGGCTGGGCCTCTTTGGCGAGGCCGCACACCAGCCCACGGAGAACGTCCACATTCCCCAAATTCCCCTCCGCACTGCCCTTTTGTGTGGGGTTCTGGAGGAGATGGCCCGGTGAACCTCCCGCAAGCGCCCAAAAGCTCCAAGACGCCCTCCGAGAGCGGGGCTCGCGAGGGCATGGCCCAACCCGCACCGCCCAAACGGTGGGCCGGAGCGTGAAGTGGGTGGTCTTCCAGGGGGCTCGATGCCCCACGCCGCAGGGAGCGCCCCTTCCACCCTCTTTGGCCTCACCCCTCATGCTAGCCCTGACCGGTGGACCTGTGTTGAGCCATCCCTCATGCCGTTCATGCCAAGGGCCCCTAGCATGGTCCCATGCGACGTGCGTTGCTCCTGCTGGTTCCCCTAGCGCTCTTTGGTCTGGCCTCGAGGTTCGCGGGCTTTGAGGTAAGGCCCCGGGGCAGCTCCGAGCTGGACGTGAGCACCGGGGTCTACACCCTGCCCAGCGGTGGCACCATCACCGACAACAGGAGTGGCCTGGTGCTGGAGGCCCGCTACATCCAGTACAAGGAAGGGGAGTTCATTAGGGCCCAGGGGGCTACCCTGAGGTCAAGGGAGGGCGACTTCAGCGCCTCGAGCCTAGAGTACCTGCAAAAACCCGATACCCTGCGGCTAAACGGGGTGCGCTTCAGCTCCAAGGAAATCCGGGGTCTGAGCGCCCAGCAGGGGCTTCTTCTGAAGGAGGATGTGCTGGTGCTCAAGGGGGAGGTGCGCTCGAGCGAGCCCTACCTAGAGGCCAGCGTCGTGGTCGTGGACACCTCCCAAAACCTGGCCCTGGTGCTGGGCAACTTCAGCTTCCGCGACGGGGCCACCACCCTGCGCGGTAACCGGCCCGACAGCACGCTGTTGCTGAGCTTCGCCGAGGGCCGGGTGCGGGCCAGTACGCGGGTTCCCGTGGAAATCCTGAACCGGCTGCGCCCCTATGCCGATAGACTGTAGGGCGTGTGGAGGCTCAAAAAGAGAAATCTGTGGGCCCTCATGCCCCTCGCAATACCCTTGTTCGGCCTGGGCTGGGCTGTTCCCTGCCGCGAGCAGCCCTATACCCTTGAAACCGCAGAGGGCTTAGCGGGCGGGGGAAACCTCGAGTTTGACGGCGAGGTGGCCCTCTTCACCGACGGGGCTTGCCTGGAGACCCGGGGCCTGACCCTGCGGGCCCCCAGCCTGCGCTACGACCAGGCTAGCGGGGAACTCACCGCGCAGGATGTAGAGGTGGAAACCCCCCGCTACCGCTTCTGGGCAGAGGAGGCCTGGGTTAGGGGCCAGACCCTGCGGGCCTCGGGGGTGCGGGCCACCACCTGCCGCTGCGGGGAAGACCTGCGGCTGCTCTCCCAAAGCCTGGTGTTCAACACCCAGACCGGCGAGGCGGTGCTGGAGGAAAGCCGGCTCGAGGTCTACCGCCTTGGCCTAGCCCGCTTTGAGGCGCTCACCATCAACCCCAGCCAGTCCCTGGGGGAGAGCCTGGGCCTTACCGAGGCCGGGGAGGCCCTATCCGCGCCCTTCCGCTTCGACTTTGACCAGGGGCTCAACCTGGGGCTGAACGGGTTCCCCCTCCCCGGCCCCCGGCGGTTCTCTAGCCGGCTCACCCTGCTGGCCCTACGCCTAGGCAGCCCCGACCCGGTGCTGCGCCTGGGCCTATCCGCACGGGAAAAGCAACGTCGAGCCAGCCTCCAGCTTGACGTCAAGGCCAGCGGCTTCACCAGCCTGGGGGAGGTGGTGGACGGCCCTCTATTCTTTGTGCACGACAGCGCAGCAGGCCGCTATGCCTTTGGGCTGCGGCAGGGTTACAGCTGGGGGGGCCTGGCCTTTACCCCCTTCGGCTGGGTAGCCCAAGACTGGCAGGACGGCACCCCCGCCACCCAGGTGCAGGGCCTGGCCGCAGGGACCGAGCTGCGCTACACCCTAGGCTTGAAGGAGGGCCCTTTCCGCCTGAGCCTAGAACCCTTCGGGGTCTTCACCCTGTACGACCAGGCCCCCAGGTACCTGGCCTACGGAGGGCAGGTGGAGGGGCGCTACGAAGGGGCATTCACCCTGCACCTAGGCTACAGCTGGAGCGCCGAGTTGGGCCTGGGCCGCTTCTGGCTCGAGCGGCGCGGGGCTGTCCACCGGCTCTTCGGCAGGCTGGAGTTCCCCGGGCTCGAGCTCCAAGCCGAGCGCGACTTCCTCAAAGCCCAAACCCAGGGCAGTCTGCGGCTTGGCTACCAGCAGGACTACGGCGAGCTGTGGATGCGCTACAACTTCTGTGTTGAGTGCGTGGGAAAGACCACCAGCAACGGCCGAAGCGACTGGGAGCGGCGGGAGCTGGTCCTGGGGTTTACCCCATCCCCCCTCACCTGCACCCACGAGCTGAGCCTGAGCCCCCTTCTTGGGTATGATTTCCTGCGGCAAGGCGTGAGCCGCTTCGGCCTCGAATTGCGCTACGCTGACTGCTGCTTCGTCTGGCGGCTAGGCTACCAGGAGGTCCGCATCGCCCAGCACCCCGACGAGGTCTCGAGCGGAAAGTTCACCCTAGGTTTGGAAATCCGATGACCCTCCTCGACCGCTACATCCTGCGCGAAGCCTTTCCCGTCTTCCTGTTTGGGTTGCTGCTCTATGTGGGCTTCGGCCTCCTGAGCAACCTGCTGCCCCGGGCCCAGTGGCTGGGCACCGCCGAAGCCCTGGGTGTCCTCAAGTGGCTGGCCCTACAGGTGCCCTACGCTACAGTCCAGGCTCTGCCGATCGCCGCGCTGCTCTCGGTTATGCTGGCCTTTGGTCGGTTGGCCAGAGAAAACGAGCTTATGGTGATGCAGGCCGGAGGTGTCCCGCTCCTGCGGGCGGCCCGGGTCTTTCTCCTGGGGGGGCTGGCCCTGAGCGGGGCCTCGCTGGCCCTTTCGGAATGGGTGGTGCCCTGGGCCAACCGGGCCACCATCCTGGTCTACTGGAATGAGCTAGTTCCCGAGCGCACCGCGCAATTCCGCCTGGTCGGGCGGGAACTGGCGGTGGGAGCGTACGTGCTTCGCTTCGAGGGCTTCGACCCAGAGAAGGACGAACTGCAGCAGGTTCGGCTGGAGCGTTGGCAGGGCCAGACCCAGACCGTTATCCTGGCCCAAAGCGCCCGCCTCACCGGCCAGAGCCTGGTCTTCCGCGACTACCGGGTCTTCACCCTGGACTTCGCCCGCCTGCCCATCCCCGACTTCACCACCCTGCCCGAGGCTGAGGCCTACCTGCGTGAGGTCTTCCGGGCCCAGAACATCGGGGCCCCAGGAGCCGAGCTTACCGTACGCCTATCCCAAAGCCGCGAGGACCTGGAGGCCCAGTACGCGGGCGGCGGCTTTGAGACGCCAGTGGCTCTCTCGAGCTGGTGGCGCAAGCTGCAGGACCCCACCACCCCTCCAGCCGAGCGGCGCGAGGCCCTGGCCCAGTGGCACGCCGGAGTGGCCCTGGCCCTGGCCAACCTGCTGGTGCTGGTGTTGGCGCTGCCGGTAGCCGTGCACCGGGCCAGCAGCCCCGGCACCGCCCTGGCCCTGGCCCTGGTTCTCACCATCGCCTACTACGTGGCCTTCAGCGTCGGCAAGGTGGTGGCCCTGACCGGGCCCCTCCACCCGGCCCTGGCGGCCTGGGGGGCCAACCTGCTGGGGGCAGGGGTGGGGCTCTGGCTGGGGCGGGGAGTTTACCGGTAGCTGCCCCTCAACACAGCGCTCAGCAACCTAGAGGTGCACTGAATGGTACCCATCCTTGACCTAAAGCGCGAATATCAAGAACTCAAAGACGAGATCGATGCGGCCATAGAGCGGGTCCTCCTCTCCGGAGGCTTCGTGGGTGGCCCCGAGGTGGCCGCGCTGGAGGGCGAGCTGGCGGCCTACCTGGGGGTAACCCAGGTGGTGAGCTGCGCTTCCGGAACCGACGCCCTCATCCTGGCCCTGCGGGCCGCAGGGGTAGGGCCCGGGGACGAGGTCATCACCACCCCCTTCACCTTCATCGCCACCCTCGAGGCCATCCTGCACGTGGGGGCCCGGCCGGTGCTGGTGGATATTGAGCCCCAGACGTACAACCTGAACCCCGCCCTTCTAGAGGAAGCCCTCTCACCCCGAACCAAGGCCATCCTGCCGGTGCACCTCTACGGGCAGGTAGCCCCCATGGGAGAGATTCTGGCCTTTGCCCAAAAGCACGGGCTTTTGGTCCTGGAGGACGCCGCCCAGGCCGTTGGGGCCCGCTACCTGGAAGAGGGCCAGGCCCGAATGGCCGGCACCCTGGGCCGGGCCGGGGCCTTCAGCCTCTACCCCAGCAAGAACCTGGGGGCCTACGGCGACGGAGGCTTCATCGCCACCAACGACCCCAACCTGGCTGAGGAAGCCCGGCTGCTCACTGCCCACGGCTCCAAGCTGCGCTACCAGCACGTGCGGGCCCTGGGGTACACCTCGAGGCTCGACGCCCTTCAAGCCGCCATCCTGCGGGTCAAGCTACCCTACCTAGAGGGCTGGAACGCCCGCCGCCGGGCCATCGCAAACCGCTACACCGAGGCCCTGAAACACCACCTCCTCACCCCCTGCGAGATGCCCTACGCCCACCACGTCTACCACCAGTACACCGTGCGCCACCCCGAGCGGGACCGGCTGGCGGAGCATCTGCGGGCCCGGGGCATCGGCAGTAGCGTGCACTACCCCCTCCCCGCTCACCTGCAGCCAGCCTACCGGCACCTGGCCAAGGAGGGCAGCCTTCCCGTCGCCGAAGCCGCGGCCCGGGAGGTGCTGAGCTTACCCATGCACCCCTTTTTAGAGGAGGCTCAAGTGGAAGCGGTCATTGAAGCGGTGCTCAGTTTCTGAAAGGCTCACCCCTCCAAAGCCTGGGGCGGGCCGAACAGGTACCCCTGGCCCAGGGTGCAGCCCGCCTCCTGGAGCCACTCCCTCTGCTCTGGGAGCTCAACACCCTCCGCCAAGCAGAGCAGCCCCAGGTTTTGAGCCAGGGCTACCACGCTGCGCAAAACCGCCTCGCTCCTTGAGCTCCTCCCAATGCCCGCGGTAAAGCGGCGGTCGATTTTGATGAGGTCAATGGGCAGCTCGCTCAGGTAGGACAGCGAGGAGTAGCCGCTTCCGAAGTCGTCCAGGGCGACGTTCAGGCCCATCTCCTTGAGGGCCCCAAGCCGCTCCCGCAGGGGGCTGTCCATCAGGACGTTTTCGGTGACCTCGAGCCACAACCGGCGGACGGGAAACCCCCACTTGGCCAGTACCCGCTCCAACCAGCGGAGCAGGCTATCTTCCAGCAAGCTGCGGGGCGAGAGGTTCAGGCTCAGCTGCTCCTCCCGTGAGGCGGTGAGGCGAACCGCCTGGTACAGGACCAGCCGGTCGAGCCGGTGAATCAGCCCGGACTCCTCGGCCAGCGGGATGAAAAGCTCTGGCAGCAGTCCCTCCCCTACCCAGCGGGCCAGCGCCTCCAGGCCCCAGGGGCGGCCGCTCCTCAGGTCCACGATGGGCTGAAAGTAGGGCCGAATCTGCCTTTTCTTCAGGGCCCCCCTGAGCCTCTGCAGGGCCTCCAGGCGCGACCTGAGGCCCTGGTCCAGCTCAGGGGTGTACCCCAACCAGAGGCGGCCGCTGCGCTTGGCCTGGTACATGGCCACATCCGCGGCCCGCATCAGCTCTGACAGGTCTGTGCCGTGCTCGGGGTAGCGGGCCGCACCCGCGCTCAGGGTAACGTGCAACTCCCGGTCGGCCACCCAGATAGGAGCCTCCAGAACCACCCGGAGCATCCGACCCAGCTCCTCCACGGGTGGCTGGCCCTCCAGCAGGAGGACAAACTCGTCCCCGCCCACCCGGGCCACCAGCGCGAGCGGCAACCTCTGCAGCCTCTCGGCCACCTGCCGTATGAGCTCGTCGCCAGCCAGATGGCCGTAGGCATCGTTGATCATCTTGGTCTCGTTCAGGTCTATGTACAGGAGCGTGGCCGCCCCCCCAGGCCGCAGCAGGGCCTCGGCCTGGCGCACCAACCCCGCCCGGTTGAGCAGGCCGGTGAGCGGGTCGTGGAAAGCCAGGAACTCCATGCGCCGTTCCGCAGCCTTCCGCTCAGAGATATCCCGCACAATGCTGAGAATCAGGCCCTCCTGGGGCAGGGCGAGGCCGGTGGTCTCGGCCTCCAGCAAGCCCCCGCCCGCCCTGTGCAGGGGCTGCTCCACCCAGGGAAGCTCCGGTTCTCCCCGGCGCAGCCGCTCCACCCGGGCCAAGGCGCGGTGGGTGTTCTCGCCGGTCCAAAGCTGGGCCATGGACACCCCCCGAAGGTCCTTTACCCCCAAAAGCTCGTGCATCTTGGGGTTGGCGTAGTGTATCTCCAAGGAGCCCGGGTCAAAGAGCAGGAGCCCCAGGGGCAGGTGCTCAACCAGGGTGCGGAAGCGCTGCTCGCTCTGGGCCAGGGAGTTTAGGGTCTGAAGGCGCTCTAAGGTGGCCTGCAACAGGGCGGCGGCGGCCTCTACCAGCTCCAGGTCGGCCCTGTCTAAAGGCCGCTTCTCCTCCTCCACATTCACCGTACCCACCACCTCTCCCCTCACGCGAAGGGGAACGAACAGCGCCGAGCAGACCCGCTCGTTCACCACCAGGAAGTCGGGGTCCTGGGTGGGGTTTTGCAGCAAGATGGAATGCCCTGAAAGGTAGCATCGGCTGGTCACCCCCTGGCCCAGCGGGATGCGGGGGTGGTTCAGGTAGTAGCCCCGGTGGTGGCGGGCCACCAGGACCCTGCCCTCTTGGTAGTAGACCGCCACCAGGCCGTAGCCAAAGCTGCTGTGAAGCTCCTCCACGAAAAGCCGGGTGGCCTCGTCCGCGCCCTGCACCGAAAGCAGCCGGCGCGAGAGGGCGTACAAGAGCCCCAAACGGCGGGCCTGGGCACGGGTCTCCTGGGAAAGCCAGGTGTTTTCGGCCTGGGTGGAGACCAGACGGCGCAGCGCCAGGTCCCGCTCGAGGAACAGACTCAAAGCCCGGCCCACCAGCTTCAGGAGCTCCAGGTCACCGGGGCCCAGCCTGCGGGTGGTGCTCTCCACGTTGAGCACCCCTACGGCCTCCCCATCTACTTTGAGGGGAACCGCCACATCGGAGAGAATACCCGGCATGGGGTAAATGAAATCCGGGTCCTGCGCAGCGTCCTCCACCAACACCGGCCGCCCTGAGCGCACGCAGCGGGCCATCACCCCGTTTCCGATGGGCAGCCGCTCGAGCCACTGGGTATAGCCCACCTGGTGCTGCAGAACCAGCTCGTCGCCTTCCCTCAGGTATATGGAGACCAGGTTGTAGCCGAAGGTTTCCGCAACAACCTCCACGCAGTAGCGGAAAACCCCAGGTCCATCCAGCTCCGCCGAAAGACCCTGGCCCAGTCTGAAGAGGAGCTCGAGGTACTGCCGGAGCTCCTCTGCTCTCATGAACCCCCAAAGCAGCGCCCCCGCTGTCCTTATGTAGCCCTGTTCCTCCGAGCTCCAGCGCCGAGGCCGCCGGTCCGCAAAGGCCAGCAGGCCCCCTCCGGCCAGCGGCAGGACCAGCAAGCCCCCCAGACCATCCGGACCCTGCTCCAGCGCCAGAGGGGAGGAGAGGTTTTCCACCAAACCGCCCAGGTCTGGGGGAAGGTCCCCCTCCAGCGATACCCAGACCGGCCCGAGGAGGGCCGGCCCCCGGGCATAGGCCCAGGGCACCCCCAGACCCCGGGCCAGCGCCCTCAGGGCGGCCCTAAGGGCCCCGGTAGATTCCTGGTTCTCCAGGAGAGCGCGGGCCGCTTCCCCCAAAGCGGCGAGGAGCCCGGGGTTTTGAGCGTCTTCCCGGGGCTCAAAACCGGTTTGCCGAGCGGATTTATCCCTGGCTTCCAACAAACCTCCACCCTCTCGCAGCCTGGCTGCGCCCTTCTGAGGGTATCAGAAGCGGTCCGGGCTGGCTGTGCGCTTTGACCAGCGGGCCCTAAGGTCCGTCCGAAGCCAATGGCAGCTTCCCAGGCCTGCACACAAGGGTCAAAGCCGCCGCCGGCTCAGGTCGGTCAAGAGCACCCGGGCCGCGTTCCGGCCACTGGCCCCCATGATTCCCCCGCCCGGGTGGGTGCTGGCCCCGGTGAGGTAAAGCCCCCTGACGCCCGGGAAGCGGTAGCCGGAGGCCCCCAGCCACGGGCGAAGCATGAACATCTGGTCGGGGCCCATCTCCAGGTGCATCACGTTGGCGCTGGGCATGGCGAACTCCCGCTCGAGCCAAAGCGGGGTCTGCACCAGCTCAGCCACAATCTTGTGGCGCACCTCCGGGTCGTGGCGCTCAAAGCTCCGCAGGATGGCCTCCCGAGCCTCCCCCGCCCGCTCCTCCCAGCTCCCCCGGGCCAGGCGGTAGGGGTAGTACTGGGCCCAGAGCCAAAGCGTCTCACCTCCGGCGGGGGCCAGGGTATCGTCCACCGCGCTGAAGCTCATGGCCACCAGGGGAGGGTCGCGGGTAGGTTCCCCGGCCAGGTAGTCGCCATAGGCCCGGTCCAGCTGCGGTTCGCCCGTAATCAAAAGGCCCAGCCCCACCCTCGCCTTGTCCTCTGGGCAGGTCCGGTAGCGCAGCTTCTGGGAAAGGCCCAGCCGCAACACCATGCCAAAGCCGTTGCCCACCCGCAAACCCCGAGCCTCCTCCGGCACCCGCTCAGGGGGCAGCAGCTCGAGGGTTTTCTGGATATGGGCCCCAGCCAGCACCGCCCGCGCGGAAACGGTCTGGCCATCCCCCAGCCGCAGCCCCACAGCCCTACTCCCCTCAAGCAACACCGCGCGCACCGGGCTCTCCAGGTATATCCGCCCCCCATGGGCCTCTATGGCCCGCACCAGGGCCTGCGACAGCCCCCCTGACCCCCCCCGAGGCCGGGCCACCCCGCTCAGGTGGTAAAGGGGGTGCCAGAGGAGAAAAGGCCCGGAGAGCGGCTCGGTGGGCGGCGGGCCCGACTGGGCGGCCATCCAGACCAAAGGCGCCCGCACCCGCTCCTCGCTGAAGTAGGCCCGCGCCAACTCCCCGTAGGGCCGCAAAATCCAAGGCAGCCGCCGCCGCCACTCCCGACCAAACCCCGCCCCCAGCAGCAGCTTGCGCCCCAGGTTGAGGGGGCTCGGCGAAGCCATGAAGGCCTCCTTCACCGCCTGGGCAAAGGGGAGCCAGTCCCTCACGAAGCGCGAGTAGGCCTCGCCCTGCCCGGGGTAGCGGGCCTCCAGCTCGGCAACGGTCTGCTCCACACTGCGCCAGATAAACCAGCTTTCCTGGCCATCGGAGCAGTGGAAGAGGGGGTCAAGCTCGATATACTCGAGCCCATACCGACCCAGCTCGAGCTCCTCGGGAATCGGGGTAAGGCGGATCAGGATGTGGGCGCTGCCCCCCAGGTCGAAGCGAAAACCCTGGTAATCCAGGGTGGAAACCGCCCCCCCGGGCACCCCCCGCCGTTCAAAGACCCCCACCCGGTAGCCCGCCCGGGCTAGGTAGGCCGCTGCGACCAGGGCGTTGTGCCCCGCGCCCACCACCGCCACATCCAGGTCCGGCATACCCCAGCATCATACCGGGGCTCAGACCCTGAGCCACAGGGCCCGCGGCAGGAGCCGCACCCTCTCGTAAGCTGAGAGGGTGGCCCGCCGGGAAAGGTTGTCCCAGCCGATGAGCTCGAGCTTGTCCAAAATCCCCTGGTACTGCAAAGCCGCCAGCGCCACCGCCGCCCGCCCGGTCTTGAGGTACTTCAGGCCCGAAAGCCCCTCCCGGTAAAGCCGGCGGGCCTCCGCAGCCAGCGCCCGCATAAGCCGCACATACCGGGGACTCACCCTGCCCTGGCAGAGCTCCTCCAGACCAACCCCGTAGCGGGCCATCCAGTCGGCGGGCAGATAGACCCGTCCCAAGGCCAGGTCCTCCCCCACATCGCGCAGGCAGTTGGTAAGCTGCATGGCCTGACCAAGCCGAACAGCGGCCACGCGCCCCTCCGGACCAGCCCCGCCGATGGGGGCGATCATCAGCCCCACAGTCCCGGCCACGCGGTAGCAGTAGGTGTAGAGCTCCTCCAGGGTGGCCATGCGCACCGGGTGGAGGTCGGTGCGAAAGCCCTCCCGCATATCGGCAAAGGCCTCCTTGGGTATGTCCCAGCGCTCCAGCGCCCAGGCCAAAGCCACCTCCCAATTCCCCTGCGGGGCTCCCCCATAGGCCCGCTCCACCCCAGCCCACCAGGCCTCGAGGTCTTCAGCGGGGTTTTCCGACTCGTCCACGGCGTTGTCACCTACACGGCAGGCCGCGTAGACCGCCCAGGCCCCCTTGCGGGCCTCCCCGCGAAAGAGCAGACTGCCGTAGTAGAAGGTGGCCGAGTGACGACGAATAATCCCCGATACCGCCTGCCAGTTGGGTTCCATGGCCACATCCTCCCCTATCCCCTAGGATTTATCGTCAGCATGTTGCCCCTCCCTACGGGCAACCTTTGTCCCCACCACAAATCCCACCGAGGCCTCGCGCCAGCCCTCCACCCCAAACCCCTCCCCCTCCAGCAACGCCCGGAGCCCCCAAAGGGTGGGAAAGCGCAGCCCAGCGCGCTCCAGCAGGCCCTGCAATGGGCTTTCCGTGCGGTGGGCGAACATCACCCAAAGCCGCCCTCCCGGCCGCAGCACCCGGTACAGCTCCTGGACGACCCTCTCCGGATGGGAAAACTCGTTCCAGGTCCCCCCTACCGCCACCCCATCCAAAACGGCGTCGGGTAGGGGTATGGCCTCGGCGTAGGCCAGCAGGGGTACCAGCCCAGGGTGCCTTCGGGCCTTGCGGACCGCCATCCGGAGCATGGTCGGAGCATAGTCCAGGGCGTAAACCCGGGCCGCTCCCGCCCGCAGCAAGGCCCGGGCGTAAAGCCCGGTGGAGGCCCCTAGGTCCAGGAAAACCCCACCCTCAACCGGGGCCAAGGCCCGACACATCAGGGCGAGCTCCTCTTCTAGGGGGAAGCTCCGCCCCGAAAGCAGGCTGAGCGCTCGAGCCCGCCAGAGCTCGTACCCCCAGGCCGTCAGGGGGCAGCGGTTGACCCACGAAGCCAGGGAGGGTGGAGGGGGCGAGGGACACATGCTGGAACCATTCCTAAACTTTTACAATCCATATACGGAACGCCCGGAAAACCTTGACGTAAGTTATACAACCTGCTACCCTGTTTTTCAACAAGAGGGCCTTTATGCGCAAGGAGCTGGGGGTGTACACCATCGCGGAAGTGGAGGAGCGGACCGGGCTCTCCGCCGCGCTGTTGCGGCAGTGGGAGCGCCGCTACGGCTTTCCCCGCCCGGAGCGTTCGCCCGGTGGGCACCGCCTCTACAGCGAGACCGACCTCGAGGCCCTGCAGCAGATCAAACGTTGGATCGCCCAGGGAATCACCCCAGCCCAGGCTGTGCGCCGCTACCTGGAGGGCCTGACCCAAGAGGGCCCCCGTCCGCCCGAGCAGCTTTCCCGGGAGCTGGAGGAGGCCTTGCTGCGAGCCGATGCCGAGAGCGCCGAGCGGGTGCTTTCAGAGGCCTACCGCCTGCACCCGCTGGAGGCCGTGGTCCTGGAGGTCATCTCTCCCTGCCTGCAGCGAATCGGGGACGGCTGGCACACCGGCCGGGTCAGCACGGCCCAAGAACACTTCGCCAGCACCTTCTTGCGGGGGTTTCTGCAGGGGCTTTTCAACCTGATGGGGGGCTCGCTGGGACCTGGGGTAGTGGTCTCCACCCTTCCGGGCGAACAGCACGAGCTGGGCAGCCTGATCACCGCTCTTTTTCTGAGACGGGCGGGGTACACCGTGCACTACCTGGGGCCCAACACCCCCCTCTCTGACCTGCGCTCCTTCGCCGAACGCACCGGGGCCAAGGCCATCGTCCTCTCGGCCGCCCAGCCTGCGGCCCTAGAGGCGCTGCCCTCGGGGGCCCTGGCCCATCTGGCCCCGCTGGTGGTGGTGGGGGGGCGGGCCGCGGCCAGCCAGCCCAGGCTGGTGGAACGCCTCGGGGCCCAGTACCTGGGCAACGATCCTCGGAAGCTGGTTGAAGCCCTTTCGCAAGCGCTCAAGCAGGAGGGACTCTGGTGAGCACAGGAAGCCAAAGGAGGCCGTATGAAGAAGGTACGTAGGAAAGAGGTCATCTACCGGGCCGGCGACCGCGCCGAGGCCATCTACCAGCTCGAGCGGGGCTTGGTGCGGATCGTGGAGATCCTCCCGGACGGACGGCAGCTCACCCTGCGGCACGTGCTGCCGGGAGACTACTTCGGTGAGGAAGCCCTCTCCGAGCGGCAGTACCGCTACACCGCCGAGGCCCTCACCGAGGCCGCTGCTTACGCGGTAGACCCCAGGACCCTCTCCAGCGAGGAGCTCCGGGCGCTGGCCGCCAACCTGGCCAGCCAGATGGTGCAGGTCCAGGCCTACGAGACCCACCTGCAGTGGGGTGAGCTTCGCAGCCGAATCTGCCGCTACCTGCTCTACCTGGCCTCCACTGCGGCCAAAGGCCAGGACGAGCGGGGTGCCTACGTCACCGCCAGCCATGAGGAGATTGCCGACGCCACCGCCTCTACCCGCGAGTCGGTGAGCAAGCTGCTCTCCGACCTGCGCCACGAGGGCATCCTGGACACCGGCTACCGGCGCATCTACCTGGTGGACCGCAGGCGGCTGGAGCTGGAGGCCGAAAGCCGGATGCTGCAGGCGGTCTAGGGGAGCCGGCCAGCCCGGCGCCCACCCCGCACGACCCCCCAAGGGAAACCCAAACCCCGCAGACCCAAAAACTCAGGGGGTTTGGCCGCCGGGCCCCGAGAACCACCGCTGACCCAAAGAGGCCTCCACAGGAGGGAAGTGCATGAAGGTGCTTTTGGTGGGCGGCAGCGGCTACGTGGGCAGCCACCTGGCCCGCTTCCTCATCGCCCAGGGCCACCAGGTCACGGTGGCTTCGCGCCGGGGCGAGGGACCGGTGGCCGGGGTACGCTACGTGGTGGCCGATGCGGCTCGAGGGGAGGGGCTGGACGAGGCGGCAGCGGGCCAGGAGGCCCTCATCTACCTGGTGGGCATCATCCGTGAGCGGGGCGACCAGACCTTCCGCCAAGCTCACGTGGAGGGGGTGCGCCACAGCCTGCGGGCCGCCCAGAGGGCAGGCCTGCGCCGCTTTGTGCACATGTCGGCCCTGGGGGCCTCCCGGGGCACCGGAATTCGCTACTTTGAGACCAAAGCCGAAGGGGAGGAGCTGGTGCAGTCCTCCGGCCTCGACTGGACCATCCTGCGGCCAAGCCTCATCTTTGGCCAAGGGGACGAGTTTTTCGGCAAGATTCTCCGGGGTTTGGTGGCTGCACCCCTGCCCTTCATCCCCCTGATTGGCGATGGGAGCTTTGTCTTCCGCCCCATCTGGGTGGGGGATGTGGCCGCAGCCTTTGCCCAAGCGCTGGAGCGTTCCTCTACCGCATACCGAAGCTACAACCTGGTAGGCCCCAAGGAGTATACCCTACGCGAACTCCTGCTGCTGGTGCGGGACACGCTGGGCTCCAAAAAACCCCTCCTCTCCATCCCCCTGGCCCTCATGGACAGGCTGGTACCGCTGATCTCGCCCCTGCCCTTCAGCCCCATCACCCTTGACCAGTACCGTCAGCTTAAGCGGGGCAACACCGCCGACCCCATCCACATGCGCCAGGCCTTCTCCCTGGAAGAACGCCCCTTGGAGGTGGAGCTGCCCAGCCTGCTGGGGGTGCGGCACCGGGTAGGTGCTTAGTCCAGCCCACGATTGGAAAAACCAGGTGGCCCTATCTTAGAACATAATGAAGGCCGCTCAACCCGTCCTGCTGTCTTTGAAACCTACCGCCAACCCACTGCGCCGATTTGAGCAAGCCCCCCCCAACAGCCGGGAAGCCCTGCTCAAGCTGTGGCAGGAGCTGGCCCCCAGCGTGCGGGCCGCAGACCCCGCGCGCTACTTCGCAGTGCAGGAGGCCCTAGCACAGGAGGTTCCCTTTTCGGTGCTTGCGCTGTACGTCTTCCGGGAGTGCCGCCGCGCCCTGGAGAGGCCCCAAGCCCAACGGCGGGCAGAGTAGAGTTTCCATGCCGCTTCTGGAAAACTGGGGCCATGCCTGAGCTCCCCGAGGTGGAGACCACCCGCCGCATCCTAGAACCGCTCCTGCTGGGCCAGAAGGTCCTGCGCATTCTGCACCAAGACCCTACCCGCTACCGCCGGACCCACTGGGCTGAGGGCCGCAGGGTGGAGTACCTGGCGCGGCGGGGGAAGTTTCTGATTTTGGGGCTCGAGGAAGGGAGAGAGGCCGTCGTCCATTTGGGAATGAGCGGCGGCTTCCGCTTCACCCCCGACCCCCACACCCGCCTCACCCTAAGCCTTTCCGGACAGACCCTCTACTACACCGACCCCCGCCGCTTCGGGAGATGGTGGGTGGTGCGGACCGGCGAGTACCGGGAGATTGGCCTGCTGGGGCGGATGGGCCCCGAACCCCTCTCTTCGGACTTCACCCTAAGGGGCTTCCAGCAAGCCCTCAGGCAAACCCGCCGAAGGATAAAGGAGGTGCTGCTGGCCCAGGAGGTGGTGGCAGGGCTGGGCAACATCTATGCCGACGAGGCCCTTTGGCAAAGCCGCATCCACCCAGCCCAACCGGCCCACACCCTAGGCCCTGCCGAGGTCAGGCGGCTTTACCGTGCCATCCGCCTGGTGCTGGAGGAGGCCGTGGCTGCTGGAGGCTCCACCCTTTCCGATCAGAGCTACCGCCAGCCCGACGGAAAACCCGGCTACTTCCAGCTTCAGCACAAGGCCTACAACCGAGCTGGCCAGCCTTGCCCCCGGCGAGGCTGCGGTGGCCAGATCACCCGGATAGCCCTGGGTGGGCGGGGCACCCACTTCTGCCCTCGTTGCCAACCCTTCTTAGCTTCGGACGGGTAGCCTTCCCTCTTCGGCCAGGGTCTGGAGCACGATCCAGGCCTCGGCTTCTTCGGGGGTCTTGGCCTGGTGGACCTCCTGGCCGGTGCGCTTGTCCAAAATCCCGTAGGCCTTGCTGCCTTTGAGGGGCCGATACTCGTAGGGGGACCGGGCCAAAAAATCCTCTAGCTCCACCCCCTCCCCTAGCACCTGGCGGAACCAGGCCTGCTGGGCCCGTTCCACCCGCCGGTAGCCCCAGTAGTTGACCAGGCCAAAAAGCCCGATCAGCACCAGCAAAGCCAGGAATACCGCAAACCAGCTCATAGGCCCAGTGTAACCCAGGGCTCGCCGGGCTGATACAATACACATCGTGAGTCAATTGCGCATTTTGCTCATCGCCGGGGGTCCTCCGGGGGAGCATGAGGTCTCCCTCTCCTCGGCCCGGGGGGTACGGGCGGCCATGCCCCACCCCACTGGCCTCGCGGTGATGGCCAAGGACGGGCGATGGCTGCTCGGGGAAGAGGCCCAAGAGGCCCTAACCAAGGGCGCGGCTGAACGGGGCCTCCACCCCTTTCCCCCACCCATCCCCTGGGAGCGCTACGACGTGGTCTTCCCGCTCATCCATGGGCGGTGGGGTGAGGATGGAACCCTACAGGGGTTTTTGGAGCTTTTGGGCAAACCCTATGTGGGAGCTGGGGTGGTCAGCTCGGGAATCTGCATGGACAAGGACCTGACCAAGCGGGTCCTGCAGCAGGCTGGAATCCCGGTGGTGCCCTGGATTACCTGCCACAAGGGCGACCCCTTGCCCTCTCCTCCCTTCCCTCCCCCTTACTTTGTCAAACCAGCCAACACCGGTTCCTCGGTGGGCATATCCAAGGTCTGGGACCCCAGCGGACTACCCCGGGCGCTGGCCGAGGCCTTCACCTGGGACTGCAAGGCCTTGGTGGAGCAGGGGGTAGAGGGGGTACGAGAGCTCGAGGTGGCCCTCCTGGGCAACCGGGAAGTCCAAACCAGCGTGGTGGGCGAGGTCAGCTACGCATCGGCGTTCTACGACTACGAGACCAAGTACACCCCAGGCCGGGCCCAGCTTCACCTGCCCGCCCCCATCCCCCCCGAGACTGCCCAGGAGATCCAGGCCCTCGCTGTGGCGGCCTACCGCCTGCTGGGGGTGCGGGGTATGGCGCGGGTGGACTTCTTCCTATCCCCCGAAGGGAAGCTCTACCTCAACGAGCTCAACACCCTACCCGGTTTTACCCCCACCAGCATGTACCCCAGGCTCTGGCAAGCCTCAGGCCTGGCCTACCCCGCGTTGCTCGAGCGGCTGGTGAGGCTCGCTCTGCAGACCTAACCGGCCAGCTCCCGATAGAGCGCCAGGTACGCGCGAGCCGGGCCATCCCAGGAAAAGTCCTTTCTCATCGCCTTTTTCGCCACACTCTCGCGGTCGGGGTGCTTCAGGAACTCCCGCACCCCGTGCAAAACCCCACCGACATCCGGGGTATCAAACATAAAGCCCGTCTCCCAATGCTGCACCGTATCCAAAAGCCCCCCCACCGCCCGCACGATGGGAGGGGTCCCGTAGCGCATGGCGATGAGCTGGGCCAGGCCACAGGGCTCAAAGCGGGAGGGCATCAGAAAGCCATCCGAGCCGGCATAGATGCGGTGGGCCAGCGCCTCGTGGTAGCCCTGAACGTAGGCCAGCCGCCCCTTCAGGCGTTCTGCCAGCCAGCTAAAGGTGCGCTCGAGGCCCGCGTCCCCGCTGCCCAGCACAGCCAGGTTGACCCCGAGGTCCATCAGCCCGTCCACGGCCTCGACCACCAGGTCAATGCCCTTCTGGTAGGCGAAGCGCGAGACCAGCCCCAGGGTCGGCCGGTCCTCCAGGCCCAGCTCGGCCAGCAGCTCCTTGCGGTTGAGGGCCTTTCCGGCAAAATTATCCGCATCGTAGGGGTGCTTCAGGTAGGGGTCAGCGGCAGGGTTCCAGTATTCCGTATCAAGCCCGTTGAGGATGCCCCGGAGCTTCCCCTGGTGGGCCCGAAGCACCCCATCCAGTCCCTCGCCCCCCTCGGGGGTGGTGATCTCCCAGGCATAGCGGGGCGAGACGGTGGTCACCGCATCGGCGTTCACAATCCCCGCCTTCATCAGGTTGATCGAGCCGTGGTGCTCGAGGCCAGCCCCGTAGTAGGTCTCACCCGGCAGGCCCGTCCAGGCGTAGAACTCGTGAGAATTCCAGACCCCTTGGTAGGCCAGGTTGTGGATGGTGTAGACGGTGCGGCCCTGGAACCAGCCCAGGTTGCGCAGGAGGGGCAGGAGGGCAGCCTGCCAGTCGTGGGCGTGGACGATTTCAAACCCCCGCACCAGCTCGGCGGTGGCCAGGGCAAAGCGCACAAAGCGGCGGAAATCGTCGGGGTAGCCGTAGGGCCGTTCACGAGCAAAATCGCCCAGCCCAACCAGGACATACCGCACTCCCCGGTGCTCCACGTGGCCGAGGCCCGCCTTCTCCCGTTGGCCCGCAAAGCTGAACCAGACCTCCCCCACGTAGTAGCCCTCAATGCCCCAGTACCAGGGCAGAAAGATGGTGACCTCGAGCCCCAGCCTCTTCAGGGCCTGTGGAAGACTACCGACCACGTCGGCCAGACCGCCCACTTTGGCGAAGGGAAAAGCCTCAGACGCGACAAAGGCCACCCGCATAGGTCTACCCCACCCCCTAGCGCAAGGCGCCAACCAGCCGCTCCATCCGCTCCAGCGCCTCCTTGAGCAGGGTACGCCCGGTAGCGAAGTTAAGCCTGAGCCAGCCCGCGTACCCCCCAAAAGCCCTGCCGTCGCTCAGGCCCAGGCGGGCCTGCTCGAGCATCACCGCATGCGCCCGCTCGCCCAGCACAGCCCGAAAGTCCAGCCAGGCCAGGTAGGTGCCCTCAGGCGGGCGGTAGCCCACCTGAGGCAGCCTGGAGCGCAAAAAGGTCGTCAGGTAGTCGCGATTGCCCTCCAAGTAGCTCCGCACCTCCCTGAGCCAGTCCTGGGCCCGCTCCAAAGCTGCCCGCCAAGCCGCCATGGCCAGCACATTGGGGTGCCCACCCAAACCCCTCAGGGCTTGGGAAAGGGCCGAGAGGAGTTGGCGGTTGTGGCTGATGGCCACCCCTCCGCCCAGCCCAGCGGTGTTGTAGGTCTTGCAGGGACCGCTCAGGGTCACGGTGCGCATGGCAATCTCGCGGTCTATGGAGGCAATGGGAATGTGCTTTCCCTCAAAGACCAGATCTGCCCAAAGCTCATCGGACATCACCCAAAGCCGGTGCCGCAGGGCAAACTCGGCCAGCCGTTCCAGCTCCTCCCGACGGAATACCCGGCCGGTGGGGTTTTGCGGGTTGCACAGCATGAGCAGCCGGGTGCGGGGGGTTACCAGGCGCTCCAGGTGGTCAAAGTCTATCGCCCAGCTCTTTGGGGTGGGCTCCAGGGGGCTGAACTGGGCCAGCCGACGGTGCTCCTCCAGGGCGTTCAAAAAAGGGGGGTAGACCGGCACCTGGGTAATCACCTCATCGCCCGGGCTGGTCAGGGCCAGCACGCTGGCGTAGATGCCCGGTACCACCGAGCTGGTCAGCAGAAGGTTCTCCGGGCTGAGCCCCAGCAGGCCGTGGCTGGCCTGGTGCTCCACAATCCGCTCCAACAAGGCCCTATCCCCAGAAGCCGGGGGGTAGCCTACCCGCCAGCGCAACCTCTCCCTGACTGCCTCAGCGATCGCCTCAGCGATGGGAAAGTCCATATCGGCTACCCAAAGGGGCAGGACATCAGGCGGGTGGAAATGCCACTTGAGGCTGTAGCCGTGGGGGTCGCGCAGTTCGGAGGGGTCGGGCTCGAGCCACATGGACATAGCTTACCCCCCTGCCCCTCCCTCACCAGGCCAGTGCGCAGGAATTATGTCCTCAGGCGCATCCTCTGCGACCACCCGGTTGCGCCCCAAAGCCTTGGCCCGGTACATGGCCTCGTCTACCCGGCTCAGCAGGGCCGCGACGGTATCCCCTAAGCGGTAGGCGGCCACGCCGATGCTCAGGCTCACCGGAACCCCAGCCAGGGGAGCCTGCCGCACCGCCTCCAGAAGCCGCTGGGCAAGCCCCTGGGCTGGCCCCAGCTCGGTCTCCGGGGCTAGGATCAGGAACTCCTCCCCACCCCACCTGGCCAGGGCGTCGCTCTCCCGCAGGTGCTGCTGCATACGGGCTGCCACCTCCCGCAACACCTGGTCGCCCACCGGGTGGCCGTAGGTGTCGTTGATCTGCTTGAAGTGATCTATGTCGGCCAAGAGCAGTGCAAAAGGGCGCCGGTAACGCTGAGCCCGCTCCAACTCCGCCTCAAGGCGCCCCTGCATGGCCCGCCGGTTGGTCAGGTTGGTCAGCGGGTCGGTGTGGGCCATCTGGTGCATCTGGGCGTAGTGGCGGCGCAAGGAGGCGAAGACATAGAGCAACATCAGATAGGCCAGGTTGGAGAGAACGAACTGCAGCGCGGTGTTGAGGGCGGTGGGGTTGATCACCGGGCTGGACAGAAGCCCTGCCCCCCCCAGCAGAAGCCCCAGGGCCAGGTAAGAGAGGGAGAAGCGAAAGGCCTGCCGTCGGTTCAGGAGCACAAAGGCCGTGAGGTAGACCATGGGGAACCAGAGCAAGGCCGGGGATATCCCATCGCGCCTGTAGAGGAAAAAGGCCGCCTCGTAGTACACCACGCTCAACTCATAGACCGCAAGGAGGGCCAAGGCAGCCTTCCAAACCTGGCGAATGCGCTGGGGATTGCGCCACAGGTAGACCTCAAGCGCCACGAACCCCAGCGCCATTGGCCACAGCAAAACCCGGTCCAAGGGGTTGAGCACCCCTGCGACCACGGAAAAACCCCAGGCTGCCAGGGCAGCCACCGCCCCCATGGGCAGAAGCCACAGGGTAACGCGAAGGCGCAAGCCCTCGAGGGGGTCATCCACCTCCATCGTGGCGTAGGGGTTCATACCGCGGAGCATCGCCTCAGAACAATCTAACACCCCAAAGCATTCTGGAAACCCAAAAGAGCCCCTTCCCTCAACAACCCCATTTGCCCAAAAATAACGGGCGTGCCATGGAACCCCCCCTGGAAGCCGAATGGTGGGCAATGGGCCTACGGGTGGCCGGCGTAGACGAGGCCGGGCGAGGCGCCTGGGCCGGACCGGTGGTGGCGGCCGCGGTCATCCTGCCGGGGCCCGGCCCCTACCCCTTCGCCGACTCCAAGGCCCTCTCTCCAGCCCAGCGGGAGGCTCTGGAGGTCCTCGCCCGGCGAACCGCCTTGGCCTTTGGAATAGGCTGGGCGGAAGCCGCCGAGGTAGACCAGCTAGGCATCCTCGAGGCCACCCACCGGGCCGCCTTGCGGGCCCTGGCGCAGCTCCATCCCAAGCCCCATGCCCTTCTGACCGACTACCTGCACCTGAAGGCATGGCGGGACTACGCCGAAGCCCCCTCCTACTTCCGCAGCCCTCCCAAGGCTGACCAAAGGAGTCCCAGCGTGGCTGCAGCCAGCATCCTGGCTAAAGTGGCCCGCGACCGCTACATGCAAGCCCTCGAGCTGCGCTACCCCGGATACGGCTTTGACCGGAATAAGGGCTACGGCACCCCCGAGCACCGGGCCGCGTTGCGGAGGCTGGGCCCCTGCCCCGAGCACCGCCGGAGCTTCGCTCCCCTAAGGCGGGCTTAGGCTCCCCTAAAACAGATAGGGATTAGCAAAGGCTAAAATGGGGCCATGCGGACCATAGCCTTGGTGCTCCTTCTTGGCCTCCTGACCGCCTGTGTGCCCCGCTCGGTCACGGTGGGGCTGCGCTTTGGGGTCGAGCTTAGCCCCATCATCACCCGATTCGAGCCCGACCGGGGGGAAGGCGGCAGTTACCGGGTGGGCGAAAGCGTGCGCTTCCTCATAAGCCTAAGCCGCGCCGGGTACGTAACCCTGGCCGCCCTGGACGCCGACGGGGTAGCCTACGAGTTTGACCGGGTTTTCCTAGGCGCGGGCACCCATCTCCTCTCCGGCCCCCCCGGATACCGCTATGAGCTGCGCCCTCCCTTGGGCCTCCAGCGGGTACGGGCCATCTACACGGATACCCCCCATCCCCCAAGCCTGGTCCTCCGGGGTCGCTACACCGCCCAGGGTTGGGACCGCCAGACGGTTTTGTACATAGAGCAAAGCGGTTCTAGGGTGCGCGACGTGGCCGAAACCTTCTTCTACATTCGCTAGGCGGTGCAGCCTCAGCCTTCCAACCGACGGTCAAGGGCCCGCGCATGGGCCTCCAACCCCTCCTCACGGGCCATACGGGCCCCCAAAGCAGCGAGGTGCTGGACCGCCTTCTGGCTAAGCCCCACCACCGGAATCACCTTAAGGAAGTCCCGCAGGGCAAGCCCCCCGCCGAAGCGAGCGGTACCGGAGGTGGGCATCACGTGGCTGGGACCGGCGATGTAGTCGCCCAGCGCCTCGCAGGAGTGCTCGCCCAGGAAGACCCCCCCCGCGTTCCGCACCTGGCCCAGCACCGCCATAGGATCGTGCAAGGAGAGGCAAAGGTGCTCGGGGGCATAGAGATTGGCCAGCTCGAGCGCCTCCTCCATATCCCTCACCAGCACCAGCCCACTTCGGGCCAAAGCCTCGCGGGCAATGGGTGCGCGAGGCAGGTCGGAGAGCTGGCGCTCCAGCTCCTCAGCCACCCGTTCCAAAAGCTCGCGGTAGGCCGAAAGCAGCCAGGCCTCCGAGTCGGGGCCGTGCTCGGCCTGGGCCAGGATATCCGCAGCCAGCAGCTTGGGATCGGCAGAGGCATCGGCGATAATCAGGGTCTCGGTGGGCCCTGGCAGACCCTCCACGCCCACCAGGCCATAGACCTCGCGCTTGGCCAGCACCACATAGCGGTTGCCAGGGCCCATTATCTTATCCACCCGGGGCACCGTCTCGGTGCCATAGGCCAGCGCGGCAATGGCCTGGGCCCCACCCATGGCGAAAAGGCGATCGGCCCCCGCAACCCAAGCCGCAGCCAGGATGCCCGTATGGACCTTGGGCGGTGAGGCAAGCACCACCTCCCCCACCCCCGCCACCTTGGCTGGCACTGCGGTCATCAGCACCGTGGAGAGCAGCGGGGCCGACCCTCCGGGCACATATATCCCCACCCGGTCTAAAGGGCGCACAAGCTGACCCAATACCCCGTCTGGCCCGGCCTCCAGAAAACCACCCATGGGTTCACGGCGATAAAAGGCCTCTATGCGCTCCTTGGCCGTCTCCAGAGCATCCCGAAGCCCGGCATCCAGGGCCTCGTAAGCCTCACGCCAGACGCGTTTGGGAATCTCCTCCACCGGATAGCCGTCAATCTCCTGGCTAATCCGGTGGAGCGCAGCATCACCCTCGCGCTCTACCTGGTGCAGGATGCGCCGAACCGTCTCCAGGGCATCGCCATACTCCACGGTCAGCCGGCGGTTTTTGAAGTGTTCGCGTACCTGCTCAGGGCTCTTAATCATCCAAAGCAACCCTCATCCAGGATACCCTATGCATAACGCCTGCGGCGGCGACGGTGCCGGAAGGCCGCCCTGCGCTCTTTCGGCGGCTCCCCTGCCACCACCCGGGAAGGGGTTTCCTGCTGGGGGCTGGGAAGTCCAGCCTGGGCCTCCACCGCCACCCGCTCAACCTCAAACACGTGCTCCCCCACCTTCTGGGTCAGCCTCACCGGATAGCCCTGCTCATCAAAGTAGAGCAAGCTCAACCCCGGGCGGAGCCGGTAGACCCACAAAACCTGCCCTTCCGTCCGCTGGTCGGGGAGCCGCTCAGCGTACACCCGCCCCCCCACCAGGTCAAACCGCTTCACCTCCCCCACCTGAAGCCTCAGCCTACCCAGCGCCAGGATGAGGGAAAGCGGATCGTGCATATCGGTAAGGTAGGGAATGGCCAGGTCTTCTTTGCCCTGGCTTACCGTGACCAGGCCGTCCTCACGGGAAAACTCCACCTCCATCACCCTAGCCCCGTTCCCCTCTACCCGCTCCCGGTAACGCCGAGGCAAACCACGGGCATCCAGCTCGCTCTCCCAGCGCTGCCGGGTTTTTGGAGGAGGGAGTTCCACGGTGGCCTCGAGCACGAGCTTAATACCCTCCCGTCGGGGCTCAAGCACAATCCGCTGCTCGCCCGCTGGCCGCCCGGCGTACTTGAGGTTGTAGCGCAGTTGCAGGGGCACCCACTTCATACCTCACATCCTAAGCCCCCGGGGGGCTCTTCAAGTAGCAACCCTAGGGACTCCCTCGGCAAAGCCACCGAAGTTCGGCTTCGGCATAGTGGGCTCGAGGCCGCCCCAGCAGATAGCCTTGGCCCAGAACAAAGCCCTCGGCCAGGAGAAACTCCAGCTGGCCCTGGGTCTCAATACCCTCCACGATGATCTCCAGACCCAAGCCCTCGGCCAAACCCCGCAGCGCGTGGAGCAAACGGGCCTGGGGGGAGTGAGGTTCGGGAAGGGAGCCCAGGCTGGCCATAAAGCCCTGGCCCAGTTTGATTGCCGCAAAGGGCAGGCGCACGATTCGCTCGAGGGAAGACAAGCCCGAGCCGAAGTCGTCCAGGTGCAGCGGATGCCCCCGCTCAGCCAGGGTCCGAAGCACCTCCAGACCCATCTCTTCCAGGGCCACGCCCTCGGTGACCTCAAAGATCAGCCGCCCTGGGGGGAGCTGGTGGCGAGCCAGGTGGCCCGCCACCCGGTCGGGGAAACCTGGTTCTAGCTGGCCCCCAGCCAGGTTCACCGCCACCGCAACCCCCCAGCGGGCCGCCTGCTCCACCGCCACCCCAAGAACCCAGTCGCCCAGCTCGGACATCCACCCCTCCTCCTCGACCAGCGGCAGAAACCTTCCCGGGGAGACCTGCCCCAACCCAGGGTGGTTCCAGCGCAACAGGGCCTCGAGGTGGCGCAGCCGACGCTCGACCAGATGGAAAACGGGCTGGTAGTGCAGGGTGAAGCCCTCCGGTGGGTCCGGCAGGTGGCGCAGGGACCGGACCAGGGCGCCGCGCAGGGCATCGGTTTCGCGGGTCTGGCGGGCCAGGTCGGGGTCAAAAAAGTACACCCGGCCAGGCCGGGGGTTCTGCTCCAGGGCTAGCTCGGCGGCACAGAGCAGCTCGAGGGGGAGCACGCCGGGCCCAGCCAGGGCCGCCCCAGCCCGCGTGTTGAAGTCAAGCTGAGGCCAGCGCTTAGCCAACGCAGCCTCCACCTCGGTCCGCAACCGCCCCAGCACCGCATAGACCTCCCCAGCCCCCGTCACCCCTTCCAGCAACAGCCAAAAGGTACCCTCCTCCCAGGCCAGCCGGTCGGAAGACCGCAGGTTGGCCTGGATGGTCCGGGCCACCTCCTGCAGCGCAGCAAGGTGGGCCCTCTCCCCTTCCAACCGCCGCAGCCGCTCCAGCGATCGGCAGCGCAACGCCACCAAGGCCCGGTGGGCAGGCGGTAGCCGCAGGAGCCACTCCCTCAGGCTGCGCAGGTTGGCCAGCCCCGTCTCAGGGTGGTGGTAGTGGCCAAAACGCAGCTCCTCTCCGTAGAGCAGCCAGGCCACGTGGTAAGCCAGCCCCTCTAGGTGGCGCAGGTCCAGTTCGTCAAAGGCATCAGGGCGCTGGAAGTGGTCGAGGTAGAGGTAGGCCCGCGGCTGCCCTCCCACCACCACCGGGGTGGCCAGCATGGCCTGGATCTCCCTGGAACGGCCCGGCCCCTCAAGCAGCGCCCGCCGCTCGGGGTCAAGCCGGGCATTGAAAGCGGCTATATCCGCCTGGGTAAAGACCCTAGCCTGGATGTGCCGGCTGAGGGAAAGCGGCTCTCCAGGGTGTAAGTGCACCCGCTCGAGCGCGGCCAGGTCATAGCCTCGTGCCGCCACAAAGTGAAATTGCCCGTCGGGGTACAGCAGGGTGGCGCTGCCAGCCTGGGCTACCGGCACCACCTCCAGCGCAGCGTCCAGGGCCCGCCTAAGCACCTCCTTGGCGCAAAGGCTCTCCCTTAGACCAGCAGACAGAAGCCCAAGCGAGGCCTCCTGAAAACGCTCCCGGCGGTAGACATCGCTGATGTCGTAGCCCATCCACTGCAGGCCCACCGGGTTACCTGACCCGTCACAGACCGCCACCAACTCCCAGCGGCTGCGGTTCCAAGCCCGCCGCAGGGGCCTGCCAAACTCCACCCAAAAAGCCTGTCCCGGGTGCTCCAGGGCCCGCCTCACGGTATCCATCACCCGGGGAAGGTCCTCTGCCGCCACGTGCTCCAGTACCAAGGCGCCTATAGGGGGTGCTTTCAACCCAGTATGGGCCAGGTAGGCCTGGTTGGCGTAGGTATAGCGGCCTTCCAGGTCGGTGCAGACCACCATCAAGCCACAGGTGGCCTCCAGGGGATTGAAACCAGGCCCGCTCTTCTCCATACCGCCACCCTTACCCCAGCCCCAGGATAGACCCTGCCGGCCCCCAAAAAGCTGGCATTTGACCGCCAGCCTTGCGCAGGCGTTTGTGCCCGCACTCCGCTCATCGGCTGGCCCAGGAGGGCACGCGCAAGCCTGAAGAAAGCCCCTGAAGAGCGGCTGCAGAGGGTCGCCTGGCCCCGGGCAGGTCTAGCAGTGGGGCTAGGCCCGTGAGCCCACAATGGGCAGCCGTAGGGCCTTTTCGGGGCCACGTATTGACAGCTTTTACTCCCTCTGTTATCCTTCTCGTTGCGCCTTCGCGAGGATGGCGCGGGGATCATGAAAGCTGGGCGGTAGGGAGCGATGCCTTTGTAGGCGAGCTCTTGATTGAATGGGGTCAAGATAGAACGGGCACACGGTGGATGCCCTGGCACCTGAGCCGATGAAGGACGTGGTTACCTGCGAAAAGCCTGGGGGAGCTGGTAGCGAG
>NZ_JANXCG010000050.1 GCF_025060375.1 Meiothermus sp. | reverse complement strand
TTTGAAGACAAAAGCTTGCGAGCCAAGTGGCGACCTGGCCCCCGCTGAGGGGATGGCACCACCTGGCGGCCACCCGGTGGTAGACCGCCTGAGCGCGCCCCGTAGCGGAGAAACGGGTAGAAGCCGGAAGTGGGTACCCCCGCCCGTTGCTGATCTGGAAGCCACAGGGGTGTGGGTTCGGGCTGATGGCTTTGGTCACCACCCCAAATTAGGGTGCCAGGGCCAATACCCCTCCAAAGCTCGGTCGGCGTGAGGCCCAGCGGGTCAAGAGGGTGCTAAAGGAGAAAACCCAGGGAACGCGGAACTGGGTTTTTGCGTTTCGGAATTGGTGGGCGGTAGTGGACTTGAACCACCGACCTCACGCTTATCAGGCGTGCGCTCTAACCAGCTGAGCTAACCGCCCCCACAGCGAAACGAGTATAGCCAGGGCTTTTGGATAGGTCAAGCACGGGCACACATCCTACTTATCCCACTCGGAAGGTAAGATGTGGGGCGTGTTTGCCTATACCGTTCGCCGCTTGTTGCAGATGATTCCGCTGTTGTTTGCGGCCTCCGTGGTCATCTTCACCCTGCTGGCCCTTCAGCCGGGCGACCCACTGGACGAGTTGCGGCAACAGAACCCTCGGATCACCGCAGAGCAGCTCGAGCAGCTCCGACGCGCCTACGGCCTCGACCAGCCCATCTACGTGCGCTACTTCAAGTGGTTGGGAAGAGCCCTGCAAGGTGACTTCGGCCAGTCCCGCACCTACGCCACCCCTGCAGCTCAGATTATCTTCGCCGAGCGCCTGCCCCGCACACTGGTCCTCTCGGGAGCCGCCCTCTTGCTGGCCCTTCTGGTGGCCATCCCGGTGGGCATCTTTTCTGCGGTTCGCCAGTACAGCGTCGCCGACTACATCATCACCTTCCTCTCCTTTGTAGGTTTCTCCATGCCCATCTTTTTCCTGGGCATCCTCCTTCTGTTCCTGTTCGCCTTCTGGCTCCCCGAGCAAATCCCTGGGTTCCCCAAGTTCCCCGTCCAAAGTGTCTCCGACCTGCAGTGGTACCAGGTCCGGGCCGGCGAGGTGAGCTTCTTCCAGTACATCGGCGACTGGGCCTTTAAGCTTATCCTGCCAGTGCTGGCCCTCTCCACCATCCAGATGGCCTCCTGGACCCGCTACATGCGGGCCAGTCTGCTGGAGGTGCTGAATCAGGACTATATCCGCACCGCCAGGGCCAAGGGTCTAGGGGAACGGGTGGTGCTCTATAAGCACGCCCTGCGCAACGCCCTTATCCCCATCATCACCCTGGTAGGGCTGGCTATCCCCGGGGTATTCGGCGGAGCGGTTATCACCGAGACCATCTTCTCCTACCCGGGCATGGGGCGGGCCATCCTGGACTCCCTCGTCGAGAAGGACTACAACGTGGCCATGGCTGCGCTGGCCTTTCTGGCCATGCTGACCGCCCTATTCAACCTGTTGGCCGACCTCATGTACGCGGTGGTAGACCCGCGTATCCGCTATAGTTAGGGGGCTCTATGGCTGCAGTTGCTAGCGCATCCCGACCCAAATCCCAGTCCACCTGGGCCCTGGCCTGGCGCCGCTTCAAAAAGCACAAGGCCGCTATGGTCTCCCTATGGGTGGTGGTGGCTCTGGTACTCATGGCCCTGCTGGCCCCCTGGATTGCTCCTTACAGCCCCACCGCCCAGCCCACGGGGGAAGACCTGGCGGCTAAGTACTTCCAGGGCCCAAGCCGTGAACACCTGCTGGGCACCGACGACCTGGGCCGCGATGTGCTCTCCCGCATCATCTACGGGGCCCGCATATCGCTTCTGGTAGGTTTTGTTGCGGCCTTCGCCGCTGCCCTAATTGGCACTACCCTGGGGGTCATTGCAGGCTACTTCTCCGGCCGACCCCTTCGTTTCTACCTAGGGCCGCTGGCTCGAGCCGCCGATGGCTGGAGGCCCTGGCCGTTTGCCCTCTGGCGGGTCGCCTCCTGGGTGCTCCTGTACGGGCTGCTCTTCTTCCTAGCCGACCTGGCCTGGCGCCTGGCCGGCCCTAACGTAACGGCCCTCCTCTCCGGCTCAATCTCGGCAAACAACGTCCTCTCCCTCCTGGGATTGGCGCTCGCTTGGGGGGTCCTGCTGGCAGTGGGCGCCTGGGGACTCTTCGGTCAGGCCAGGGTTGATCTGGACGTGGTCATCTCGCGGTTCATGGACTTCATGCTGACCATTCCCGAGCTGCCCCTGCTGCTGGTGCTCTCGGCCCTTCTGCGCGACACCCAAGGGCCTGCCGGCCGCTGGGCCCAGGCGGCCTTCGGGGAGGCGGCCTCGGTCTTCATCATCATCGCCATCATCGTGCTGTTTGGTTGGGTGGGCACTGCCCGGCTCATCCGAGGGGCGGTGCTGAGCCTGCGGGAGCAGGAGTTCACCACCGCCGCCCAAGCCCTGGGGGCCAGCGACGCCCGCATCATGTTCCGGCACCTGGTACCCAACGCCCTAGCTCCCCTCATTGTGAACGCTACCCTGGCCGTTGGTGGGGCCATCATCACCGAGGCCGCGCTCTCTTTCCTGGGCTTCGGGATCCAACCCCCGGTGGCTACCTGGGGCAACATGCTCAACAACGCCCAGGTCTATGTCTTTGACGCGCCCTGGCTGGCCCTAGCCCCCGGGTTCATGATCTTCATCACTGTGTTGGCCTTCAACTACCTGGGCGACGGGTTGCGGGACGCCCTTGACCCGCGCAGCCGCCTGTAGGCAAACCCGGCCGACCGCTGGCGGTATTTTCGGAGCCGTGCGCTTTCTGATTCCCATCGCCGTAGCCTTGGCCCTAGCCCCCTCGACGGCCCAGGAAGTCCCCGGATTTGGGCCGGTCTGCCCGGCTCCGGAGATCTGCCTGGAGCCCGCCCTCCGGCTCCAGCTCGGCCTAGCCCAGGGTTATGCCCCACCCTGGGCGGCAGGCGGCCTCCTCGCCCTACGGGCCCTGGAGGGCAGCGCCTACTACCGGGTGAGGCTTGGGGTGTGGTTTGAAGGGGCGTTGCAGTGGGGCCTGCTGGAGGCCTACGGGACCAGCCAGCTGGGGCCCCTCGAGCTCTCCTACGGCAAACGCGGCGAGCTGGGCGGCCCCTGGAGTGAAACCTTCGTGGGCCAGGATGGCCGCTGGGGGGTGTGGGTCCGCTACCAGGGGCTGGAAGCCGCCTACCTGCCCCACCCGGCCCTGGTCGGAGGGCAGCTTTACGTGGGTGCGAGGAGCGGAGAATTCCAGGCCGGCGCCTTCGCAGAAGTCGCTCAGGGGAGCCTCGGGCTAACCCCCCGCCTGAGCTGGCGGGGAGCCCTGGGCGAGGCCTTCTGGCAAGCCGACCAAGGCTTCTGGGGCCGCCTGACCCTTCCGCTGGGGGAAGGCCCGTCGGGCGGAGCAGGTCTGGAAGGGTGGGTGTGGTGGAACCCGGAGTGGACCTACCTGGGGCCCGGCAGCTTCCTCCAGGAAGGGTTGCGGGCCTGGCTGCTCCGCCCAAGGAAGCTCGTCTTCGGCCTAGCCTACACCTGGGAAGGGTGGCGGTTCGGTGCGGAGGCCTCCCGCGCCCCGGTAGAGGCTGCGTGGGTCTACCTACGGCTTCATTTGCCATAAGGCTCGTACCCTGCCCGCACAAAGTAAAGCCCCTGCGGGGGCGCGGTGGGGCCCGCCTCCTTGCGGTCGCCCCCTCGGAGCAGGGTCCGGATGGAGTCCGAGTCCCGCTTCCCCAGCCCTACCTCAACCAAGGTGCCCACCATGCTGCGCACCTGGCCCCGCAGGAAGCCGGAGCCGACAAACTCAAGCCACACCTCCTGCCCCCCCTCCACCGGCCAGACCTCCAGGTGGGCCCGGTATATCTCCCGCACGGTGCTGCGCTCCTCCCTTACCGAGAAGGCCCTGAAGTCGTGGAGGCCCACCAGGTGCTCCAGGGCGTGCCGGATGGGAATTAGGTTAAGGGAGTGCGGCATCCACCAGACCCGGTGCCGTTCCAGGGCAGGCGGCATCCGCCGCAGCAGGATCCGGTAGCGGTACTCCCGCCATAAACAGCTCTTGCGGGCGTGAAAGGACAGGGGCACCTCCCGGGCCCGCAAGGCTCGTATGTCGGGGGGGAGGAGTCTGTTGAGGGCATGGGGAATTCTCTCCACCGGTATGCGGTCTTGGGTGTCGTAGTGGACCGGCATCTCCAGGGCGTGCACCCCGGCATCGGTGCGGCCGCAGGGCCAGACCTTGGGCCGGGCCCCGGGAATCCGGCCTAAGGCCGCCTCGAGCTCCTGCTGCACGGTGCGCTCCCCCCGGGCCTGGGTCTGAAGGCCTGCAAAGTGAGTACCGTCGTACTCAATGAAGAGCAGAATGCGCCGCAAGCCCGGGTTTCCCTCCAGTGCCCCCAATTCACCGGCTATTCTAAGAGGCCCCCGGCCGGTTTTCCATTGGGCTATCCGGAACGCCCCCTAGCGCCCCTGCCCCACCACCACCGCCTTGGCCCGCACCAACAGCCGCACCCTATCGCCAGCCCGGAAAGGGCTCTCAGGCCCCTCCTGCACGGTTAGCTCGCGGTTCCCCACGCGTACCCGGTAGGTCAGGTCGTGGCCCTTGAACTCCCGGGCCAGCACCACCCCTTCAAGCTGCCGCTCGCCTAGGTGGCCCAGCGGCGCAGCGAGGCCCAGGCCTTCTGGGCGCAGGGAAAGGAGCACCGGACCGTGGGCCTCGTCCACCAGAGCAACCCGGCCCAGCGGGGTTTCGGCCCAGCCACCCCTGGCCTCCCCCGGAATCAGGTTGGTGCGGCCTAGAAACTGGGCCACAAAAGGGGTTCTGGGGCGCAGGTAGACCTCTTCGGGGGTCCCGGTCTGCTCGAGCCGCCCCCCTCGCATCACCGCCAGGCGGTCAGCAAAAGAGAGGGCCTCTTCCTGGTCGTGGGTGACCAGCACAGCCCCGATACCGGCCTGTTTCAGCATGGCCCGAACCTCGTCGCGGGTAGCCTGGCGCAAAGCCGCGTCCAAACTGCTAAAAGGTTCGTCCAGCAGGATCAGCCTGGGCCCCGGGGCGATGGCCCGGGCCAGGGCCACCCGCTGCTGCTGCCCCCCCGAGAGCTCGCCGGGCTTTCGGTCCTTGAAGACGGTGAGGCCCACCAAACCCAACACCTCCTCCACCCGCGCCCACCGGGCCCTCCCCTTCAGATGGCGCAGCCCAAAGGCCACGTTTTGCCACACGCTCAGATGGGGAAAAAGCGCATAGTCCTGAAAGACAAAACCCACACCCCGCCTCTCCGGAGGCCAGCGGGTCACCTCCTGCCCCGCCAGCCAAACCCTACCCTCATCGGCCCGCTCAAACCCTGCGATGAGGCGTAGGGTGGTGGTCTTCCCGCAGCCCGAGGGGCCCAACAGGGCAAAAATTTCCCCCGGGGCAACCTCAAAACCCACCCCTTCCACCACCGGGGGACCTCCCCTCAGGTAGCGCTTGGTCAGACCCTCTACCCGAAGGAGAGGGGCTTCCTCTTTCTCAAAGCCTCTTTCCATCATCGTTCCTGGGTCAGAAGAAGTCCCACAAAACCAGCCGAAAGGAGCACGACCAGCAAGGCGTAGGGTGCGGCCTCGGCAAACAGGGCCTCCGAGGTGTAGCCCCATATGCGGGTGGCCAGGGTGGAGTAGCCCACCGGGGCCAGCAGGAAGGTAAGGGGCAGCTCCTTCATGGCCGACAGGAAGACCAGGGCCATACTGGCCAGCATCCCCCGCCGCAGCAGGGGGAAGGTGGCCCTGAAGAAGGCCCCAAGGGGGCTGAAGCCCAGGCTGCGGGCGGCCTCCTCGAGCCGGGGTGGCGCCTGGTAAAGCGCGCTGCGAACCGGCCCGATGGCCTCAGCCAAAAAGTGCAGGGCGTAGGCCAGAACCAGCAAGGCCAGGGTCTGGTACAGGAAAGGAGCCCCCCGCAAGCTGAAGAAGATGAGGGCTAGGGCAAAGGCCAGGGGGGGCGTGGCATACCCCAGATAGGCTACCCGCTCCAGGGCCCGGGTCAGCCGGCTGGGGTAGCGCACCCCCAGGTAGGCCAGGGGCAAGGCCATGAGCGCCGAGAGAAGGGCCGCTGGGGCCGAAGCCTGCGCCGAATTGCGAAGGGCCTGAACCACCCCTTCCCAGCCGTTCAGGTGGTCGGCAGGATACTGCACCACCCAGTACCCAATGGAGACCAGCGGCACCACCAAAGCCCCCACCACCGGCAGGAGCAGGAAGGCGTAGGCCGGCAAGGCCCAGTAGCCCAGAGGGGTGCGCCGCGGCAACCTGGAGCTGCCCAGCCCCACCCGGCTAAAGGCAAGGTTCTTCAGCAGGCGGGCCTCGAGCCAGAGCAGGCTCCCGGTAAGCAGCAAGAGCATCAGGGAAAGCCAGGCCGCGTACACCCGGTCAAAAGCCGAGGAGTACTGCAGATAGATGGCGTAGCTAAAGGTCTCGAAGCGGACCAGGCTCACCACGCCGAAGTCGCCCAGCACGTGCAGGCCCACCAGAAGCCAGCCCGCGTACAGCGCAGGCCGAAGCTGGGGCAGCACCACCCGGAAGAAGACCTGAAGGCCCCGGTAGCCCAGGCTGCGGGCCGACTCCTCGAGGGCGCTGTCCAGACCGAGCAGGGCTGCCCGCAGGTTTAGGAACAAGTAGGGGTAGGTAAAGAGGGTGAGCACCCCCAAAGCCCCCAGGTAGCCCGTGGGCCTGGGCCAGGTAAACCCCAGAAGCCCGCTCAGCCAGCCGCTTCCCCCCGTGGCCCCGAAGAACCCAAACACCCCCACATACCCCGGCACCGCCAAGGGCAGGGTGAGGAGCAGGGTCCAAAGGCGCCTTCCGCGCAGGTCGGTGCGGCTGGTAAGCCAGGCCAGGGGCAGAGCCAGCAGGGTGGTGAGGGCAATCACCCCAAGCAAGAGGGCCAGGGTGTTGCCCAAGAGCTGAAGATTGCGCGGCCGGAGCACGATCTCCGCGAGCTGCTGGGGCTCGGCCTGGGCCGCCCGCAGCCCGAGGTAGACCAAGGGCAACAGGACGCCCAGCCCCACCAGCAGGGCTACCGCCAGCAGGGGTAGGGGAACGGGCCGGAAGGTCTGGACTACCATAGGGACGGGGCCTGCCCGCGCAGCCCCCTAAAGCTAGCAAGCCTTGATGGACAAATCAAGTATTCTTGTCGGAATTTATGGGTTAACCGCAAACGGTAACTATTCCTAAATGGCCCCGTAACGCGAAAGGGGCTGACCCGGGTCAAATTTCACACCCTCCTTCCAGCCCGGCGCTATACTGGCCTCTGGAGTCGGGAATCGGCCCGCTCCCGCGAGGCCCTAAGCCCTCTGCACTACCCCATACCGCGCCAATACCCATATCCCGGCGCGGAACCCATAGGAGAAGACCATGAAGAAGTCCGGTTTCACCCTGATTGAGCTGCTCATCGTCATCGCCATCATTGGCATCCTGGCCGCGGTGCTCATCCCCAACCTGCTCAACGCCCGCCGCACCGCCACCGACCGCGCTGCCCAGGCCTACGCCCAAAACGTGTACAAGGCCGCCAACGCCTACATTGCCGACAGCACCAGCAACGTTGTCGCCGCGGGAAACTGCCAGGAGCAGTACGGCAGCTACGGCACGGGTGGCCGCCCCGGTTTCATCAGGACATGCACAATCACCACCAACGCCACCCAGGTAACCGTTACCTACGAAGGCGGCAACCAGACCAGCGTTACGGTCGGCCAGTAAGCCTGGGAACCTAACCCCCAGCGCCGCTTCGCACCCCGCGCAAGGCGGGGTGTTCGTTCAGAGGAGGTGAATGGATGGGCCCGCGAAGCGGATTCACCCTGGTGGAGCTGCTCATTGGGCTGGTTATCATCGCAGCGCTGGCCGCCGTCCTCCTACCCAACCTGATCCGAACGCGGGACACCTCGGTCAACCGCGCCGCGCAACTCCACATGCAAAGCGTGGCGAAAGCCGCCTTCGCGTACATAACCGAGGACCCCAGCCGAAACGTCGTTCTAAGTGCGGACTGCACAGAAGGCTACACGGCAGGCAACTACTCGGTCCCCAGCGCCAACGGCGCGGTCACGGCCTGCAGCGTCACCGATGCAGACAACGACCGCCTGCCCGAGGTCAGCGTGACCAGCAACCGGGGCGTGACCTACACCTACAACATAAGCCCACCCTGAACCCTCTGCACCCCTTCCCACCCCGACGCCCTCAGCGCAAATCGTGCCACCATCCAGGGGATGCCGAGCACTCCACACCCCCAGTCGGGGGTGTGCGTTTTTACCCAAGTGGGGAAGAAAGCCGATTTATCCTAAGCCACAAGGTATGCCCACCTCAAAAGACCTTCTGCGCTACGCCAACCTACTGGCCCTATTTGTCCTTTTGCTCCCGGTTTTCATCTACCCAGCCTACCTCCTTGAGGGTCTGGGCCAACCGATATTCATACCCGACGGAGAGAAGGTCCATCTGGTGCCAAGGCTGCTTCTCTTGGCGCTGACGGCGCTTATGGGCTGGCGTTTCTGGCGGGCAAAGGGCCTGTTCGGTGGCCTACTGTTGGGCTACATGGCTCCAGTGATCCTGAGCACGCTAAACACGAGCGACCCCGGAGGGTGGGCTTTTCTCCTCTTTGGACCAAAGGCCCGGATGGACGGCCCTGTGTACCAGGCACTTCTGGTTCTACTGGGCCTTGCCGCCTACAACGCACTCAGGCTGCAGGTTGCCCTCATGGAACGTCTGCTGTGGGCCCTGGTAGTGGCGGGCAGCGTCCAAGCGGTCCTAGTCTCTCTGCAGAGGCTAGGTTTTGACCCCATCGGCCACATCATCGGCGGCAGCCCTTACGAAGAGCCCATGGGTTCGATGGGGCACATCGGTGTGGCCGCAGGCCTTTTCATGGTGGTTGTGCTGGTCTTGCTCCGCATGCTTGAAAGGGAGGGGGCTATCCCCCTTCGCGCGGTCTTGTTCCTGCTCCTGATGCTCAATTCCGTGGGGCTTGGGGTCACACAAAACAGGGCCGCCGTTTACGCCTTGCTCCTCTCCCTGCTCCTCTTCCTCGCAACCGCACCCTCCTGGAGGCGGGCTCTTCTTGGGGCGGTGGTAGCAACTGCCATCTTTTTTGGGCCGAACCTGCTTCTCGGCCCCCCTCCCTACGAAAGGGGCTATACGAACATGGACACGCTGAAGTCGCGCCTTGTGATGTGGCAGTTTGTTCCGGAGGTCATGAGCCACATCCGAGGCGCACCTCTTTTAGGCGGTGGTTCCGACGCTTTCCTGCTTATTCTGACGGAGCACTTTAGCGCTGAGCGGCTTCTGGAATTCTATCGGGTTGAGTACAAGTGGCCCGCCAACGCGGTTGTCCAGCAGATAGAGTCCCTCCCTCCTCTAGAAAAAGGGCGTGAGCGCATCCTAAAGGTCCGCTTCTCCCAGTATGGCGAGCAAAGGGACTTTCAGGCCACATACCTGGTCGGGCTGGACAAAGCCCACAACATGTTCCTAGACCGAATGATAGCCTATGGCCTTTTCGCCTCCCTGATCTGGGGCTTTCTGCTCATCTACCCTGTGTACCTCCTTTGGAAGAGGAAAGGGCTACAGGACAGCCTATGGCTCGTTCTGCCTGCAATCGGAACATACTACATGGCCTGGTTCCCTGTGGTGCAGCTCGAGCCCATATTCACGCTACTTATAGCCGCCGTGTGGGCGAGCGCTGAGGCGAACAGGGGGAGACTTAGCTAAGCGATGCCAGCCCTTCCCAACGCCCTCGCCTCAGCGCTTCTACTGGTCAGCCTAGCCTGGCTCTGGCAACAGCCCATCACGCATTACGAAGCGCCCCCCCTCTGGTTCACCCTCGCAACCCTGGGCTCCCTGAGCGTCCTTGCATCCCGCGCACCGCTGGCCCTATGGGTCTGGTGGGGCTTGGGTTTGCTCACGCTCTTCTGGAGCCTGACCCCGGGCAACACCCTGGTGCTGGGGCTATGGGAGCTTGCGTACCTGGCGGCCTTTGCCGCGGGAGGATGGCTCCTCGGCCTGGTGGGGCTCAACCTG
>NZ_JANXCG010000008.1 GCF_025060375.1 Meiothermus sp. | reverse complement strand
GGCGCCAAGGTGAGGGGTCTCGGTGCGTTGGAAGACCCGCCCCAGCTCAAAGAGCAGAAAAGGACCCTCCTCGCCTTGGGCTAGGGCGGCCTGCAGGTTTTTGAGGAGGCCCGGGTAGAGCATGGTGCGCAGGGCGGTGCGTTCACGGGTCTGGGGGTTTTGCATGTAGACGGTGGGGAGGGGGGCTCGTAGGTGCTCGCACTCCTCCGGTGAGGTCCAGGCGTAGTTGATGACCTCCTGGAAGCCCAGGCCGGCCATGACCGCCTTTAGCCGCTCGCTGGCCTCGTAGGGCTCGTCCACCCCCAGGTTGTCGGGGTGGGGGAAGAAGCTGGGCAGACGGACCGGAATCTTCTCGTAGCCCACGATCCGGGCCACCTCTTCCACCAGGTCTTCTTCGATGTTCAGGTCCACCCGGTGGCTGGGGGGATAGACCCGGTAAAGACCGGTTCCCTCGGCTTCCGCTCGGCAGCCCAGGCGGCGCAGTATGGAAAGCTGCTCTTCCTCAGGGTACTCCAGGCCTACCAGGCGGTTGGTGTAGGCGGGACGGAAGGGGATGGGGGCTCTGGGCTGGAGGTGGTTGAGCTCGCGCCACTCCGCCGCTGCTTCCACCCCCTCGCCCCCCCAGGCTTGGAGAAGCTCTAGGAAGCGGGCCGCTGCCCGGAGCAGCCCCTCGGGGTCTGCTCCTCGCTCGAATCGGTAGGAGGCTTCGGTTCTGAGGCCATGCCGTTTGGCGCTGCGGCGCACCACTACAGGGTCAAAGTGGGCCACCTCCAGGGCCACCGCGGTGGTCCCCTCCCAGATCTCCTCCTGGGCGCCTCCCATGATTCCGGCAAGGCCCGCCGGATAGCTTTCGGGACCCTTTTTCACCGTGATGAGCAGGTCGTCGGGGCTGAGTGCCCGCGTCACCCCATCCAAGGTGGTGAGGCGCTCCCCCGGGCGGGCGAAGCGGACGTAAAGCCCTTCTCCTATGCGCTTCGCATCGTAGGCGTGCATGGGGTTGCCCAGCTCCAGCATGGCGTAGTTGGTGGCGTCTACCACGTTGGAAATGGGCCGCATGCCCGCGGCAAGAAGGCGGCGCTGGGCCAGGAGGGGGCTCGGCCCTACCCGCACCCCGCGGGCGTAGAAGAGGGTGAACCGGTCGCAGGCCCTGGGGTCTTCGATCCAGACCCCGAAGGGAAGGGGGATGGGGGTGGTCTTGGGGCTAGGGTTGGGCTCTACCAGGCCCAGGCCCAAGGCGGCCAGGTCGCGGGCAACCCCGTAGACCGACAGCCAGTCTGGGCGGTTGGGGGTGATCTCAATCTCAATCACCTCGTCCGGGCCGTAGACCTCGGCCAGGGGTGTACCTGGGGGTAGGGCATCGGGAGGGAGTTCCAGCAGGCCGCCGGCGTACTCGCCCATGCCCAGCTCGCGGGCCGAGAGGGCCATGCCAAAGGACTCCACGCCAGCGACCTTTCGGGCGCTGATGCAGCTCCCATCCGGCAGTACAGCGCCGGGTAGGGCCAGCGCCACCCCTACGCCAGCTTTGGCGTTGCTGGCCGCAGAGACCACCCGCACCTCGAGCCCTGCGTCCAGGATCAGTTGCTGTACCCCCTTGCCCTCTATTGGCCTCACCTCTTTGACCTGGGCGAACACTATCTTGCTGTGGGGCACGGGCAGGGGGTATATCGCCTCGGTTTCAATGCCCAGCCCGGCCAGCATTTCCTCCAGGCGGTCGCTTCGGGGGGCTTCAGGCAGGAATTCCTTGAGCCAGCTGTAGACAACCTTCATGCTTAGACCCCACCTTTCGTCAACCCTTGAACTGCCTTAGGAAGCTCAGGCGGTTCTGGTAGAAGTAGCGGATGTCGGGGATGCCGTAGCGCAGGATGGCCAGCCGCTCTACCCCCATGCCGAAGGCCCACCCGGTCATGCCCTGGTAGACCCGGGGCAACCCGAGCCGTTCGCGGTAGTCGTCCACCACCCTGAAGAGGTAGGGGTGGACCATCCCAGCCCCGCCCAGCTCGAGCCACCGCTCCCGCTCCGGCCACCACATGGCAAACTGCACCCCAGGCTCCACGAAAGGGAAAAAGGTGGGCTGGAAGCGGACCCTGCCTTCCTTGCCGAAAAGCCCCCGGGCCAGCTCAGCAATCGCCCCTTTGAGGTCGGCCATGGTGATGCCTTCCCCCACCACCAGCCCCTCGAGCTGGTGGAACATGGCTTCGTGCGAAGCGTCGGTTTCCTCATAGCGGAAGACCCGGCCCGGGACCACGATGCGGAAGGGCGGGGTGTGCCGGATCATGTAGCGAATCTGCATCCCCGATGTGTGTGTGCGCAGCACCGCACCCCCTAGGCTGTTCACCTCTTCGCCGAAGGGACCTTGGATGGTGAAGGAGGGCTCCCCCTTGAACTCCACCCAGAAGGTGTCCTGCATGTCCCGGGCGGGGTGCCACTCAGGCATGTTGAGGGCGTCAAAGTTGAAGAACTCGCTCTCCACCTCGGGGCCCTCCACCGCGCTGAAGCCCATCCGGCGGAAGATGCGCAGGAGTTCGCCCAAAATCAGGCTGGTCAGGTGGAGTCCACCGGAGGGAAAGGCGAGGCCGGGGAGGGTGACATCCACTGTCTCCTCTTCCAACCGCTTTTGCAGGGCTTGCTCCTTTAGGGTTGCTTCCCGCGCCTCCAGGGCCCTTTCCAGCCGCTCCTTCCACTCGTTGAGGCTCCGGCCCCTCTCCCGGCGCTCCTCCGGGGAGAGCTGGCCTAGGGCCTTCATGGCTTGGGTCAGCAGGCCGTTCCTGCCCAGGTAACGGACCTTCAGGGCTTGTAGAGCCTCCAGGCTTTCTGCGCGGCCGATTTCCTCTAGCGCTGCGTTCAGCTCCATCTGGCCTCCAAGGGCGAACGAGAGGGGCGGCCCACAGGCCGCCCGCGAGAGAGGTCTGCCCCTCCCGCAGGCCTACCCAAAAAACCACCTCCCGGTCATGGCCTAAAGTCTACGCGACCGCCCTGCTGGACTCAAGGGCCTGTCCGAGGACGGCCAGGGCCAGCCCGGTGATGGCTGCGCTGGCCGGGCCGGGGCCTGGCTTAGGGTTTTGGGAGGCTGAAAAACCCCAGATGCGCGCCTCCCAGCGCTTTCGGCCCCCATACGGGGATTCGTGGTCGGAGGGGTTTGCCAAAATGGGGGTGTGAACTACGAGACCTTTGTGGAGACCGCTGAGCGCTTGTGGGCGGAGATCCCTGAGGAATTCAAACGGGGTTTGCAGGGGTTGCACATCCTCGAGGAGGCCAAACCCGACCCCGAGGAACCAGGCCTGCTGCGCCTGGGGGAGTACCATGACCCCGGTTTTCCCTCGGTGCTGGGCGGCTTTGAGGGGATTGGTCGGCACATAGCCCTCTTCTACGGATCCTTTGCCGCTCTCGCGGCTGAGGACCCTGAGTTTGACTGGGAAGGGGAGGTATGGGAAACCCTGCTCCACGAGCTGCGCCATCACCTGGAGTCGCTGGCTTGGCGCGACGACTTGGTGCGCGAAGACCTGGAATTTCTGCGCCGCTACCGACGGAAAACCTAAGCCCTGCGGGGGGCCTTGCTTTAGGGCAGGCGGTGCCCGCAGGGCTGTAGGGTTCAGCCCTTCAGGGCCTCAATACCGGGTAGGGTGCCCATCTCCAGAAGCTCCAGACTGGCCCCGCCCCCGGTGGAGACGTGGCTGAACTTGTGGGCCATGCCCAGCTTGTTGGCGGCGGCCACCGAGTCGCCACCCCCGATCACGGTAAAAGCCCCTTCTAGCCTGGCGATGGCCTCTCCTATCGCCAGGGTGCCCTTGGCAAATTCGTCCACCTCAAACACGCCCATCGGCCCGTTCCAGAGCACTGTCTTGGCTCCCTGAAGGGCCTCAGCGAAGCGCTTAGCGCTCTCAGGCCCGATGTCCAAGCCCATCCAGCCCTCCTCTATGGCCTCAGCGGGCATGATGCGGGTAGGGGTACCGGCCTCAATCTTTTGGGCGGCCACCACGTCCACAGGGAGGAGCAGCCTGACCCCCAGCGACTCCGCCCGTCCCATCAGGTCGCGGGCCAGCTCGAGCCGGTCGTCCTCCACCAAGCTCTTGCCCACCTGGCCGCCCTTGGCTTTGATGAAGGTGAAGGCCATGGCCCCCCCTATGACCATTCCGGTCACTTTGGGGAGCAGGTTTTCTATGACCCCAATCTTGTCCGAGACCTTAGCACCCCCCAGCACCACCCAGTAGGGCTTCTCGGGGTTGTGCAGCACCTTGCCAAGGCTCTCCACCTCCTTTTCCATCAGGAGACCCGCGTAGCTGGGCAGAAAGCTGGCCACCCCGGTCACCGAAGCGTGGGCCCGGTGGGCCGAGCCAAAGGCATCCAGCACAAAGGCCTCGCCCAGCCGGGCATATCGCTGAGCCAAGGCGGGGTCGTTTCGCTCCTCTCCGGGTTCAAAGCGGACGTTGTCAAGGAGGACCACCGCGCCCTGGGGGGCGGCTTCCACCCTTGCCAGGGTGGCGTCGCTGGCCGGGGACAGCTCGGGGGAGCCGCCTACGAAGAGCACCGGCCTGCCCAGGTGCCTTTCCAGTACCGGGGCCACCGGGGCCAGGCTGCTGGCTGGGTCAAAGCCTTTGGGCCGTCCCAGGTGGGAAAGGAGCACCAGGGTGGCCCCGCGTTCCAGGAGCTGCTTCAGGGTGGGCACCGCGGCGGAGATACGGGTTTCGTCCCCCACCACCCCGTCCTTCAGAGGGACGTTGAAGTCCACCCGCACCAGCACGCGCTTGCCGCTGGCGTTGAGTTCTCTTAGGGTACGCATCCGCATGGCCTTCACCCTAGGAAAGCCGTTGGCCGATGTACTGGGCCAGGTCGGCCACCCGGCAGCTGTAGCCCCACTCGTTGTCGTACCAGGCCACCACCTTGACCAGGTTGCCCACCACCAGGGTGTCGAGGGCACTGAAGATGGAGGAGTGGGGGTCGCCCTTGAGGTCGCTCGAGACCAGCGGTTCCTCGGTGTACGCAAGAATCCCCTTGAGGGGGCCCTCGGCGGCGGCCTTCATGGCCGCGTTGACCTCTTCTTTGGTCGTTTCCCGGTTGAGCACTGCGGTGAAATCCACCACCGAGACCGTGCTGGTAGGCACCCGGAAGGCCATCCCGCCGAACTTGCCCTTTAGCTCGGGAATGACCAGGCCCACTGCCTTGGCCGCGCCGGTTTCGCTGGGCACGATGTTGAGGGCGGCTGCCCGGGCGTCGCGGGGGTCGTCCTTTACCGCATCCACCAAGCTTTGGCTGGCGGTGTAGGCATGAACGGTGGTGAGGAGGCCCTTCTCAATGCCGAAGTTGTCGTTGAGAACTTTGGCCACAGGCGCCAGACCGTTGGTGGTGCAGCTCGCGTTGGAGACCACGTGGTGCTTCTGGGGGTCGTACATGTGCTCGTTGACCCCCATCACCACGGTCAGCATGTCGCCCTTGCCAGGGGCGCTGATGATAACCTTCTTGGCCCCGGCCCGGAGGTGGGCCTCAGCGGCCTCGAGCTTGGTGAAGCGGCCCGTGGACTCAATCACGATGTCGGCCCCAATCTCACCCCAGGGCAGTTTGGCTGGGTCTTTTTCCTCGTAGACCCGGATCCTCTTCCCGTTTACGGTGATGCTCTCCTCATCGTAGCTGACCGTCCCGGGGAAGCGGCCGTAGTTGGAGTCGTACTTGAATAGGTGGGCCAGGATGGCATTGTCGGAGAGGTCGTTGATGCCCACCACATCCACGCCCCGCTCGAGCAGGATGCGAAACACCTGACGGCCAATCCGACCAAAACCGTTGATGGCTACGCGCATAACTCCTCCTCCGTGGCTCAAGGAACCCACAAAGTTCCAGAGCACACTATACCGCCTGGTGCGCCGCGGCCCATAAGCGGTGTCAAGGTGCGTGGGAGCTTTCGTGAATAAATACACCAAAAAGGGTTCAGCCCACCCCCAAGTAGGCCAGGTACCACCCCAGCAGGTCCTCCCCGTAGAAGAAGGCCACCAGCCCTCCCACCGCCAGGTAGGGGCCAAAGGGCATCTGGTTGCTCCCTCCGAAGCGGCGGGCTATCAGACCGAGCAGGGCTCCTGCCAGCACCGCGAGGAAGAGGGCCACCAGCAGGTTGGGGAAGCCCAGCCAGACCCCCAAAAACCCCGCCAGCACCACATCGCCGTAGCCCATCACGCTTACATAGCCGCTTTGGGGCTCCTCCTCGGGCTCCACCTTGTCGGAAGGCTGGCGGGCCCACCAGTAGAGCATGCCCACCAGGGCCAGTCCACCGGCCGAGAGGAGCATCCCCCGTAGGCTTCCTAGGGGGGACAGCCCCAGCCCCAAAGCGGCCAGCGGCGCCAGTGCGGCCAAGCCCAAGGTAAGGCCGTCGTGCAGGGCCCAGACCCTGCCGCTACGCAGGTTGAGGGCGGCATTTAGAAGCCCCAGCAAGAGCCCCAGGCTACCCAGCCACGTTCCGCCCACGTTGCCCCACATCCCGCCCCAGGCTCCCCCCATGGCTGCTAGGTGAACCAGGTGTACCCCGAAGGGGCCCTCGCGGGGACTGTCCTTGAGGCGGTTGTAGAGAAGCCCGCCGTATCCGGCGAGCAGGGCCATTAGGCCAGCCCCCATGAGCCCGGCCTCCAGGGCCTCGGGAAAGGCCCTGGGGTAGCCCAGGGAGTAGGCCGCCCCTAGCCCCAGGAAGACACCCCCAAAGTTGAGGGAGTTGGGCAGGGTCTTGGTGTCTATGTCGATGAAGGCCAGTGCAATGAGCAGGGCGATAAGCGCCCAGATGAGAATCAGCTCGGGAAAGCTGGGCCTCAGCAGGGCTGCTGCGGCGAAGAGGGAGGCGGTCAGGGCCTCCACCAAAGGGTAGCGGGGGGAGATGGGGGCTTGGCAGCCACGGCACCGGCCGCCTTGAGCCACCCACGAGAGGATGGGCACCAGCTCGGCGGGGGAGAGTGTGCGGCCGCACTGGGGGCAGCTCGAGCGCGGCCAGACCACCGAAAGCCCCCGGGGCAGTCGGTAAATCACCACATTTAGAAACGAGCCGATGAAGCTTCCCAGCAGGAAGGCTAAGACAGCAAGCGTCCACTCCACCCTGCCATTATTACAGCTGGGGTAGACTGTCCGCCGTGCTAAGGAGTCCCTTGCTTCAGGTGCCCCATGGTTTCACTACCCGGGCGGGTGGGGTTTCGCCTCCGCCCTACGATAGCCTGAACCTAGGGCTTTCCACTGCTGATGACCCGAGGAACGTTTTGGAAAACCGCCGACGGGTTCTGGCCCTTTTCGGCCATCCGCCGCAGGCGGCCTTGCGTCAGGTACACGGCAGCCAGGTACACCCGGTGGAGACCCCTGGGGAGTGGGAGGGCGACGGCTTGCTAACCTCTACCCCGGGGCTATTGCTCCGGGTGAGCGCAGCCGACTGCTACCCGGTTTTGCTGCACGACCCCGTGAGGGGCGTGGTGGGGGCCTTGCATGCGGGTTGGCGGGGGGTGGTTCAGGGGATTTTGCCGCGGGCCTTGGAGCTGGCTAGGGCCCGCTACGGCGTGGACCCTGCCCATCTTCGGGTCGCAGTGGGGCCGGGAATTGGGGGGTGTTGCTACTGGGTGGGCCCGGAAGTAGCCGAGCGCTTTGAGGCGGCTTCTTTGCCCTTTTACCGACCTGACCCTGAGCAGCCCGGGCGCTACCGCCTCGACCTCGAGGCCGCCCTCCGCTTCCAGGCCCTGCAGGGTGGGGTGCGGCCGGAGCATTACTGGACCCTGGGGAGCTGCACCTACACCGATGATCGCTTCTTTTCCCATCGCCGCGACGGGGGTCGCACGGGGCGGATGTGGGCCCTCATCATGCTTCCGGGTAGACTATGAAGGTGCTCAGGCCCAAAGCCTTCCTTCCGGCGGTGACAGCGGTGACGCCCCAGTGGCTTTCGGAGCGGGGGCTGAAGGCGGTGCTGCTTGACCTGGACAATACGCTGGTGCCCTACGAAGCCTACGGCGAAGCCCCCCGCCACCTGCTGGACTGGCTGGAGGAACTGAGGCGAGGGGGGGTGGGGGTGTTCTTGGTCTCCAACGGCAGACCTCGGCGGGTGCGCTACTGGTCCGAGCGGTTGGGGGTTCCCGGGTTTGGCCCGGCGGGAAAGCCCTGGTTTGGTTTTCGCAAGGCCCTGCGACAGCTGGGGCTTGCGGCCCACGAGGTGGCGGTGGTGGGGGACCAGCTCTTCACGGATGTCCTGGGGGGAAACCTGGTAGGGGCCTACACTGTGCTGGTGCCTCCGCTTTCAAGCCGGGAGATGGGGTATACCCGGTTGGTGCGCAAGTTGGAGCGCTGGGTTTTGCGGAACCTAAAATGGGGTATTTGACCCAAACGAGGCCCACCCAAGCCCCACAATAGGTAAGGAGTAGGGAGGATGAGGATGGCGCTGGGTATCCTGGAGCCAAGGTGGGGAACCTCGCAGGGGCTTCGCGCGGTTTTCAAGCCAGCCTCGTCCTAGGAGGGTAGAGCGAATGGCAAATGTTCTGACCATTGGAGATAAGCGACTGGGGGCGGCCCTTTTGGAAATGGGCCTCTTGAGCGACGAGGAGCTCCAGCGGGCCCTCGAGCAGCACCGCGAGGTGGGGGGTAACCTCTCCGATGTGATCGTGGACCTGGGACTGCTTTCCGAGCGTCGCATTGCCCAGGCCATCGAGGAGGCCTTCGGCATCCCCATGGTGGAGCTGGTGGGGATGGAGATTTCCCCTGAGGCCAAGTCGCTCATCCCTGCCGAACGAGCCCGCGACCTGGGGGCCATCCCCTTTAGCCTCGAGGGGGGTACCCTGAGGGTAGCCCTCCTGAACCCCCTGGACAACATGGTCCTGGAAGAGCTGGAAGACCTGACCAACCAGATCATTGAGCCCTACCTGACCACCCCCTCCTCGTTCCGCTACGCCCTGGCCCTGCACTACCCCGAGCTGGGCCTGCCGGTGCCGCCCCCCCCCTCCTCGGCCTCACCGGGGGAGGTGCAGCTCGGGGAGTTGCTGGTCCGCAAGGGTTGGCTGAGCCGCGAGGCCCTCGAGGCAGCCTTGGTTGAGCAGGAGAAGACCGGGGAGCTTTTGGGCCGCCTGCTGGTCCAAAAGTACGGTCTGAGCGAGGAACAGCTCTACCAAGCCCTGGCCGAACAGGCAGGCATGGAGTTCAGGCCGGAGTTGGGAGGGCTCGAGGTGCAGCCCGAAGCCACCGCGCTGTTGATGCGTTCCGATGCCCTGCGCTACCAGGCGGTGCCGGTGCGCCAGGAGGGTTCGCAGGTGCTGGTGGTGCTGGCCGACCCCCGGCATCGGCAAGCAGTGGCCAAGCTGATCGATCGCCCCACTCAGTTCACCCTGACCCTGCCCAAGACCTGGGAGGGACTTTTTGCCAAGGCCTACCCTGAGAGGAGCCGGATTGGGGAAGCCCTGGTGCAGGAGGGTAAGATAGACCGCTCGGCCCTGCAGGCAGCCCTCTCGGTGCAGCGGCGCATGGGCAAGACCCGCCCTTTGGGCGAGGTGCTGGTGGAGTTGGGCTACGTGACCGCGCAGGACGTAGAGGAAGCCCTGGCCAAACAGCGGCAAGGGGGGGGGCGGCTGGAGGACACCTTGGTGCAGTCGGGCAAGATCAAGCCCGAGATGCTGGCCAAGAGCCTGGCGGCCCAGCTTGGTTACCCGTACATCGACCCTACCGACTCGCCGCCCGACCCCTCGGTGCTGACCATGGTCCCTGAGAGTACCGTACGCCGCTACACCGTTTTCCCGCACCACCTGGAGGGCAATACCCTGGTGGTCTTGATGAAAGACCCCCGCAACATCCTGGCAATCGACGACCTGCGCATGATTACCAAGCGGGACATCATGCCTGCGGTCTCGGCGGAGTCGGCCATCACCAGGCTTATAGAGCGCTTTTACGGCAGCACCACCGGGGTTGAGGAGCTGGCCCGTGAGTTTGAGGGTAAGAAAAAGGAGGAGGAAACCGATACCAGCGCCCTCGACGACAATGCGGTGGTCAAGCTGGTCAACAGCATTATTCGCGAAGCCTACCTGCAAGAGGCCTCGGACATCCACATCGAACCCCGCCAATCCGACATCCTGGTGCGCATCCGGGTGGATGGGGCGCTGCGGGAATACATGCGCCTGCCCAAAGGGGCCGGGCCAGCCATCGCTTCGCGGGTCAAGATCATGGGAAACCTGGATATTGCTGAGCGCAGGCTTCCCCAGGATGGCCGGGTGCGCTACCGCGACCGCTCCATCGACCTGGACCTGCGCCTTTCTACCTTGCCCACCGTCTATGGCGAGAAGATCGTGATGCGCCTCCTGCGCAAAGCTGCGGACATCCCCGAAATCGAGCAGCTCGGCTTTGCCCCGGATGTCTTTCAGCGCTTTGAGGACGTGATTTCCAAACCCTACGGGATTTTTCTCATCACCGGCCCCACGGGTTCGGGTAAGTCCTTCACCACCTTCAGCATTCTCAAACGCATCGCCACCCCGGACAAAAACACCACCACCATTGAAGATCCAGTGGAGTACGAGATTCCTGGCATCAACCAGACCCAGGTGAACCCGGTGGCGGGCCTGACCTTTGCCAAGGCCTTGCGCAGCTTCCTGCGCCAAGACCCCGACATCATCATGGTCGGTGAGATTCGCGACTCCGAGACAGCCAAAATCGCTACCGAGGCCGCCCTTACCGGCCACCTGGTCATCGCCACGTTGCACACCAACGACGCCGCTGGAGCGGTTACCCGGCTGGATGAGATGGGGGTGGAACTCTTCAACATCTCTGCGGCCCTGATAGGGGTGCTGGCCCAGCGGTTGGTGCGGCGCATCTGCGAGCACTGCAGGATTCAGGTTGAGCCAGACCCCATGGTGCTGCGTCGGTTGGGGCTTTCCAAGGAGGACATCGCGGGTAAGGCCCTTTACAAGGGCACCGGGTGTGATAAGTGCAACGGCACAGGCTACAAGGGCCGGGCGGCTATTCACGAGCTGATGGTGCTGGACGATGAGATCCGGCGGGCCATCGTGGAGGGGCAGTCGGCCACCCAGATTAAGGAGATCGCCCGGAAGAACGGGATGAAAACCCTGCGCGAGGACGGCATTCAGAAGGCCTTCCTGGGAATTACCACGCTGGAAGAGGTGATGGCCCGCACCAACGAGTGAGGGCCGAGGCGGGTTAGAATCCCCTTGCCATGACCTGGAAGGACTACCTATCCGAACACCAGGCTGTCCACCTTGAGGACCTTCGTACCTTCCTTTCCATCCCCAGCATCTCGGCTCAGCCTGCCCACAGCCAGGATGTGCAGCGGGCTGCGGCGTGGTTAGCGGCCCGCTTTAGGCAGGCCGGCTTTTCGCACGCCGAAGTGCTGCCCACCGCCGGGCACCCGGTGGTCTATGCCGAGCACTGCCCCTACCCAGATAGACCCACGGTGCTCTACTACGGCCACTACGATGTGCAGCCCGCCGACAACCCCGAGCGGTGGAACTCTCCTCCTTTTGAGCCCACCATTGTGGACGGACGCATCGTGGCGCGTGGGGCCTCGGACATGAAGGGCCAGGTGATGGCCTTTTTGCTGGCCGCCGAGGCCCTCATCGCCGCTGGAGCCCTGGGCCTCAACCTCAAGGCGCTGATCGAGGGTGAGGAAGAGATTGGCAGCCCTCACCTGCCCACCTTTATTGAGCAGAACAGGGAGCGCCTGCGCTGCGATGCGATCATCAACGGCGACAGCGGCCAGCTCTCCGAGACCACCCCTCTTCTCAGCCTGGGGGTGCGGGGCATCTGCGGCCTCGAGTTTGATCTGATCGGCCCTAGCCACGATCTGCATTCGGGCTCCTGGGGCGGCCAGGTGCAAAACCCCCTCCATGCCATGGCCGAACTGGTCGCCTCGTTGCACAACCCCGATGGCAGCGTGGCGGTCAGGGGCTTTTACGACGACGTGGAACCCCTAAGCCCCGAGCTGCGGGAGTGGTACAAGAAAATTCCGTGGGATGAGGAGGAGATGCGGCGGAAGCTGGGGGTGCCGGAGTTTTACGGGGAGGCCGGCTACACCCCTTGGGAGCGGATTACCGGAAGGCCCACGCTCGAGGTCAACGGGATGTGGGGCGGGTATACCGGCCCTGGCAGCATGACCGTCATCCCCTCCACCGCCCACGCCAAGATTACCTGCCGTCTAGTGCCCCACCAGGACCCCGATAAAATCGTGGCGCTGGTCAAGGCCCATCTGGAGGAACACCTACCCAAAGGGGTGCGCCTCTCGGTGCGGGTCAAGGAGTCGGGTGCTCCAGCCTTCCGTACTCGGGCCGACCACCCGGCGGTCCAGGCCGCCAAGGAGGTGCTGACCGAGCTTTACGGCGTGCCCCCAGTGGAAACCATGTTTGGCGGCTCGGTGCCCATCCTGAGTACCCTGAAAAAGCTCCTGGGGCACGACCCGGTGAGCTTCGGCTTTGGCCTAGAGGACGAGCTCATCCACTCGCCCAACGAGTTCTTCCGCCTAAGCAGCTTTGAGAAGGGCAAGCAGGGCTACGCCATGCTGCTGCTGCGGCTGGCCAGGTGAGGCTCAACCACGCCTTGCGACCAGGGTCAGGATGTCGTAGAGGGCAACCGTCCTGCCCTCCTGGTTGATGATTTCCACCGCCCAGGTGACCACCCCGGTGGGCCGCTCGCCGGGCTTGGGGTCTTTGGCGGTCTTGGACTTGACCGTGAGGCGAGCCTGGAGGGTGTCGCCTATTTTGACCGGCTCGATGAAGCGGAGCCGCTCGAGGCCGTAGTTGGCCAGGACCGGCCCCGGGGCTGGGTGCACAAAAAGGCCCGCAGCAGCCGAGATCAGGAAGTAGCCGTGGGCTACCCGCTCCCCAAAGATGGAGTCCTTGGCCCCGATTTCGTCCACGTGGGCGTAGAAGTAGTCGCCCGTCACGTTAGCGAAGTTCACGATGTCGGCCTCGGTCACGGTGCGGCGGTGGGTGAGGAGGCTCTCGCCGATCTCCAGGTCCTCAAAGTACTTGCGGAAGGGGTGGATGGGGCCCTCCTTAACCTCGGCCCCGCGCACGTACTCCTGGCACAGGACCATCAGCGTGGTGGGGTCGGTCTGCACCGCACACCGCTGCAGGTAGTGCTTGATTCCCCGTAGCCCGCCCAACTCCTCGCCGCCCCCGGCCCTGCCGGGCCCCCCGTGCACCAGCGGGGGGAGGGGTGAGCCGTGGCCGGTGGACTCCTTTGCGTTGTCCCGGTTCAGGATGAGCATCCGGCCGTGGTGGGTGGCGCAGCCAAAGAAGAGCCGGCGGGCTTCCTCGCGGTCGTAGGTGACAATGCTGCCTACCAAGCTACCCCGACCGCGCCGGGCCAGGGCGACGGCCTCGTCCAGGTCTTCGTAGGGCATCAAGGTAGCCACGGGGCCAAAGGGCTCGAGGTCGTGGGCGGCGGAGTCCCAAGGTTTGGCGCTGTAGAGCAGGGTGGGGGGCATAAAACCGCCCTTTTCGGGGTCGCCGCCCAAAAGCTCCCCCGAGCCCTCCCAGGCCACCTCACAGCCCTGCTCCTTGAGCCTGCGGACCACCTCCAGCACATCAGCCCGCTGCCCAGCTCCCACCAGCGGGCCCATGCGCACGTCTTCGCGGCTGGGGTCGCCCAGGGTGGCCTGGGACAGCTCTTGTTTGAGGGCCTCGAGTACGGCCTCGCTCTTCCCGCGGGGCACGATGACCCGCCTTATGGCGGTGCACTTCTGCCCGGCCTTGACGGTCATCTCGCGGGCGACTTCCTTCACGAATAGCCCGAACTCGGGGTCGCCCGGCTCCACCGTCTGGCCCAGGATGGCGCAGTTGAGGCTGTCGGCCTCCATGTTGAAGGGTACCGAGTGGGCCACCAGGTTTGGGTGGGTTTTGAGCTTTCGGCCGGTAGCGGCCGAGCCGGTAAAGGTTACGCTGTCCTGCTCGCTCAGGTGGTCAAATAGGTCGCCAATGCTTCCACAGACGAGCTGGATGGCTCCCTCGGGCAGAATCTTGGACTCCAGCATGGCCCGAAACACCGCTTCGGTCAGGTAGGCGGTCTGGGTGGCCGGTTTGACAATGGCTGGAACCCCCGCGATAAGCCCCGGGGCCAGCTTCTCCAGCATCCCCCAGACCGGAAAGTTGTACGCGTTGATGTGCACCGCCACGCCCTCTTTGGGCACCAAGAGGTGCCGCCCCAGGAAGCTGCCCCCTTTGGAGAGGGCTAGCGGGTCGTCCTCGACCAGAAAGCGCTCGTTGGGTAGCTCGCGCCGGGCCAGCGAGGCGTAGCTGAAAAAGGTGCCGATGCCCCCGTCGATGTCGAACCAGCTATCGTGGCGGGTAGCGCCGGTCTTGTAGGAGAGGGTGTAGAAGGCCTCCTTACGCTCCAGCAGGTACTGGGCTAGTGCCCGCAGCATGGCCGCCCGCTCGTGAAAGGTGTGGCGCCTGAGGGCTGGCCCCCCCACCTCCCGCGCGTAGCGCACCATCTCGGCGAAGTCCAGCCCTTCGCTGCTCACCTCAGCGATGGGCTCTCCCCAGACCGCATCCCGCACCACCACCCCGGGGGCCGGGCTCTCGAACCAGACCCCTGCCGCGTAGCTTTTTAGTTTCATGCCCTCATTCTAACAAACGCTCGTTTGAGAAGGGGTCGGGGAAGGCCCGCGCCAAGGTGGGGAAGCCCCCGCCCTCAGTGGGTCAGCACCCTGCGCACCGCCTCCAGCACCCGCTTGGCGTCGGGGCGGTAGTAGTGCTCCACCGCGCTGAAGGGTGGGTAGGGGGCATCCCAACCGGCCACCCGTACGATGGGGGCTTGCAGGTAGTCCAGGGCCTCCTCGGCAATGCGGGCCGCCACCTCGGCCCCAAAGCCGCAGGTGCGCATGGCCTCGTAGACCACCACCGCCCGGCCGGTCTTCCGCACCGAGGCGAGAATGGTTTCCGTGTCGAGGGGAACCAGGGTCTCGAGGTCCACCACCTCCAGCTCTACCCCCTCCCGGGCGGCCACCTCGGCGGCCTTCAGGCAGACCTCCACCATCCCCCCATAGCAGAAGAGGCTGGCCGCATTGCCCTCGCGCACCACCCGGGCCTTGCCCAAGGGCAGGGTGTAGTAGCCCTCGGGCACCGGGGCCTTCACCCCCCGGTAGAGCTTGATGGCCTCCAGGAAGAACACCGGGTCGGGGTCCTCGATGGCCGCGAGCAAAAGCCCCTTGGCCCGCTCGGGGGAGGAGGGGATGACTACCTTCACCCCCGGCACGTGCGCCAGAATTGCCTCAGGGCTGTCAGCGTGCTGCTCGGGGGTTTTCACGCCGCCGCCGTAGGGAGCCCGGACGACCATGGGAATCGTAAAGCGCCCCCTCGTGCGGTGGCGCATCCGGCCCAGGTGCGAGAGAATCTGGTCGAGCGCGGGGTAGAGGAACCCAGCGAACTGAATCTCGGCCACCGGCCGCAGCCCGGCCATGGCCAGCCCAATCCCGAAGCCCACGATGCCCGACTCGGCCAGGGGGGTATCGAAGACCCTTTGCTCCCCGTACTTCTGCTGCAAGCCGTCGGAGGCGCGGAAGACCCCGCCCATGGTGCCCACGTCCTCCCCGAAGAGCACCACTCGAGGGTCGCGCTCTAGGGCTAGATCCAGCGCCTCGTTGATGGCCTGGACGTTGTTCAGCACCCGGGTCTGGCGCTCAGCGATCATGCCTCACCCCGCAGGTAGACCCAGGCGGCTTTCTGGTCGGGCTGCATCTCGGCGTAGACCTGTTCCACAATCTCCCAGGGTTTGGGCTCCCTGGCCTGGTCGGCGAGGGCCAGCTCAGCAGCAAACTCGGCCTCCAGCGCCTCGCTGAGCCGAGCCTCCTCCTCCTCGTCCCACAGCCCCAGGTGTGCCAGGCAGTTTTTCATGCGCGCGATGGGGTCCCGCCTTTCCCACTCGCGGGTGGTCTCCTCGCTGCGGTAGCGGCTGGGGTCGTCGGAGGTGGTGTGGGGTGCGATGCGGTAGGTGAGGGCCTCAATCAGGGTGGGGCCCTCACCCCGGCGGGCTCGCTCCACTGCCTCCTTGGCTACGTTCCAGACCGCCACCAGGTCGTTGCCGTCCACCACCACCCCCGGAATCCCGTAGCCCTGGGCCCGCTGGGCGATGCGCTCTACCTTCATCTGCTTGTGGGTGGGCACGCTGATGGCCCAGCCGTTGTTCTGCACCACCACCAGCAGGGGAGCGCCAAAAACCGCGGCAAAGTTGAGCCCCTCGTGGAAGTCGCCCTCCGAGGTGCCCCCATCGCCGATGAAGACCGCAGCCACTGCGTTCTTGCCCAAAAGCCGCTGGGCATGGGCCACCCCGGCCGCCTGGGGAATCTGGGTGGCGATGGGGATGTAGAACTGCACCATGTTTACATCCGGGGGGGCGCCCCAGCCTGCGGGGTCGGCCCGCCAGCTCAGGATGAGCTTGTGGATGGGCATGCCAAAGGTGAGGGCCGCCGCGCTTTCGCGGTAGCTAGGCAGAAGCCAGTCGTGGTCGGCCTTGAGGCAGAGGGCCACCCCTACCTGGGCGGCCTCCTGACCCCGGAAGGGGGGGTAGACCCCGAGCCGCCCCTGCCGCTGGAGGAGCACCGCCTTCTCGTCGAACAGCCGGGCCCGCCTGAGGGCCCGGTAGCCCTGGCGAAGCTCCTCCGGGCTGAAGGGCAGCTCCCGCAGGGGTATGCCGGTGTCGTCTAGGTACCGAACTGTTTCCACGCAGACCAGTTTAGACCAATGGGGTTGCGCCTGTCTTGTGCAGGGTGCCGGGGGGGCTTGCTCTGTGAAGAGGTGGGTTTTCTGGTTGGTATGGAGGCTGTCTATTCGGGGAGAGCGCCGGTCTAGGTGCGGACCTTAAGGTAACCCGCCAGCCGCCTTAGGGCCTCTTCAATCTCCGCTTCGGTCTTGCAGAAGGCGAACCGGAAGAGGCCCTTGGGGGCCGGGTGCTGGGTGTAGAAGGCTGAGCCTGGGATGGCAGCGACCCCGGCTTCGCGCACCAGCGCCTCGGCCTCGAGCCCGGGCAGGAGGGCGGTGAGGAAGTAGGTCCCGGCGGGGGAGAAGGTCTTTAGGCCCAGCGCGCGCAGGCCTTGCTCGAGCAAGTCCTTGCGCCGGGCGTAGCTCTCACGAAGCTGAGCGTAGAAGCCTTCCTTACGGGCTATGGGCAGCGCTTCGGCCACCGCGGCCTGAAGCGGGGCTGCCGAACAGAAGCTGCTCCACTGGCGCATCCCGGCCACCTGGGGGGCCAGGCCGGGTGGGGTGACGATCCAGCCAATGCGCCAGCCGGTGGCCTCGAGCCGCTTGCCCGCTGAGCCCACGGTGAAGACCCGCTCGGGAGCCAGCCTGCGCAGGGGTATGGGGGGCTCATTGAAGTAGAGCTCGTCGTAGACCTCGTCGCTCACAATCCAGAGGTCGTGCTGGCGGGCCAGGGCCACAATCTGCTCGGCTTCGGCTTTGGAGAGGAGCGAGCCGGTGGGGTTGTAGGGGTTGGTGAGCAGAAGGGCCTTGGTGCGCGGGGTAATGGCCCCCTCGAGGGCCGGGAAGTCCACCTCCCAGCGGTCGGTGAGGCGCATGGGCACCATGACCGGGGTAGCCCCGGCCATGCGGGTTTGGGGGATGTAGACGTCGAAGTAGGGCTCGAGCATCACCACCTCGTCCCCAGGGCCATAGAGCGCTTCGGCCAGGGCATGCAGGGCCTCAGTACCCCCTGCGGTGATGATGACCTCCTGGGGGGAAACCCCTAGGTCTTCGGCCACCGCCTCGCGCAGGCGGGGTAGGCCAGCGGGTGGGGTGTACTGGTCCACCGTGCCGATGGCCCGGCGGGCGGCCTCGAGCAAGAAGGGGGGCGGAGGGTTGGAGGGAAACCCCTGCCCGAGGTTGATGGCCCCGTGTTCAGCCGCCAGACGGCTCATCCGGGCGAAGATGCTCTCCTGGGAGAGCTCGGTGCGGGGGTGGAGCTGGGCCATGCAAGAAAGTTTACCCCAAGCCCTAGGCGGTGAGGAGCTGGAGGTAGTCCTCCAGCTTCAGGCTGGCCCCGCCGACCAGGCCGCCGTCCACGTTGGGCTGAGCGAAGAGGGCGGAGGCGTTGTCGGGTCTGACCGAGCCCCCGTAGAGGATGCGCACCCCTTCGGCAAAACCCCGGCCGTACCGGCCCTCCAGCCAGCTCCGGATGGCTTTGTGCATGGCCTCGGCGTCCTCAGGGGTGGCGGTTTTGCCGGTGCCGATGGCCCACACCGGCTCGTAGGCGATGACCAGGCTCGAGGCCGCGGGGGGGTTGACCCCGTTCAGGCTGCCCTCCAGCTGCCGCAGGGTGTAGGCCACGTGCTCCCCGGCCTCCCGGACTTCCAGCGGTTCCCCCACGCAGAGAATCGGCACGATGGCCTGCTCCAGCAAACGCTGGGCCTTCTGGGCCACTAGCGCGTCGGTTTCCCCGTGGTAGCTGCGCCGCTCGGAGTGGCCCACAATGGTGTAGAGGCAGCCTAGGTCGGCTAGCATCCGGGCTGAAACCTCGCCGGTGTAGGCGCCTTCCCTGTGGGCCGATACGTCCTGAGCCCCGTAGGCCACGCGGTCCCCCAGCACTTGGGCGGCGTAGGGCAGGTGGGTGAAGGGCAGCAGCAAAGCCGCCTCGGCTTCGGTCTGGGGTAGGCGCTCCAATAGGTTTTGGAACCAGGCCCGGGCCTCCGAGGGGGTCTTGTGCATCTTCCAGTTTCCAGCGACCAGGCGCCTGCGCATAGCGCTTCAATCATACCGGTCGGCCAGGCGGGGGCGTTCAGGGCCGCATCCGGGTATACATGCGGGGGAAGGGGATGGCCTCGCGGATGTGCTCCAGCCCGCAAATCCAGCGCACGGTGCGCTCCAGCCCCAGGCCGAAGCCGGCATGGGGCACGCTGCCGAAGAGGCGCAGGTCCATGTACCAGTCAAAGACCTCCTCGGGTAGGTGGTGCTCGCGAATCTTCTGGCGTAGAAGCTCGGGGTCGTGGATGCGTTCGGAGCCGCCGATAATCTCCCCTACCCCCTCGTGGGCCAGCAGGTCGGCGTTCAGCACCACCCTGGGGTCGTCGGGGTCGGGCTGCATGTAGAAGGCCTTGATGGCCGCAGGGTACTTCTCCACGAAGACCGGCCGGTCAAACTGCTGGCTCAGCGCGGCCTCGTGGGGGGCACCGAAGTCCTCCCCCCAGGCCAGGGGGCTGAGGCCCAGCTCGGGTTTCTCCGCCGCGACCCGGTTCACCCGCTCGATGGCCTCGGTATAGGTGATGCGGGGGAAGCCCCCCTGAGCTGTGGCCTCCAGGGGTTTGGTGTCCCGCTCGAGCATCTCCAGCTCGAGCCGCCGCTCCTCTAGCACCCGCCCCACCAGGTAGGCCACCAGCTCTTCCTGGAGCCTCAGGTTCTCCTCGTGGGTCATGAAGGCCACCTCGGGCTCCACCATCCAGAACTCCAGCAGGTGGCGGCGGGTCTTGCTGCGCTCGGCGCGAAAGGTGGGTCCGAAGGTGTACACCTTGCCAAAGGCCATGGCCCCGGCCTCAGCGTAGAGCTGGCCGGACTGGGACAGGTAGGCCTTTTCGCCGTCAAAGAGGTCAACCTCGAACAGGTCGGTGGTGCCCTCCACGGCGTTGGGGGTGAGGATGGGGGCGTCTAAGCGGATGAAGCCTCGGGCGTGGAAGAAGTCGTGTATGGCCCGCTCGAGCTCATCCCGTACCCGCAGGGCCGCCCAGGCCCGGCGGTGGCGCAGGTGGAGGTGGCGGTGGTCCATCAGGAACTCCACCCCGTGCTCCTTGGGGGTGATGGGGTATTCCCGGCTGGGCCGGGCGATGACCCGAAGTCCCTGGACTGCGAGCTCATATCCTCCGGGCGCGCGGCGGTCGGCCCGCACCACCCCCCAGACCTCCAGGGCGGTCTCCTGGGGGAGATGGTCGGCCTCCTCAAACTGGGCCTCGGGTAGCTCCCCTTTGAGGGCGGTGGCCTGGATGAAGCCCGTGCCGTCGCGGAGCTGCAGGAAGTGGATCTTCCCTTTGGAACGGCGGTTGGTGAGCCAGCCACGGAGGAGCACCACCTGGCCCTCGTGGCGGGCAATTTCCTCAATGAAAACCCTCTGCACCCGCTGATTTTAGCAAAAGCACCCCCACCTGGCCGGCGGGGTTTTGCCCTATGATGTCCGCAGAATGGCCCACGATCCTGCCCCTAAGTTTGCCCACCTTCACCAGCACACCCAGTTTAGCCTGCTCGATGGCGCTGCGCGCCTGAAAGACCTCCTCCAATGGGTCAAGCAGGTCTCGCCCCAGGAGCCCATGCTGGCCATGACCGACCACGGCAACCTGTTTGGGGCGGTGCAGTTCTACAAACAGGCCACCGAGATGGGGGTCAAGCCCATCATCGGTTACGAGGCCTATGTGGCCGCCGAGTCGCGCTTTGACCGCAAACAGGGAAAGGGGCTGGACGGAGGTTACTTCCACCTCACCCTCCTGGCCAAGGACATGGAGGGCTACCGGAACCTCTGCCGCCTGGCTAGCCGGGCCTACCTGGAGGGCTTTTACCAAAAGCCGCGGATTGACCGGGAGATTCTGCGAGAACACAACGCTGGGATCATCGTCCTCTCGGGCTGCTTGGGGGCTGAGATCCCCCAGCTCATCCTGCAGGAGCGCTACGAGGAGGCCCAGGGGCGCCTGGAGGAGTACCTGGCCATCTTTGGTCCAGACCGCTACTTCATCGAAATTCAGGACCACGGCCTGCCCGAGCAGCGCAAGGTGAACCGGGTCTTGAAGGAATTCGCCGACAGATACGGCCTGGGTGTGGTGGCTACCAACGACGGCCACTACGTGCGCAAGGAGGACGCCGAGGCCCACGCGGTAATACTGGCGGTCCAGTCTAAGAGCACCTGGGACGATCCGAACCGCTGGAGCTTTCCGTGCGATGAGTTCTATGTGAAAAGCCCCGAGGAGATGCGCAGGGCCCTGGAGGGGGAGCGGGAACTCTGGGGGGCGCGGTTTGAGGAGCTTTTTGACAACAGCCTCCATATTGGCCGGATGTGCAACGTGGAGTTGGTGCCCAAGAAGGTGCAGTACCGCATCCCCAAGTACCCCCTGCCCGAGGGGCGCACCGAGGCCGTTTACCTGCGCGAGCTGACCTTTGCTGGGCTTCTGAGGCGCTACCCCGATCGGGTAACGCCGGAGCTCTACCGGGAGTTCCTGCGCCGGCTGGGCAGGCCTGTGCCCCACGGCGACGGGGAGGTTTTGGCCCTGGCGCTGGCCCAGGTGGAGGACCTCGAGGCGGCCCGGGCCCACCTGCCCCCCCTCGAGGAGGGGATGGTCTGGGATGGCTGGGCCATTCTTGCGCGGGCCGTCTACGAACTTTCGGTCATAGAGCGGATGGGCTTCTCGGGGTATCTCCTCATCGTGAGCGACTTCATCAACTGGGCCAAGGAGGAGGGCATCTCGGTGGGGCCGGGGCGCGGCTCAGCCGCAGGGAGCCTGGTCTGCTATGCCACCCGCATCACCAACATCGACCCCCTGGCCTACAACCTGCTCTTTGAGCGGTTCTTGAACCCCGCGCGGGTTTCCATGCCCGACATAGACACCGACTTCTCGGATGTGCGCCGCGGGGAGGTGATTGAATACGTGCGCAGGCGCTACGGCGACGACCGGGTAGCCCAGATCGGCACCTTTGGCACCATCGCGGCCAAGGCGGCCATCAAGGACGCCGCGCGGGTCTTCGGCCTTCCGGTTAAGAAGGCCGACGAGCTGGCCAAGCTGATCCCCGTTACCTTCGGCAAACCGATGCCGCTGGACAAGGCCATTGAGACCATTCCCGACCTCAGGGCGGAGATGGAGAAGGACCCTCTGGTCAAGCGGGTGCTGGAGGTGGCCCAGCGGCTGGAGGGGCTCTCCCGCCAGTCCTCGGTGCACGCAGCAGGGGTGGTCATCGCCGATGTTCCCCTCCAGGACTACATTCCCTTGATGCGGGCCGGCGACACCGGGGCCAAGGTGACCCAGTACGACATGGGCTCGGTGGAGGCCCTGGGTTTTCTCAAGATGGACTTTCTGGGCCTGCGGGCCCTTTCGCAGCTCGAGGAGTGCAAGCGCATCATCCGGGAGTCCAGGGGGATAGAGCTGGACTACGATAGGCTGCCCATGGACGACGCCAAGACCTTTGAGCTTCTGGGCCGGGGGGAGACCAAGGGGGTCTTCCAGCTGGACTCGGCGGGGATGACCAACGCGGTGCGGGGGCTGAAGCCGCGCCGCATCCAAGACATCATCGCGCTGGGGGCGCTCTATCGGCCTGGCCCCATGGAAAACATCCCCACCTACATCCGCCGCCATCACGGGCGCGAGGAGGTGAGCTACCCCCAGTTTCCCCACGCCGAGCGGTTCATCCGGCCCATCCTGGAAGAGACCTACGGGATTCCTGTGTACCAGGAACAGATCATGCAGATTGCCACCGCGGTAGCGGGGTACAGCCTGGGCGAGGCCGACCTGTTGCGGCGGGCCATGGGTAAGAAAAAGATGGAGGAGATGGTCAAGCACAGGGCGCAGTTCAGGGAAGGTGCTGCCAAAAACGGCATCCCTGCGGAGGAGGCGGACCGGCTGTTTGACCTGCTCGAGGCCTTTGCCAACTACGGCTTCAACAAGAGCCACGCCGCGGCCTACGCTATCCTCACCTACCAGACCGCCTATGTGAAGGCCCACTTTCCGGTGGAGTTCTTTGCGGCCCTGCTCACCGTGGAGCGCCACGACTCCGACAAGGTGGCCGAGTACATTCGGGCGGCCCGTGCTGCGGGGGTGGAGGTGCTGCCGCCCGACATCAACCGCTCCGGCTTCAGCTTTAGCGCTTTGGAGAAAGGGGTGCTTTTTGGTCTTTCGGCGGTGAAAAACGTGGGTGAGACGCCCACCGAGCTTATCCTCAAAGAGCGCGAACGGGGAGGGCCTTTCAGGTCCCTTCCCGACTTCCTGCGCAGGCTGGACAGCAGCGTGGCCAACAAGCGGGTGGTGGAGTCCTTGATCAAGGCCGGGGCTTTTGATGCCTTTGGCCCCAGGGGTCCGATGCTTGCGGTGCTGGACGACCTTTTGAGGTGGGCCCAGGCTGAGCGGGAGCGCTCCCAGTCTGGAATGATGGGCCTTTTTGACGAGCTCCAGGAGCCTTCTATTCCCAAAGGCCCCCTTCTGGACGCCCTCACCGAGCTTCGGATGGAGAAGGAGGCGCTGGGTATCTACGTGACCGGCCATCCCCTGCTGCGCTACGAAGGCCTGCGGGAGGCAGCGAGCTGCACGATTGAGGAGCTGCCGCGGGTTTTCGCCGAGCAGAGGGGCGGCCGAAACCGGGTGCGGCTTTTGCTGGCCGGGATGGTGGAGGGCATCCAGCGCAAGCCCACCCGGTCGGGGGGGATGCTCATCCGCTTTACCCTGGCCGACGAAACCGGAGCCACCGAGGTGGTGGCCTTTGGCCGCGCCTACGAGCGCATCTCGCCCCGCCTTGCTGAGGACGCTGCGGTGTTGGTGGTGGCCGAGGTGGAGCCCGACGGGGAAGGGGAGGCCCTGCGGGTGGTGGCCCAGGAGGTCTACCCCTACCACGAGCTGGAGGGCCTGCCCAGGGTGCTGGAGCTGGAGCTCGAGCTGGCCCTGGTGGATGAGGAGCGGCTCCTTGACCTGCGGAGCCGCCTGGACGAGCACGCAGGCTCCCTGCCGGTGCAGCTCAAGGTGCGGGGGCCGGGGGGGTGGGCCTTGGTGGAGGCCCGGGAGGTCCGCGCCTCTGAAGAGGCCGTCTC
>NZ_JANXCG010000087.1 GCF_025060375.1 Meiothermus sp. | reverse complement strand
GAGCGGGCCAGCAGGGCCTTGGGGTCGGGGTCGCGCCCCATGAAGCGGCGGAAGAGCAGGGCGGGCTCCTCGGCGTTGCCCCGGCTCAGGATATGGGCGATGAACTCCTCCCCGGTCTTGCGGTTGAAGAGCCCCTCGGCCTTGAAGCGGGAGAAGGCGTCGGCGTCAAGCACCTCCGACCACTTGTAGGAGTAGTAGCCCGCAGCGTAGCCCACCGGGTGGCCGAAGAGATGGGTGAAGCCAGCCACGAAGGCAAAGTCTTCAGGTAGGGGGGTGGAAAAGAAGGGCTGCATTACCTGGCGGGCGTAGGCCACCACATCCCCATCGGCTGGGGTGTAGTGGACGTGCAGGGCCAGGTCGAGGGTGCCAAAGGCGAGCTGGCGCATGCCCAGGTGGGCGGCCCAGTAGTTCCGGGCCCGCTGCATCCGCTCGTAGAGCGCTTCGGGCAGGGGTTCGCCGGTCTCGTAGTGGCGGGCGAAGAGGTCCAGGGCCTCGCGCTCCCAGCACCAGTTCTCCATGATCTGGCTGGGTAGCTCCACGAAGTCGCGGGCCACCTGGGTCCCGGCCAGCCTCCTTACCTCCACGTTGGAGAGGGCCAGGTGCAGCAGGTGGCCGAACTCGTGGAATACGGTTTCCACCTCGCGGTGGGTGAGTAGGGCCGGTTTGTTCCCCACTGGGGGGGTCAGGTTGCCGCAGATGAGGCCCAGGTGGGGCTCGGTTGTTTCGCCCCGCCGTACGCCCGCGATGAGGGTGTTCATCCAGGCCCCGCCGCGCTTGTTCTCGCGGGGGTGCCAGTCGGTGAAGAAGCGGCAGATGCGCCGGCCGTCCCGGTACATCTCGTAGGTCCTGACCTCGGGGTGCCAGGTGTCTACCCCTTTCACCTCCCGCACCTCCACCCCAAAGACCCGCCGGGCGATTTCAAAAAGCCCTTCCAGCACCTGGGGCAGTGGGAAGTAGGGGCGCAGGGCCTCCTCATCCAGGTCGTAAAGGGCCTTGCGCTGTTTCTCTGCGTAGTAGGCGATGTCCCAAGGGTTCAGGGGAGGGGCTTGGGGCCCCTCGAGCCGCTCCCGGAAGGCCTGCAGTTCCCTAAGTTCGCGCTGGAAGTGGGGTTCGTAGGCGGCTCGCAACCCCTCCTCAAACCTAAGAGCTACCTCGGCCCTCCCCGCCATGCGTTTTTCCAACACATAGTCGGCGAAGTTGGCGTAGCCCAGAATTTCGGCCTTCTCGCGGCGCAGGGCCAGGATTTCCTCAATGAGGGGTCGGTTGTCGCGGCCCGCCTCGGTGGCCCGGGTATAGTAGGCCATGTAGGCCTGTTTGCGAATCTCCGGGTTGTCCAGGTAGGTTTGCAGGGCCAGGAAGCTAGGCTGCTGGAGGGTAAAGCGGTAGCCCGAGCGGCCGCGGGCTTGGGCGGCTTCTCGGGCGGCTTCTCGGACGCTTTGGGGTAGCCCGGCCACCTGGTCCTCTTCCAGGTAGAGTTCCCAGGCCGCGGTGGAGTCGGTCAGGTTCTGCTCGAACTGGGCGGTGAGCTCGGATAGGCGGGTGTTGATGGCCTCCAGCCGGGCCTTCCTCTCCGGGGGGAGGTCGGCCCCCTGACGGCGGAACTCGTCCAGCTGGAGCTTTAGGAAGCGGGCCCAGTCGGGGCTCAGCTCCTTGGCTGCGGGGCTTTCGGCCAGCTCCCTGAGCGCCCCGTAGAGTTCACCCGATAGCTGCACCCGGGTGCTGAAGGCGGTGACGGGGGGGATAACCGCCTTGTAGGCGGCCCGTAGCTCGGGGGTGGAGGCCACGCTCTCTAGATGGGCGACCAGGTTGAAGGCGAAGAACAGCCGCTCACCCAGCCGGTCTAGGGGCCGCAGGGTATTTTCCAAGGTGCGGGGGCCTTGGACCCTTAGGATGGCCTCGAGCTCCTCTTCCGCCTCGGCCAAAAGGGCCTTGATGGCGGGCTCGATGTGCTGGGGTTGTATCTGGCTGAAGGGGATGTCGTAGCGGATTTCCAGCAAGGGGTTCTCGGACATAGGGCTTCAGTATACGCAAGGCCCGGCCCGCACAGGCCCGCCTTCCCCACAAAGGCCCTTGGGCTCCTTTGCCGGCTTGTGTTGGGAGAGGGGCGGGTTGCCGAGGGGCTGCGCCGCCGATAGGGGAACTTTGCTGAAGCCCAAGGCCGGGGGCCACCCGCTGCGCAGTTCCCGGCCACCCGGCTCCGTGGTAAGGTGGTAGACCCATGGCTCCCAAGGGGCGTCATCCAGGCAACGGTTCACAAGCTCTGGTTGTTTACAAAGGTAAGCCTGCCCTGGCCGAGGAGGAGGGGGAGCGTCTGGAGCTCACCCTGGTCACAGGGGAGAGGCTCAGGGTGCGCCCCAAAGACGTCCTCTTCCTCCACCCTGGCCCCGCCAGCCTGGACCTAAGGGCACCGGAAGGGGAAGAGGAGGCCGCCTGGGAGCTCTTGGCGGGCCAGATGGTGAGCCTGCAGGAGCTGGCCGAGCTCGTCTACGGGGCCTACACCCCAGAGGCCGCCTGGGGCGCCTACCTCCTCGCCCAAAAGGGGGAGCGCTTTGTGCTCGAGGGGGAAAGGGTGAGGGCCCGTACGGCGGAGGAGCTGGAGGCTTGGCGTCGGGCCAAGGAGGAGAAGGAGGCCCGGGAGAGGGCTTTTCGGGAGGGCGTCGCCCGGCTCAAGGCGGGAAGCCCCGCTCCGGAGGACCGCCCCCTCCTTGCTGAGGTAGAGGCCTTTGCTCTTGGGAGGCGAAAGGAAAGCCCGGTGCTCAGGGCTTTGGGCCTACCCGAGACCCTCGAGGCGGCCCACGGCCTCCTCCTGCGCCTTGGGCTTTGGCGGCGGGAGAACCCCCATCCAAGGCGGCTTGGCCTGCCCTTGGAGGCCCCCTCCCTTTCCCTTCCCCCCCTGCCCGAGGAGAGGCGGGAGGACCTCACCCACCTCCTCGCCTTCGCCATCGACGACGAGGGGAGCCAGGACCCCGACGACGCCCTCTACGCCGAGCAGGTGGAGGGGGGCTTCCGCCTTCTGGTGCACGTGGCGGACGTGGCCGCCCTGGTGGCCCCGGGAAGCCCCATGGACCGGGAGGCCCTGCGCCGGGGGGCGAACCTCTACCTCCCCGAGGGCACCGTGCCTATGCTGCCCCCCGAGGCCACTGCCCTCCTCGGGCTTGGCCTGCAGCCGGTTTCCCCAGCCCTTACCTTTGAGCTTCGGGTTTCTGAGGAGGGGGAGCTCAGGGAGGAGCGCCTTTTCCCAAGCTGGGTCCGGGTGCAAAGGCTCACCTACGCCGAGGCCCTGGAGTGCCCGGACCTTGGCCCGTTGCGGGAGGTGGCGGAGGCCTTCCGCCGTAGGCGCCTGGCCCAGGGGGCCTTGGAGATCACCCTGCCCGAGGTAAAGGTGCGGGTAGAGGGCGATGTGGTCCGCATCACCCCCCTTCTTCCCTACGAAAGCCGCATCTGGGTGCGGGAGGCCATGCTCCTTGCGGGGTACGCCGCCGCCCACCTGGCCCTCAGGGAGGGGCTTCCCTTTCCCTACGCCACCCAGGAGGCCCCAAGCCGCAGGGTGGAGGGGGAAGGCCTTGCCGCCATGTGGGAGCAGCGGAAGGCCCTGAGGAGAACCCAGCTCAGGGCCACCCCCGCCCCCCACAGGGGCCTCGGCCTGCCCCTCTACGCTCAGGTGACGAGCCCCTTGAGGCGCTATCTGGACCTGGTGGCCCACCAGCAGCTCCGCGCCTGGCTCAAAGGGGAAAGGCCCCTTTCCCAAGCGGAGCTTTTGGAGCGGGTGGGAGCGGCGGAGGCGGTGGCGGACGCGGTGCGGGAAGCGGAGAGGAAGAGCAAGCTCCACTGGACCCTGCTTCACCTGATGGAGAGGGGGTATGAGGGGGTGGGGGTCTTGGTGGAGCGAAGGGGCAGTCAGGGGGTCTTTCTCCTCCCGGAGCTCGGGCTTTCCACCGAGGTGGTCCTTGCCCAACCCCTGCCGCTTGGGGCTGAGCTCCGTTTGAGCTTTCGCGAGGCCGACCTGCCTGCCCTGGAGGCCCACTTCACCGCTCGGTTGGGTGGGGCCTAGCCCTCTTCCGCCAGCAGCGCCTCCAGGCTTTGGGCTTGGCGCAGCACCTCGAGCCCCTCCCCCGTCCAGAGCAGCTCGAGGGGCCGGGGGGTGTCCAGGTAGTTGCTGCTCATGCTGCTCCCGTAAGCCCCGGCCAGTAGGATGGCCAGCAGGTCGCCCTCCTTCGGCTCGGGCAGGGGCACGTCTCGGGCCAGCACGTCCCCTGCCTCGCAGGCTGGGCCGGCCAGGTCGTAAACCCCTTTTTGGGGACTCTCGTAGAGCGGTTCTACCGGGTGGGCCGCACCGTAGAGCATGGGCCTGATGAGGTGGCTCATCCCGGCATCCAGCAACAGGTAGCTGCGCCGGGTATGCTTCACCCCATAACAGCGGGCCACCAGCACCCCAGCCTCAGCCACCAGGTAGCGCCCTGGCTCGAGCCAGAGCCGGGCTTGGTGTCTGCGCGCCAGGGTTGTGGCTGCTGGGCCCAGGGCCTCCAGCGCTAGCCCAAGGCCAAAACCGCCTCCAAGGTTCATCACCGCAAAAGGCCCGTAGGAACGGTAGAGCTGGTCCATCAGGGCGTACCCGGCTTCAAAGTCTTCCAAGCGCTCCAGTGCTGAGCCAAGGTGCAGATGCAGGCCCAGCACCTCCAGGCCCCTTTGCCTGGCTTCGAGCAGGGCCGCCTCCAGGTCCTCCGGCAAAAGGCCGAACTTGCTCTCCCCCTGGCCGGTGGCCAGGTGGTGGTGGGTGGTTACCGGGAGGTCGGGGTTCACCCTGAGCAACACCTGGGCCCCAGGCAGGGCCTGGCCCACCCGGCGCACCTCGAGCAGGGAGTCCAGCCCCAGGATGGGGACACCCCAGCGCTGCAGCGCCTCCAGCAGGCTGGGGGTTTTGAGGGGGCCGTTGAGCAGCACCTGCTCCGGGCGAAAGCCGGCCCGGTAGGCCCGGTAGACCTCCCCCAGGCTCACCGCCTCCGCCCCCAGGTCCCGCTCGCGGAAGCGCCGGAGCAGGCCCAGGCGGGGGTTGGCCTTCAGGGCGTAGAAAATCTCGGCCTCTGGAAAGGCCCTCCTCAGGCGCTCCAGGCGGGCTTCTATGGTGGGCCAGTCGTAGGCGTAGAAGGGGGTGGGGAAGCGTTGGGCCGCCCCTATAAGGGCCTCCCGAAAAGCGGGGGCTAGCCTGGGGTAGGATGGGGCCATGCTCATCGGGGTGACTGCTCAGTCGCGCGATTCTGAGGGCCTGCTTCGCACCCGCATCTGGGGTCTTTTGGAGCCCTACCTCAGGGCCCTGGGCCAGGCAGGTGCGAGTATTGTAATCCTTCCCCCCCAGCCCACCGAGCGCCTCCCCACCCTGCTGCGGCGGCTTGGGGCGGTGCTGCTTCCTGGAGGGGTGGACGTGGATCCCGCCGAGTTTGGCGAGGAACCCCTTCCGGCTTTGGGCGAGGTGGACCCGGTGCGCGATGGGCTCGAGCTGTGGGTGGCCCGCTACGCTGCTGAGCATGGCCTTCCGGCCCTGGGCATCTGCCGGGGGGTACAGGTGATGAACGTGGCGCTTGGGGGAAACCTCTACCAGGACCTCCCCAGCCAGGGGTTCGGTACCCTCCAGCACTACCAAAAAGCTCCGCCTCCGGCCCTCGGGCACAGCCTGGAGCAGGTTGGCGAGAGCCCACTGGATAGGGTTTTCCCACCCCGCTTCCGGGTGAACTCCTACCACCATCAGGGCCTCAAGCGCCTGGCGCCGGGGCTGAGGGCGGCTGCGGTGGCCCCGGACGGCCTGGTGGAGGCGGTTTTTCTGGAGGGACATCCCTTCTACCTGGGGGTACAGTGGCACCCCGAGCTGCTGCCCGACCACTGGGGTCTCTTTGAGGTCTTCCTCCGGGCTGTGGAGGGGATGCGGGGGTCTTGAGCGTTTCTTAATGTCGCTTTGCACCAAGTTATGCCCGGGTGCGCTGTAGACTTGGGGTGAGTGCAGGTGGACTGAACTGGGAGGTCAGGGCTTGTCGCTGTATCAAACCTTAGGTAAGTCCCTCGAGCCCATGCTGGGCGAGCGCACCCGAGCGGTGCTGGAGGAGGGGGTACGCCGGCTGGGCATCACCCCCGACCGTCTGGACGCCGCGCAGGCCGAGGTGATTCTCAAGCGCTTGGTCTACCGCGAGCTGCAGAGCAAGATGAGCCCCACGGCGGCCCGAAGCCGGGTTGAGGAGCTTCTGAAGGAGCTGGGGCTTCACAAGGCTTCCTCTGGGGGCGAGCTTCCGGCCCAGGCCTTGGAGTCGCTGGCTGAGCTTGAGGCTGGCCTCAAGCGTTTCCACCTACACCTGGACTGGCCCGAGGTAGGCCGGCTGCGCGGCCTAATCAACGCCATCAAGCAGAACCCTGAGCCCCAGGCCGCGCGCAGCCTGCTAAGGGAGGGTCGGGAGGTGCTGGCGGGGCTTGAGGAGAAGCTCCAGGCTGCCCTTTTGCGTCAGAGCCGCGATATTGTGGAGCTGGAGTCGTCCTTGCAGCGGGTGCAGAGCATAGGCGGCCCCAAGGTGCGGCGGCTGGAGAGCTACCTTCGCAGGATCAAGGAGGCCCACGAGCAGGAAATTCTTGTCCAGGCCGAGGTTCAGCGGGCCCGGGCCCTGGCTGCGGAGATGCGCAAGCTGGTAGAGTCCTCCGTGGTCCAGAACCCCACCGGCGAGGTGGCCATCACCCTGGAGACCCGGGAAGACCCACCTCCCCCCGACCGGCCCACCGAGCCCCAGGTGGTGCTGAAGGACCCCACCCTCGAGGCGCCCAGGGAAGCCCCGGGCGATGACTTTGACGAAAGCACCTTGGTGCTGGACCTGGACTTTGACTCCCTCACCGCCGAGCAGCAGTCGCGCATTCGCGAGATTGACGTGGCCGAGGACAAAAGGCGGTTGGAGGGGCTTTGCGAGCGCTACGCTGCGGTTTTGGGGCTGCCCTCGGTGGCCGAGGAACGAGCCCGCCTGGAGGCTGAGCTGGCCGCGGGCAACCCCTTGGGCGAGCGGCTTGAGGCCTTTGAGGAGCAGCTCAAGGGGGCCTATGCCGAGGCCCTGTCGGAGGCCCGGGTGCGCTACGAGTGGCTGGTCGAGCGGTTGCGTCGGCTGAGCCTGCCCCAGGAAAGGACCGCTTCGTTGTGGGCCCGGCTTGCGGCTCTCTCGGAAACCCTGCAGGCGGGTGGGCTTCCCAGCGAGCTTCCCGAGCTGGAGCGGGCAGCGGAGGAGCTGGAGGCGGAGGAGCGGGCGCTGCGTGAGCAGCGGGAACGCCAGGCCCGCCTCGAGCAGGCCCTAGCCACCCTGCGCAGCGAGGCCGAAGTGTCGCTGTCCCCCTTCCGTGGCCGGCCCCAGGTGGAGGCCTTTTTGCAGGCCCTGGCCTGCTCGGAGGTCTCCGAGGATGCCCTGCAGGCCTTGCGCCATCAGCTTTCCGAGTTGCTGGCCCAGCTGGCCAGAGAGCGGGAGGAGGAGAGCCTCAAGCGGATAGGGCTGAAGGCCCAGGTGCAGGCCCTGCCTACCCTGGAAGCCCTAGAGCCGGAAAGGGAGAACCTGCTGGCCCGGCTGGAGGAGGGAGGGAGCAGCCTGGGCGAGCTGGAACGCGCGGTGGGCGAGCTGATGGGGCGGGCCCAAAGGCTGGTGGCCGAGCGGTTTGCGGACCTCGAGGCCCGCATCCGCTACCTGGAGCAGACCTTGAAGGAATCCCTCATCGAGCTGAAGAGACCTCTCCAGGCGGCTCGAGAGGCCCTTTCCCAGGGGCGCATCCCTGACCCCGGGCCCCTCGAACAGGCCCTTTCGGAGCTCTACACCGCCCGGCGCAACGCAATTGCCGAGGAGCTGGCCCGCTACGAGGCGGTGGCCCGCAGCATGGCGGGTTTGGGGGGCGAGGAGCTTCTGGAGAGGGTGAACCAGGCCCGGGCCCACCTCCAGTCAGGCGGGCTGCCCGACCTCAGCCAGGTGCACGCCCTCCTGGGGAGGCTGCGTCAGGCCCAGGAGGCCCTGCGGAGGGAGCTGCTGCAGCGGATTGTGGCCCTCCTGGAAGCCTATGCGACCCACAGGTCGGTTGGGGGCGAGACCGCGCTGCGCTTGAAGCCGCTTTGCGACTTTTTGGAAGCTGCCGCCGAACGGCTGCCCCGGCTGGGGGCGGGCGGGCTTTTGGAGGTACGGCGGGCCTTAGAGGAAGCCGAGCGGCTGGGGGCCCAGCTCGCCCAGGAGTACGCCGCCGCCCAAAGCCTGATGCAGGAACTCAAACAGGCCGACCTGGATTCCCTGCTCAACGTCTTCGACGCCCCCCAGAAGGCCCCTCAAGGCTACCCCGAGGCCCTACGGCCCTTCCTGCTGCGGGGTGTAGAGGCGGTGGCCCTGCTCGAGGACGGCCGGCTGGTTTGCGGCCAGCTTCCCTTTGCCTCCAGGGCCGTCCAGGCGGTCTTTGACGAGCTGGGCAATCTGGCCCAGGAGCTGCGGGGAGGCCCAGCCCAGCTCTCGGTCGTTTCCCTGCCGCAGTGGGTGTTGCTCCTGGTTCCGCTGGGGCAGAAGGGGCTGGTGGTGCTGGCTGAGAAGGCCCTCCTCTCCCGGCTTTTGGTGCTGCTCGAGCGCCAGCGGGAGGCCTTGAGGGCCCTGTAGGTCGGGTGCTTCACCCCGGGGCATGGGGGGGGGTAGCCGGTCACAGCCCCAGCGCCCTTCGCACCTCCTCAACCTCGTTCCAGGGCAGGGCCTGGTCGCCGCGCTCCAGGGTACGCTCGTGGCCCTTGCCGCTGAAGAGGAGGGTATCGCCGGGCTGGGCCTGGGCAATGGCGTAGTGGATGGCGGTCCGTCGGTCGGGGATTAGGGCATGCCGCTTGGGGTCGCCGTGGGCCTCGGCCATGGCTTTCAGGATGGCCTCCAGCGGCTCGTTGCGGTGGTCCTCTTCGGTAAAGATGGCATAGTCGGCCAGCTGAGCCGCCACCTGCCCGATTCCCGTGCGCCGGGAAGGGTCTTGGTTGCCGGCCGCGCCGATGACCACCACCAAGCGGCCCCGGGTGGTGGGCCGCAGGGTTCGCAGGACCGCTTCTAAGCTGGCCCCGGTGTGGGCGAAGTCCACCACCACCCGGAAAGGCTCCTGCTGGATGAGCTGCATCCGGCCCGGTACCCCCGGAAAGCTGGCCAGAGCCTCCTGCATCTTCTCCACCGATAGGCCTGCCCGGGCGGCGGCGGCCATGGCTGCCAGAGCGTTTTCCGCGTTGAAGCGCCCCAGCATGGGTAGCTCCACCGGAAAGCGCCCCAGAGGGGAGACCACCATGAAGCGGAGCCCGCCAGCCTCCTCCCGAAGGCGCTCGGCCCGCCAGTGGCCTGCGCGGCCGTAGGTCCAGGTCTGGGGCCGCTGGGCCAGGGTTTTTGTCCAGGGGTTGTCGCTGTTCACCACGGCGAAGCTCGAGCGCTCCAGCAGCTTGCGCTTTTCGGCGAAGTAGCGCTCCATACTGCCGTGCAGGTCCAGGTGGTCCTCGTACAGGTTGGTGAAGACCCCCACCGCGTAGGTAAGCCCGCGCACCCGCTCCAGGGCCAGGGCGTGGCTGCTCACCTCCAGCACGGCCCGCCGGCATCCCGCCTGCACGAAGCGGTGGAGCAGCGCCTGCACTGCGGGGGCCTCAGGGGTGGTGAAGTGGCCCGGCAGCAAAAGCTCCTCCTCTCCCACCCTGACCCCCACGGTGGAGAGCCGGCCTGCTGGGGGTTCGGCCGACTGGAGCAGGTGGTGCAGGAGCACCGCCACCGTGGTCTTGCCCTTGGAACCGGTAACTCCGAAGAGTTCCAGCCTCCGCCCGGGGTAGCCGAAGAAGGCCGCCGAGAGGTCGGCTAGCGCGGCTCGGGAATCTTCTACCCGAAGGTAGGGCACCGGCAGCTCCAGCTGGCGCGTGCCCACCACCGCCACCGCCCCTCGCCGAATGGCTTCGTGGATGAAGTCGTGTCCGTCCAGGGGTTTGCGGCTGGGCAGTGGCACCCCCGGCACGGCCACGAACACGTACCCTGGCTCCACCTGCCGGGAATCGTGGGTGATGCCCCGCACCTCCAGCGCTGGGGCCGCTAGCCCAAAAGGGGAGAGGAGCTCCTTTAGGTCGGGCATTATTCCCTCTTGGCCTCCACCCGCTCAACGGGCCCCCCGGCCTCCACCCAGGCCTTGAACCCTCCCTCGATGTGGCAGACCGGCCTCAGCCCCATGCGCTGGGCGGTCTGGGCGGCTAGGGCCGAGCGCCAGCCCCCAGCGCAGTAGAAGACGAACTTCTTTCCCGAGGCGAAGATGGGCTTGTGGTAGGGGCTTTCGGGGTCAATCCAGAACTCCAGCATCCCTCTGGGGGCGTGGAAGGCCCCGGGTATCTTGCCCTCGCGCCACAGCTCCCTGATGTCGCGCAGGTCTACGAACACGTAGTCGGGGTGGTCCAGGTAGCCCTTGGCCTCCGCTGCTGGGATGGTCTCCACCTCGGCCAGGGCCTGCTCGAGCAGGGCTTTGTAGCCTACCTTAAGCTGCATAGGCTCAGTCTACAACGGATTGGGCTGGACACCGATGGGGCAGCTTGGGCAGAATCTTCTTATGCGGGTTTCGGTGCTGCTGTTCGGTCTGTACCGGGAGCAGGTGGGGCAGGGTCGGCTCGAGCTTACCCTTCCCCCTGGGGCCACCGTGGGTGAGGCCAAGGCGCTGCTGGAGAAGCAGTACCCCCTTCAGCTCTCCGGCGGTTTGGCGGCCATCAACGAGGTTTTGGCCCAGCCAGGCGACCCCCTCAAGGAGGGGGATGAGCTGGCCTTTCTGCCCCCGGTCTCGGGGGGCGGGGGGGAGGATAGCCTGGGGCTGACCCAAGAGGCTTTGCAGGTGGAACGCTGGGTGGACTGGGCCTCGGAGCCCCCTTACGGTGCGGTGGTAAGCTTTCTGGGCACCGTTCGCAGCCCCAACAGGGGCCTCCCGGTGACCCACCTGGAGTACGAGGCCTACCCCGGTATGGCCGAGAAGGTGTTGCGCCAGATTGTGGATGAAATGCGGGCCCGCTGGACGTTGGGCCGGGTAGCCATCTGGCACCGCTTGGGCCGGGTTAACCCCGGAGAAGCCTCCATCCTCATCGTGGTGTCCGCACCCCACCGACCTGAGGCTTTTGAGGCCTGCCGCTATGCCATAGAGCGGGTCAAGCAAATCCTACCGGTTTGGAAGAAGGAGTACCTGCCCGATGGGGCCTACTGGGTGGAAGGACAGGCCCCGGAAAGCCATCGGCTGTAGCCTTGGAGCAGGTCGTCTGCTATACTGCCAGCTTAGTGACCTGCGAAGGGTCGCTGCGCCTTGTTGCGCGTCCGCAAAGTCGGAGGCTTGAGGAAAGGAGGTGAGCATGCCGCAGTACGAAGTGGGCTTGGTGCTGAACCCTAACCTGGATGGGGTCCAGGCTGCACAGGAGCTGGAGAGCATCAAGGCTACCCTGGAGCGCCACGGAGCCCAGATTAAGAACGTGGACGACTGGGGAAACCGAAAGCTAGCCTATCCCATCCAGAAAGACCCCGATGGCCGCCTGGTCTTTTACACCGTGGAGATGGCTGGTGACCAGAACGCCGCCCTGGAGCGCGAGCTGCGCTTGCGCGACCACGTCCGCCGGGTGACCATCATCCGCGACCGCCCCGAGTGGCGTAACAGCCAGAAGAAGTAAGCCTTTGCTTGAGTTCTGGGGCTCGAGCAGAGCGGCACAGCAGGAGAGAGGAAGAACCATGGCTCGAGGCCTCAACCGCGTGACCCTGGTGGGAACCCTGACCCAAGACCCTGAGCTGCGCTACACCGCAGGTGGCCTGGCGGTGATGGAGCTTAACCTGGCGGGTACCGAGTTCGTCACCGATGAGCAAGGCCAGACCCGCGAGGTGCCCTGGTACCACCGGGTCAAGCTCTTGGGGAAAAGCGCGGAGTTCTGGGGGGACAACCTGAAGGCGGGGATGGCCCTCTTTGTGGACGGGCGGCTCGAGTACCGCGCCTGGGAGCAGGAGGGCCAGAAGAGAAGCAGCCTGGAGGTCCGCGCTGAACGGATAGAGGTGCTCGTTCTGGAGGGCAAGCGCGGGCCGGTCACAGTGACCGACGCCCGCGGGCAGGAGCGGCTCCGGGGAGGGCTCAACCTGGTGATGCTGGTGGGCAACCTGACCCGCGACCCCGAGGTGCGCTACACCCCTCAGGGGACCGCTGTGGCCCGGTTGGGGCTGGCGGTAAACGAGCGGTACGCCACCCGGCAGGGCGCCGAGCAGGAGAGGACCCACTACGTGGAGGCCCAGGCCTGGCGGGAGCTGGCCGAGTACGCGGGAGAACTCAGGAAAGGCGAAGGGGCGTTCTTTATGGGACGCTTGGTAAACGACTCCTGGACGGCTCAGGACGGCACCAGACGCTACGTCACCCGGGTAGAGCTGGTGCGTCTCGAGCGGCTTGCCCGTGGAACCGTTCAGTCAGGTGGAGACGGTTCCCAAAACGGCCGTGCGGGCAAGGTAGATATTGACGAGGGCTTAGAAGACTTCCCACCTGAGGAGGATTTACCGTTTTGAGCAGCAAAAAAGTTTCCAACCGGAGCAAGGAGCGCCAGGAAAAGAACGTGCGCCGGGGCCGTAAGCCCAAGGTTGCCGCGGCGGTAGGGCCTTTTGACCTCACCGACTTCAAGAACGTGGAGATTCTAAAGCGCTTCCTCTCGGAGACGGGTAAGATTCTTCCCCGTCGGCGTACCGGGCTTTCCGCCAAGGAGCAGCGCAAGCTGGCTCGCACCATCAAGCGGGCTCGAGTAATGGGCCTGTTGCCCTTCACCGAGAAGCTGGTGCGCAAGTAGGGGGTAGAGCGATGAGGGTAATCCTGCTTGAACCCGTGGAGAAGTTAGGCGACGTGGGGACGGTGGTCAACGTCAAGCCGGGCTATGCCCGCAACTACCTGTTGCCCCGTGGCCTGGCTGCGCTGGCAACGGAGAGCAACCTGAAGACCCTGGAGGCCAAGATCCGGGCCCAGGCCAAAAGGGCTGCTGAGCGCAAGGCTGAGGCCGAGCGCCTGCGGGAGCTTTTGGAGCCCATTACCCTGGTGCTGCGGGTGAAGGCTGGCGATCAGAAAATCTACGGCTCGGTGACCAGCCGTGAGATTGCTGCGGCCCTCGAGGCCCAGCACCAGATCACCATTGACCCCAAGAAGCTGGTCTTGGAACGGCCCATCAAAGAGCTAGGGGAGTACGCTATTCCCTACAAGCCCCACCCGGAGGTGCCCATTACCCTGAAGGTCTCGGTGCTGGCCGAGAAGGGGGAGTAACGGCCCACCTTGCCCCTGCTCGAGCCCGGGCTCGAGCAGGGGCTTACCTATTTGAGGAGGGTTTCCTCTCCAAAGCTGGATTAAGGGCGCTGTTGGGTTCTTTTGGGACTGGAGTGAGAACCCTTGACAGGGGCGGGCTTTTGTGTTCTCCTGAGCGCATCAGGAAAACCACATCCATTGCGTCTAGAGCTCACGCCATCCACCAACAGCTTTTTAGGGAGAGGAGCCCATGAAGGAGACTCGTAGAAGCTTCATCCGCAAGGTAGCCGCCGGCGTAGCGGCCAGCGCCGCCTTCAGCCCCTTGGCCATCGCTCAGGCCCCCCGGTTCCGCTGGCGCATCCAGTCCTTCTGGGATGCTGGCACCGTGGGTTATACCCTTTTCCAGAGGTTTGCCGAGCGGGTCAAGGAGCTCACCGACGGCCAGATTGAGATCCAGACCTTCCCCGCCGGGGCGGTGGTGGGCACCTTTGACATGTTTGACGCGGTGAAGACCGGGGTCCTGGACGGGATGCACCCCTTCACCCTTTACTG
>NZ_JANXCG010000059.1 GCF_025060375.1 Meiothermus sp. | reverse complement strand
AGGCCAGCGGCAAGCCAAGGCTTGCGTCTGTGGGCGGCGAGGCCTGCAGCGCCAAGAAGGCCCAGCAAGCCAAGCAAATCGTTGGCGAATACCAAGGAGATGTGCGAATAGTTGTCGCTCTCAATAAAAACCTGGGACATCAACGCCCCCAACAGGGCGAAGATGGCTCCGGAAATAATCTGGCCTGGGGATAGCTGCATCCTAAAATGCCACTAAAGCTTTGCCTACAGCTACAGCTCTCTGCCGTTGCCTTTGCAGACTGGGGCTTCTTCTGGGGCGCTGTGGAGCTTTTCAGGTTGGAAGGCCTCTTGAGTACCTTTGGTGCTCCCGGCTGACCCAAGCCTCACCGAAGAGTGGGGTAGTGGCAACCGGAAATCCAACTAAGAGCATCCTAATCGTCTTGATAACAGAGGAGAGCCCACCCAGGGGGTAGGCTCTCCTCCGTGGGAAGAGGCGTAAGCCGGGTTCTGTTTCCACGGTCATCTCTCTGGGATGGCTGTCGCCAGCCACCTCTAGCGTCCCTGCCAGCGGTGCTGTCGGGTCGGGCCAACCCTCCCTGCTGGGCTTACGGGACTTGCACCGGATGGGGTTTGCCGAGCTCCCCCTGTTGCCAGAGGGACTGGTGCGCTCTTACCGCACCGTTTCACCCTTGCCGGATGCGCCGCGGGGCGCACCTGGCGGTCTGCTTTCTGTTGCACTTTCCGTCGGGTTACCCCGCCCAGCCGTTAGCTGGCATCCTGCCCTGTGGTGCCCGGACTTTCCTCAGGCATGGCCGCCCGCGACCGTGCCCTCTTCCCACAACGCCAATTCTAGCACCCCTCGCTGGGAGTGCCTACCCTTTGACCAACCGCTCCACCACCCGCCGCACCCGTTCTCCCGGAGCGGCTGGCCCTAGCGCCCTGGTGGCCAGACCAACCGCGGCCATAGGGGACTTGAGCTGGGAGAAATCCACGTTGGCCCGGATCCAGGCCTCAATCTCCTCCTCGCTCATCTCCTTGGGCAGGTACCGGTCCAGAAAGGCCAGCTCAAAGGCGTTCTGGTTTTCCTCGGCGGTGACCCTCAGGGCCTTGAGGATTTTCACTGCCTCGGCATCGGGCAAGGGACGCCCGTCGCCCTTGCGGTCCAGCTCAGCCTTGACCACTCGAGCGTAGTCGCGGCTCTGCACGTCCCCCCGCTTCATGGCCTCCACGATCTCCCTCCTGATGGCCTCGTAAATCGCGGTGCTCATAGCCCTAGTCTAGCGCCACTGGCCTTATGATAGGCCGGGTATGCGTGCGTTGCTTTCCGTCTCGGATAAGGCCGGTCTGGAGGATTTTGCCCGGGGGCTGGTGGAGCTGGGGTTTGAGCTTATCTCCACCGGGGGCACCCAAAGGGCGCTGGAGGCGGCCGGACTGCCCGTGACCCATGTTTCCCAGATAACCGGTTTTCCCGAGATTTTGGGAGGACGGGTCAAAACCCTGCACCCCCGCATCCACGCCGGCCTCCTGGCGGCCAGGACCCCGGCCCATGAGGCCGAGCTGAGGGCCCACGACCTCCTGCGCATAGACCTGCTCTGCGTGAACCTCTACCCCTTCCAGAAGACTGTGGCTCGGGGGGCGTCCTTTGAGGAGTGCTTGGAGAACGTAGACATCGGAGGCCCGGCCATGCTCCGGGCAGCGGCCAAGAACCACGAGGCGGTGCTGCCGGTTTGCGACCCCAGCGACTACCCGGCGGTGCTCCAGGCCCTTCGCACAGGGGTTAGCAGCGAGTTTCGCCGCAGGCTTGCCTACAAGGCCTTTGCCCACACCGCGGCCTACGACGCGGCAATCGCCGATTTCCTGGCCCCGGAGAAATTCCCCCCCACCAAGGTCCTGGCCCTGGAGCGGGTTCCGGGGGTGGAGCTGCGCTACGGGGAGAACCCCCACCAGGAGGCGGCCCTGTACGCGCGGGTAGGGCAGCGGGGGCCGGTGCTGAACGCCCGGGTGCGCTCTGGGAAGCCCATGGGCTTCAACAACTATGCCGATGCCGAGGCGGCCTGGGCGCTGGTGCAGGAGTTTGAACGGCCGGCGTGCGTGGTCGTGAAGCACGCCAACCCCTGCGGGGTGGCCCTGGCCGATGGCCCCCAGGCTGCTTGGGAGCGGGCTAGGGATGCCGACAGCCTTTCGGTTTTTGGCGGCGTGGTGGCCTTCAACCGGCCGGTGGACCTGGGGACCGCCCAGGCTACCCGGGGGACGTTCCTGGAGGTGTTGGTGGCCCCGGAGGTGGACCCCGAGGCGCTGGCGTGGTTTCGCCGCAAGAAGCCCGACCTGAGGGTGTTGGAGGTTGTGCCAGGGGACTTTGAGCCGCAGGAGTATCGCCCCTTGATGGGGGGTTTTTTAGCCCAGGACCGCGATGGGCGGCGCTGGGAGGAGCTCGAGCTCACCTACGTGACCGAGCGAATCCCCACCCCTCAGGAGCTTTTGGACCTGAAGTTTGCCTGGTACGTGGTCAAGCATGCCCGCTCCAACAGCGTGGTGCTGGCCCGGGAAGGGGTTACGGTGGGGGTTGGCACAGGGGCGGTAAGCCGCATCTGGGCTGCCGAGCGGGCCTTGCAGAACGCGGGGGATAGGGCTCGAGGTGCGGTGCTGGCCTCGGAAGCCTTCTTCCCCTTCGACGATGTGGTGCGGGCGGCGGCCGCGGCCGGGGTTAGCGCCATCGTTCAGCCGGGGGGGGCCAAGCGGGACGAGGAGGTTATCCGCGCCTGCAACGAGCTGGGCGTGGCCATGGTCTTTACCGGCTCCCGCCACTTCAAGCACTAGGGGGCGTCGGCCTTGACTGGCCCTTGAAGACCAGCCCCACCCCTACCAGCACCAGCGCAGAGCCGGCCAGCGTCCACAGGCCGATGGGTTCCTTGAGGAGGAGCCAGCCCAGCAGGAGGGCGAAGACCGGGTTGACGTAGGCATAGGTGGTGACCAGGCTCAGGGGCAGGAGCCGCACCGCCAGGATGTAGGAGGTGTAGGCGATCAGGGAGGCGAACACGATGAGGTAGAGGTTGGCGGCCCAGCCGAGCAGGTTGGGGGCGGCCCAGTCTTCCCCGAGGGCCCAGGAGAGCAGGAGGAAGCCCAAGCCGCCGAAGAGCTGCTGGTAGCCCGAGACCACCTCCGGGCGCAGGTCGGGGGCTTTGCGCTGAGTGTAGAGCGTCCCGCCTGCCCACATCAGGGGCGATAGGATCAGCAGCAAAGAGGCCAGCAGGTGGGTGGGGGCGCCCTCGCTGAGCTGGGGTGCGTTGAGAAGAAAAATTCCTGCCAGCCCCACCAAGAGCCCTGCCAGTAGGAGTTTGGGAGGCCGCCGCCGCTCGAGCAGGCCCTCCAGGAGGGCCGTCCAGATGGGGGTGGTGGCGATCATGAGGGCCACGTAGCCC
>NZ_JANXCG010000035.1 GCF_025060375.1 Meiothermus sp. | reverse complement strand
AACCGGGTTATCCACAGGAGGGCTGTGGATAACTGGGCTGAAATTTGCGGTTTTTTCGATAGTAGAATGCAAACCCACCCTTTTAGATTTTTTATGCCGTAGGTTTGCCTTGCTTATCAAAAAGCCGGGCTTTCAAGGTGCACCGTCGGAAACTGCGACAGCGTCATTATACCATTTTGTGCAAAACAGAATGGATCGCTCCGCAAAAGCGCTTCCACACTGTCCTGATGGACCCAAAAGCCGCTTCCTTCCGGAGAAAAGGTGCGTTCGCGAAGGCGTTTTCCTGACCTGAGCCTCGAGCAACGGCAGAGTTCACGGCGAATCCCAAAATGAACCTAACCTGGCCAAGATGCGGTCTATACTGACCCTTGGTCGGCCATGCTGCGGCTAGCCATAATTCTCCTTGGCTTCATGGGTACAGCCCTCGGGCAACAGGACCTGCTGTTGCGGGTGCTCCTTTCAGAAGGCACATCGGCCAACGTTCAGCTTGGCCCGCACGAACAAGTCGGGGCCCTTGAGCGCCGCCCAGCAGGGGCAGGAAACCTCCGGGTGTGGGCAGGCGCCGGAGGGGTGCTGGTAGAGGGTCGGGAGGTGGGGCCGTGGGTGGAGTTCGCCGCGCCCGATGGCTTTACCCTGGGTGGGAGGGCCTACCGGGGCAACCTGTTGGTGGTTTGGCAAAGCAAGCAGCTTCTCTTCATCAACAGGGTTTGGCTGGAAGACTACCTTCTGGGGGTAGTTCCCGCTGAGGTCCCCGCCTCCTTTCCCGAAGCCGTGCTTCAGGCCCAGGCCATTCTAGCCCGCACCTTCGCCCTCTATCGTCTGAACCCGGGGGGAGTGTACGACCTGTGCGCCACCGAGCGCTGCCAGGTGTACCTGGGCCGTAACGCCGAGACGCCCCGCCACACCCTGGCAGTCCAGGCTACCCGCGGCCTCATCGTCGCCCACAACCAAAGGCCCATCACCGCCGTTTACCACGCTGACTCAGGCGGCTACACCGCGGCTGCAGAGGAGGTTTGGGGCCGGAGCGTACCCTACCTGATAGCCCGTCCCGATCCCTATGCGCAAGGCGCCAGCCGCCTATGGAGCCGCACCCTGAGCCCCGATGGGGTAGCGCAAGGGCTTTTGGGGATGGGACTCGAGGTGGGCAGCGTGCAATACATAGGCCCAACCCTGATGAGCGAGAGTGGGCGGCCCCTGCGGCTTAGGGTGGTGGGCAGCGCGCGGAGCGTGGAGCTGGATGCTCCCCAGTCCACCCGCCTGTTGCGCGGGTTGGGGCTTCCCTCTACTCGAGTCCGCTTTGAGGGCTGGCAGGTTTATGGCCAGGGTAGTGGTCACGGGGTGGGCCTGAGCCAGTGGGGAGCCCGGGGGCTGGCCCTTTTAGGCTGGGACTTCCGCCAGATTTTGGGCTACTACTACCCCGGCACCTTTCTGAGCGGCTTTGAGGTGGTTCAAGAAGCACAGAAGCGGCTCCTCGGCAACATGGGCAGGGAGGTACACCCAGCCGCCCGGCGCACACCCCTGGGGCAGGCCCAGATTCTGGACTGAAAATACCATCTCTCTCACCTGCTTCCCCTTAGTATTGGGTTATGGTGAAAAAGGCCCTCCTGAGTCTGCTGAGCCTGGGGGCGATGGGTCTGGCCCTAGCTTCGCCAGCACAGGACCTGTTCGACCAAGCCACATTTTTGATCGGCTTCTACTACAACGGCCCAGCCAAGGTTCCCCACTTCCGCGAGCTTCGGCGGCAGTACCAGCCCGAGCTTGACCGGCTCTGTGCGCCCGAGGGCAACCGCTGCGGCTATGAGAAGGCTCGGCAGGTGATAGAGCGGATTGTGAGGGATATTGGTGACCCCTTCACCACCCTCATCACCCGGGAGGAGCTGATAGACGACCAGCGCTACGGGGCAGGTTTGGGGCCTGCGGCCCCCCGGGTGGGGGTCTGGGTGCGGGAAACCTCGAGGGGGCTGGTGGTGTCGGAGGCTTTCCCTGGAGAGCCGGCCCACCAAGCCGGGCTCCGGCGCGGCGACCTCATCACCCAGATCAACGGCCAGCCCGCCACCCTAGCCCGCCTCAAGGCCGCGGAGGCCGAAGGTAGACCCGTTGTGCTGAGCTACAGCCGCCAGGGGAGCCCCCGCAGCGCAACCCTCACCCCCAGGGTGGCCCAGGCCACCATGCACCCCCGCCTGGAGCTGCGCGGCCCGATTGCCTACCTGCGGGTCTACCATCTCTACAGCTCAGAGGAGTTCTCCCCTGCCCAGCTCATCCACGACGCAGCTCGGCGGGCCGAAGGTGCTGGAGCGCGGGGCATGGTCATCGACCTGCGCGATGCCCTCAGCGGCTACGACTCGGAGGCGCTGCTGGCTGCCGCGGCCTTCACCGGAGGGGGCGGCTTCATCTACGACCGCCGCTTTCAGGGCCAGGACGAGACCCACACCGTAGAAAACGGCAGGCTAAAGGTGCGCTACGAGAACGGCGACGAGGAGGAGCTGAGCCAGGTAAAGCAGCCCTACTTGGCCCGCCTTCCGGTGGTGGTGCTGGTCAACCGCAACACCTTCAACTCCACCGAGATGCTGGCCTACTTCCTGCAAAGGGCAGGCCGGGCCAAGGTGGTGGGTGAACCCACCGCAGGGGCCCTGGGTATGTCCGGTAGCGCCGAGGGCCCCCTGATTAACGGGGAATTCATCGCGGTTTCTTCCCTGAGAATGCGCAACCTGGATGGCTCGGCCTTTCCCCTCCGGGTTACCCCGGATGTCATAATTGAGGAGGACCTGGAAGCCCTCGCCGCGGGGCGCGACGTGATTCTGGAGCGTGCCCTGGAGCTACTGCGGTAGGTGAACACTATGCGCAAACTGTTGCCCGTACTCGCACTTTGGGCGGCTTCTTTCTCCCTGGCCTCGCCCGCACAGGACCTCTTTGACCAGGCCAGCTTCTACGTGGAGTTCTACTACAACGGCCCAGCCCGCCTAAACCTCAAGGACCTGACCCGCCGCTACCAGCTCGAGCTGGACCGGGCTTGCGCCCAGCAAAAGGAGACCTGTCCCTACGACCAGGCAGTACCGGTTATTCAGCGAATGATTGAGGAGCTACAGGACAACCACACCTACTACATGAGCCCAGAAGCCCTGCGCAGCACCCGCGAGAGCCGTCAGGGCAACGCCCCATCCCGCACCCTGCGCATCGGCATTACCCATGTGGCCATCCCCGGCTCACGGGACCGGCTGATTGTGGACGTGGTGGAAGGAGGCCCTGCCGACGAAGCCGGCCTGGCCTATGGCGATCGCATCATCGCGGTCAATGGGCGGCTGCTCAATGAGCTTCCAGACGAGAACCAGGCCGCGCAGTTCCTTGTGCAAGCGGTGCAAACAGGCCGCCCGGTGGTGCTGACCATCCTGCGGGGCCCCGAACGGCAGCGGCTGGAGTTTACCCTTACTGGCCGGGAAATCAACCTCGCCCGTTTCCCTTCCCTCAAAATCCGGCCCGGTGGGGTAGCGGTGCTCCGCATCCCCGACTTTGACGCCCAGGGCCAGGTGGGACGGAGGGTACACGAGCTGGTTCGGGAGGCCCAGCAGAAGGGGGCTCGAGCCATGATCCTCGAGCTGCGCGGCAACAGTGGGGGTCTTCTAAACGAGATGATTATCTCGGCAGCGGCCTTCCTGGACGAGGCCTACGTGGCTCTGGCAGACCGCTACCAGGTTGAGCGAACCGAGTTCCGGGTGCGCGACGGGCGCATCACCATCACCCGCAACGGCCGAAGCGAGAGCACCAGCCTCCCCTTCTTGGCCCGCTGGCGAGGGCCCTTGGCAGTGCTGATAGACAACAACACCGCTTCTGGCGGAGAATACCTGGCCTCGGCCATCCAGCGAGCCCGTGTGGCCCCCCTAATTGGGGTACCCACCCTGGGCATCGGCAACACCACCACCCGCCCCTTCAACCTCATCAACGGCGGGGCCATCAGCATCTCCTACAACCGGGCCTACTTCGCCGATGGATCCCCCTACCCCGAGCGGGCCGTGCCAGACATCGTGGCAGAAACCTCTATTGAACAGCTCGCCAATACCGGGCGCGACCTGCCCTTTGAAAAGGCCCTGGAGGCCCTGGGCATCAGGAGCGCTAACCCCTAAGGCGGCCCCAGCCATGCGGCTGGGGCCTCACCTTCGGCCCTGGATAGCAGGGTCCTCAGCTCACCAGCTCTACCAAAGCGAGCTGAGCGCCGTCCCCCCGGCGCCACCGCGCCAGCTTGAGCACCCGGGTATAGCCTCCCGGCCGGTCGGCGTAACGCGGGGCAATTTCCTCCATGAGGCGCTTGACCAGCTTGGGGTCATGCAGGTCGCGCAAGAGCTGGCGGCGCAGGTGGTTGCGCCGGGCGTAAGCGGCCAGCTCTTCTGGGGTCGCAAGACGCTCGCCCTCCTTTAGGGGCAGCTCACGCCCATCCTTGTCGCGCCGCTTGGTAAAACGCACCCCTTCGGGCACCTTCAGGGTGGGGGCCTTCTTTGCAGTGGTGATCAGGTGATCCACAAAGCCCGCCAGCTCCTTGGCCTTGGGAATGGTGGTGGTAATGCGGCCTTCCTCAGAGAGCAGCAAACTCTTAGCCAGGTTGCGGAATAGGGCCACCCGGTGGGCCGAGTGGCGGTTGAGCTTCCTTCCGGATTTACGATGACGCATACTCCCTCCTTGGGTGCCGGCTCGAGGCCTAGTCCTTCATGGCCAGCCCATGCTGGGCCAGGCAGTCCTTGATTTCCTGCAAGCTGCGCTCACCAATTCCCGGCACCCTCTTGAGCTCCCTTTCAGAAAGGGCTAGAAGGCTCTCCACACTCTCAATGCCCTCCTCCTTGAGGTTGTGCAACACCCGGGTGCTGAGGCCGAGATCCTCCAGGGTCAGGCCCACCGCCGGGGAAGGGGGTGGAGGAGGCGCAGGGGGGGCAGCGGTGGAAGCAGGCTTGGCCTCCACCCGTACCACCGGCGACTGGTCAAAGAAGCTAAGCTGTTCCCGCAGGATGGCCACGGCCTGCTGGAGGGCCTCCATGGGGGAGATGGCCCCGTTTGTCCAGACACGCAGGGTTAGCTTGTCCAGGTCGGTGCGCTGGCCCAGACGGGTGTCCTCTACCTGGTAGGCTACCCGGCGCACCGGGGAGAAAAGCGCATCCACGGGAATAGAGGAGATGCGGTCCTTTATCCCGTGCTTCTCCGCAGGTACATACCCCACCCCCTCGTCCACCCGAATCTCCATCACCAGCTTGCCCTTCTCCTCCAGGGTGGCGATGTAGTGGTCGGGGTTGACAATCTCAGCGTCGGGAGGGCACTCCAGGTCGCGAGCGTAGACCACCTTGGGTCCAGTAGCCCGAAGGGTTAGGGTTTTGGGGCCCGAACCGGGATTGGCAAAGCGGACCACCAGCTCCTTGAGGTTCAAGATGAGCTGGATGGCATCCTCCTTGACCCCAGGAATTGCCGAGAACTCATGGAGCACGTCCTCGATGTAAACGCTGGTCACTGCGGTACCAGGAATAGAGGAGAGCAGAATGCGCCGCAAGGGGTTGCCCAAGGTCACCCCGAAGCCCCGCTCGAGGGGCTCCAGCACGAACTCGCCGTAGTTTCCGTCAATACGGGCGTTGAAAACTGGGGCTTTGGTTTTGGTGGTTTCCAAAGTAACCTCCTTGGGAGGCAAGCTGGCCTTAGCGGGAATAAAACTCAATCACCAGCTGCTCGTTAACCGGCAGCGAGAGCATCTCCCGCTCGGGCAGGCGCAGGAACTTCCCAGTCATGGTCTCCGGGTTGAACTCGAGCCAGGGGAAGGCCTTGCGGTTTTTGAAGCGCTCCACGTTCTGAACGATGAACTCCATTTTCTTGGCCCGCTCCGAAACCTTCACCTCATCCCCTGGCCGCAATCGGTAGCCCGGCAGCGTCACCCGACGGCCATTGACCAAGATGTGCCCATGGCGGACGAACTGGCGAGCCTGGCGGCGGGTGGAAGCGATACCCATCCGGAAGACCACGTTGTCCAGCCGGCTTTCCAAAAGCTGCAGGAAAACCGTGCCGGTCACTCCCTTCTTCCGGCTGGCCTCCTCAAACAGGTTGCGGAACTGGGTTTCCGAAACATCGTAGATAAAGCGCAGCTTCTGCTTTTCCCGCAGGCGCACCGCATAGTCGGATGGGCGCCCCTTGCGCTTCTGCCCGTGCTGGCCCGGGGCATATGGGCGACGGTCTAGATACTTCTGTACCTTCTCAGTCTCAGCAATGTTCACCCCAAGGTGACGCGCAACTTTTACGATTGGTCCTCTGTAGCGACCCATTTTCTCTCCTCACTTCGGTAGCAAGCGCTTCCGGGTTCCCAGGGTTCAGGGCGAAACAGGGAACCAAAGTTTCGCCCCCGCAGATGGTTCTCAGACCGCTTTGCGGAACTTCTTGCGCGGACGACAGCCGTTGTGGGGCACCGGGGTGTCGTCCACAATGGAGCGCACCTGCAGGCCACTGGCCTGAAGAGCGCGGATGGCCTGCTCCCGGCCCGCCCCCGTGCCCCGTACCACCACCTCCACGCTGGTCATCCCGTAGCCCTGGGCCTTTTTGGCCGCGTCCATAGCGGCAAGCTGGGCAGCGTAGGGAGTCCCCTTGCGGCTGCCTTTGTAGCCGATCACCCCTCCCGACGACCAGGTGATGGGATTGCCGTCAGGGTCGGTAATGGTCACGATGGTATTGTTGTAAGAGGCGTGAATAAAAGCCTTCCCGGAGGGAACTTGGCGTTTGACCTTTTTCTTGCGACCGGTGGTTTTCTTCTCAGCCATACTCTCCTCGCTCTAACCCACACAAACAAAGGGTGGGGCACATCTAGGAGTCTCAACTGGCACAACTGGATGCGGCATCTACCGGCTACTTGCGAGGCGCCTTCTTCTTACCCGCCACAGTCTTGCGGGGGCCCTTGCGGGTGCGGGCGTTGGTGCGGGTGCGCTGGCCTCGCACCGGCAGCCCTCTGCGGTGGCGAAGTCCCCGGTAGCAACCGATGTCCATCAAGCGCTTGATGTTGGCGGCCACCTCCGCCCGGAGCTCCCCCTCGAGCTTGTAGTTCCCTTCCACGAACTCCCGCAACCGGGCCACCTCGGCCTCCGTCAGGTCTTTGACCCGGGTGGCAGGGTTCACGTTGGTGGCGGCCAGGGCTTCCTTGGCGCGGGCTGGGCCTACCCCATAGATGTAGGTCAGGGCTACATCCACGCGCTTGTTCCGGGGAATTTCTACTCCAGCAATGCGAGCCATCTGCTCTCCTTTCCTAACCTTGGCGCTGCTTGTGGGTGGGGTCTTCGCAGATCACATAGACGCGCCCGTGACGCCGGATTACCTTGCACTTGTCGCACATCTTCTTCACTGAGGTACGGACTTTCATCTTGTACTCCTTAGCGCCTGTACACAATCCTTCCCCGGCTGGGGTCGTAGGGCGTGATCTCCACCACTACTCGGTCGCCCGGGAGGATACGGATGTAGTTCATCCGCATCTTGCCGGAGATGTAGCAGAGTATCTCCGGGCCATTGTCGAGCTGTACCCGGAAGGTGGTGTTGGGAAGCGCCTCACTAACCACCCCCTCCGCACGAATGGTGTCCTTCTCCTTAGGCAAGCACCCCTCCTCGCGCTATCGGCTCACCGGCACAGGTCTTTGGCTCCCCGTTAGGAGACGGGGGCCATCCTCGGTTATGAGCACCGTATTTTCGTAGTGGGCCGCCAGGTTGCCTTTGCCAACCGTGGCCGTCCAACCATCCTCCAATATTACCATCTTCGCCGGGTACAAAGCAACCATAGGCTCAAAAGCCAAGGTCATGCCGGGGCGCAGCTTGGGGCCCTTGCCGGGCTCGCCATAGTTGGGTACCTGGGGGTCCTCGTGCAGCTCCCGACCCACCCCGTGGCCCACCATCTCGCGAATGCACCAAAGACCATGCTGCCGCTCCACAAAATCCTGAACCGCCGCTGCCACATCGCCGATGCGCTTACCAGGCCGCAAAAGCTCAAACCCCAGCCAAAAAGCCTCCTCAGTAACCCGCATAAGCCTCTCGGCCTCCGGTGAAACTTTACCGATGGCATAAGTACGGGCCATGTCGGTGGTGTAGCCGTCGTAGGTGAAAAGGAAGTCTATCTTCAAAAGCTCCCCCTCGCGCAACGGGCGCTTGGAAGGCAATCCATGCACCACCACATCGTCCACCGACATGCAGGTCGCGCTGGGATAGGGAACCGTACCCCCTGCCCGATAACCAATCTGCGGGGCTTTTCCTCCGACTCGCTCAATGGCCCGCAGAATCATCTGGTCAAGCTCGTAGGTGCTTACCCCAGGGCGGACGTGGGGTTCTATCTCAGCGAAGATGGCGGTGTGAAGCTGCCCAGCCTTGGCCATCTTCTCAATTTCCCAGGGAGACTTGATGTGGATGGCCATACCGCCCTATGCCCTAACGCCCAGGGCCTCTTGGATGGCCTGGTAGACCTCCTCCACCGTACCCAGGCCGTTGATCTCCCTAAGGCTGCCCCTCTTGGCATAGTAGTCCACCAGGGGTTGGGTCTTCTGCCGATACTCCACCATGCGGGCCCGTATGGTGGCCTCGTTGTCATCCGAGCGCCCCTCCTCCTGGGCCCGACCCAAAAGCCGCCGGACCAGCTCCTCCTCCGGCGCAGTAACCAACAAAACGCCCAGCAGGCGAATTCCGCGCTGCTCTAGGAGCTTATCCAGGGCCTCCGCCTGAGCCAAGGTGCGGGGAAAGCCGTCAAAGATGATCCGGGGGTTGGGCATCGCGGCCAGTTCCTCGCCGATCAAACCCAGGATGATCTCATCGGGCACCAGCTTCCCTGCATCCATCAGGGGCTTGGCTAGCTTGCCTAGCTCAGTACCCCGGGCCACATGGCTGCGCAAAATATCCCCTGTAGAAAGCTGGCGAAAGCCCATATGGGCCGCCAACCGCTTAGCCTGGGTGCCCTTGCCTGCCCCAGGAGGGCCCAGAAAAATCACCGCCTCTGCCATTTACAGTGCCTCCTCAGCGGGTGCGCCCCCGCAAGCGCCCGCGGGACAAAAAGCCCTCGTAGTTGCGCATCTGGAGCTGAGCCTCAATCTGCCGCAGGGTATCCAGGGCCACCCCTACCACAATCAACAGGCTGATTCCAGAGAAGTGGAAGGCCAGGGTGGTCACCCCAGTGAGGTTCTGCATGATGGTGGGCAGGGCCGCCACCAAACCCAGAAAGATGGCCCCCCACAGGGTAAGGCGGGAGACGATGTGCTCCAGGAACTTCACGGTGGGCTCACCAGGACGGATACCGGGGATAAAGCCGCCGTACTCCCGCAGGTTCTCCGAGATGCGCCGGGGGTCAAACTGGACCGCGGTGTAAACGTAGGTGAAGCCGATAATCAAAAGCACCTCGATGAGCAGACCCGGAAAGCGGTTTGGGGTAAAGAAATTGGCCACCGCCTGGGCCACCGAGGAATCGGGAAAGACCCCCGTGAGGAAGAGGGGGAGCTGCAGAAGAGCTGCTGCGAAGATTATAGGGATAACCCCCGCGGCGTTGAGCTTGATGGGGATGTAGGTGGCCTGACCGCCGAACATCTTGCGCCCCACCTGCTTGCGGGCGTACTGCACAGGGATACGTCGCTCTGCCTGCTGCACTGCGGCCATAAAGGCAAAGGCCAGCACGATGAAGGCCAAGAAGATAAGCAGGGCGATCAGGTTCACCTCCCCTGTGCGCACCAAACCAAAGGTGCGGACCAACTGCGGACCCCAGCTCGCCACGATGCCGGCAAATATCACCATGCTGGTACCGTTGCCTATGCCGTACTCGGTGATACGCTCGGCCATCCAGAGCAAAAGGGCAATCCCTGCCACCTGGGTCACCACCACCACAAAGTAGAAGAAGAAGCCCGGCTCCCAACCAGGCAGCAGAAAAGCGCCGTTGTTGGCCCCTAGAAAAGCAGTTGCCAAGAAAAGCCCCTGCACCGCTCCCAGGGCAATCCCCCCGATGCGGGTGTATTGGGTGATGATGCGGCGGCCCTCCTCACCCTCTTTTTGCAGTTTCTCCAGCGCTGGGACCACCGTGACCAGAAGCTGCATGATAATGGCCGCAGTGATGTAGGGCATAATCCCCAGAGCAAAAATGGAGAACTGCTCAAAGTTTCCGCCCGAAAAGAGGTTCACCAAGCCCAAGGCGCTGCCAGCCTGGGTACCCAGAAACTCACGGATTTTGCCGATGTCCACTCCGGGGGTGGGAATAAAGGTGCCCAAGCGGTACAACGCCAGCACCAAGAGCGTAAACAGAATGCGCTTACGCAGCTCGGGAATGAGGATGGCGGAGCGGAAGGCCGCGAGCATCTTAGGCCCCCTCGAGCAGGACCGCCTCGCCGCCCGCAGCCTTTAGCTTCTCAACGGCGGCCTGGGAGAACTTATGGGCAATCACCCGAACACCGCTAGCCTCTCCCTGGGCCAGCACCTTGACCGGATAGCCTGGCCGCACGAGCCCAGCCTTGGCCAAGGCCTCTGGGGTCACCTCTCCGGAGGTAAAGCGCTTGGCGATGGCCCCCAGGTTGACCACCTGGTACTCCACCCGCTTGAGTTCACCGGTGGAGTAGTTTTTCATCCCCCGTTTGGGAAGCCGCATAATCAGGGTGGAGCGCCCCCCCTCAAAGCGGGCTGGGTTCTTGACCCCGCCCGAGCGGGACTTTTGGCCTTTGTGCCCGCGCCCAGCGGTCTTGCCATGCCCCGAGCCAGGGCCCCGGCCCACCCGCTTGCGGCGTTTGTTGGCCCCTTGGTTGGGGCGAACCTCGTTCAGCTTCATTCCAGCACCTCCACCAGGTGGGCCACCTTGCGAATCTGCCCGCGCACCGCCGGAGTATCCGGCACCTCACGCACGCGGTGCATCTTGGTAAGCCCCAGAACTTTTAGCGCCGCCTTCTGGTCCTTAGGGTAGCCGATGGGGCTTTTGACCAGCCGAACTTTGAGGGTGCTCATCCGGCCACCTCCTCGGGTTCCACAGTTTTGCGAAGCCGCTTCACATCCTCGCGGGTCTGGAGCTGCCGAAGGGCTTCCATGGTGGCATAGGCAATGTTGATGGGGTTGCGGGAGCCCAGCTCCTTGGTCAGTATATCGGTGATGCCGGCCAGCTCCAAAATGGCCCGGGGTACCTGCCCGGCGATCACCCCCGTTCCTGGCGCCGCCGGGCGCAGGAGAATGGTGGAAGAGCCCCAGGTCACGCTAATTTCGTGGGGAATGGTGCCGTTTTGGATGGGCACCTCGATCATGTCCCGCTTGGCGTAGTTGTTGGCCTTCTGGACCGCCATGGGCACCTCCTTGGCCTTGCCCAGGCCCAGCCCCACCCGGCCCTGGCGGTCCCCCACCGCCACCAGGGCGCCAAAGCGGAAGCGACGCCCACCCTGGTAGGTCTTGGAGGTGCGGCGGACGAAGATCATCTTCTCTTCGAAATCGGTCTCAGGCATGGGATGCTCCTCCAGCGTGCGCTAGAACTCCAGTCCCCCCTCGCGGGCTCCCTCGGCCAAGGCCTTGACCCGCCCATGGTACTTGTAGCCCCCCCGGTCAAAGACCACTTTGGTGATGCCCTTGGATTTGGCCGCCTCGGCGATGGCCAGGCCCACCTTCTTGGCTACCTCGGTCTTGTTGCCGGAGAGCTTCAGGGAGAGGCTTGAGGCCGCGGCCAGGGTGTGCCCCTGGCTGTCGTCAATGATCTGAGCGTAGATGTGCTTCAGGCTCCGGTAAACCGAAAGCCGCGGGCGGCCAGAGGCCTTGACGGCGTTGCGCACCCGGAACCTGCGGCGTTCTTCGGTGGAAAGGCGTGCCACAACTCCTCCTCATCACTTACCGGCGGTTTTGCCGGGCTTGGTCTTGACCACCTCGTTGGCGTAGCGGATGCCCTTGGCGTGGTAGGCATCGGGCGGGCGCACAGAGCGCACATTAGCCGCCACCTGGCCCACAAGCTGCTTGTCAATGCCCACCACCCGTATCCGGGTGGGCTCCGGCACCTCGAAGGTGATACCCGGAGGCGGCACCACCACATCCTTGTGGCTGTGGCCCACGGTGAGCTCGAGGTTCTTGCCCTGCATAGCCGCGCGGTAGCCTGTACCGCTGATGACCAGCTCCTTCACGTAGCCCACCGAAACCCCCTGCACTGCGTTGGCAATTAGGGTGCGGGTCAGCCCATGCAGGCTTTTGTGGGTGCGGCTATCGGAAGGGCGGCTCACCGTTACCACCCCGTTCTCGCTCTTCACGACCAAGTCGGGGTGCACCGCCACCGAGAGTTCCCCCTTGGCCCCTTTGACCTTGACCACCCCTGCCCCTACCTCCACGGTCACGCCCTTAGGCAGGTTGATGGGTTGCCTTCCAATTCGCGACATCTCCACCCACTCCTTACCAGACCTCGCAGATGACCTCGCCGCCCACCCCCAGCTTGCGCGCCTCATGATCGGGCAGGAGCCCCTTGGAGGTAGAAACGATGGCCAGCCCCAGCCCGCGGCGCACCTTGGGCAGGTTTTCGGCAGTCACGTAGACCCGCCGGCCAGGCCGGCTCACCCGGCGGATGTGTTGGATGACCTTTTCACGGCGGGGACCGTACTTGAGGTGGAGGCGCAACACCGGCTTGCCCTCAACCTCTACGCGCTCCACCCGGCGGATAAAGCCCTCCTGCGCCAGGATACGGGCAATCTGCTCCTTGAACTTGGAGGCCGGAACGTCCACGCTCTCTTTGTAGACCTGGACCGCGTTGCGGATCCGGGTCAGCATGTCGGCAATGGGATCACTGAGCATTAGGTTCTCCCTCTTTTCAAGCGTCTGCGCTCGGCCCTGGAGGTTCGCAGGGCCCGGTATGGGCCAAAAGGACCAACCAGCCAGCCCAGAACTTCCTCACACAACGCTCCAGAGCCAGCCCCGTGGTATCGGCAAAAGCTTGCCGACCGGCGGAGCCTTCACCAACTCGCCTTCTTAACCCCCGGCAGGAGGCCTTTGTGGGCCATTTCACGGAACTGCAGGCGCGAAAGCCCAAAGTAGCGGATGTAGGCTCGAGCCCGCCCGGTCACCGCACAGCGGTTCTTGTGCCGGGTAGGGCTGGCGTCACGGGGCAGCTCGGCCAGCGCCGCGTAGTCGCCCGCCGCCTTGAGGGCAGCCCGTTTCGCCGCGTACTTGGCAATGGTCTTGAGCTTGCGCTTCATCCTCTCCACCTGCGATTTTTTAGCCATAACCTCACCTCCTTTCTACTTTCGGAAAGGGAAGCCCAGTAGCTCCAGCAGGGCCCGGGCCTCCTCGTCGGTCTCAGCAGTGGTTACAATCGCCACATCCATCCCCCGGACCGCGTCCACCATGTCGTAGGTGATCTCGGGAAAAATGGACTGCTCCCGAAGGCCCAGATTGTAGTTCCCCCGGCCGTCAAAAGCGTTGGGGTTCAATCCCCGGAAGTCGCGGATGCGCGGCAGGGCGATGTGGATGAGCTTCTCAGCAAAAATCCACATCCGGTCCCCCCGCAGGGTAACCCGTAGCCCAATCGGCATCCCCTGGCGCAACTTGAAGTTGGAGATGGACTTCTTTGCCCGGGTGATGGCCGGCTGTTGGCCGGTGATGAAGGCCAGCTCCTTGCCGGCCCGCTCGAGGATTCGGCTATCGTCCTTGGCCTCCCCAAGGGCCTGGTTGACCACGATTTTGACCAGACGGGGAACCGCCATGATGTTCTCGTAGCCAAAGCGCTTGATGAGCTCGGGGCGAACCACCTCGTGGTAGTGTCTTTTCAGGGCAACATCCAGCGGCATCGCAACCCCCTACTTGGTATCCAGCACGCCATCGCACTTGGCGCAAGCCCGCACCTTGGTGCCGTCGGGGAGGAATTTCTTGCGCACACGGGTGGGCTTCTCACAGCTCGGGCAGATGGGCATCACCTTAGAAGCGTGAATGGGCGCCTCGGTCTCGATGAAGCCCCCTTGAGGGTTGCGGGGGTTGGGGCGGACAGCTTTCTTAACCAGGTTCAACCCCTCCACCACCACCAGCCCCTCCTTGGGCATGACGGCCTTTACCTTCCCGGTCCTTCCGCGCAGGCCTTCCTTCCCAGAAAGAACCAGCACGGTGTCCCCTTTCCTAACGTGCACCTTCATCCATATCCTCCGATTCTGCTCCTTGGGGCTCCGCGGCGCCAAAAGAAAATACTAGCAGAAACCACCCCAAAAAGCATCCCCAAAAACTCCCTGGACCTCCCAGGTGGGCTGCGGGACGGCAGACCCGGGGCCTACCGTGCATCGGAGCGCACTCGCCTACGGCAAGCACCCGCAGCCTCAGGCCTACAACACCTCCGGGGCCAAAGAGACGATCTTCATGAAGCCCCGCTCGCGAAGCTCACGGGCCACTGGGCCAAACACACGGGTCCCGCGCGGCTCGTTCTGGGCGTTGATGATGACCGCAGCGTTGGTGTCAAAACGGATGGAGGAACCATCTGGACGCCGCACTTCCTTGGCGGTGCGCACCACCACTGCCTTGACCACATCCCCTTCCTTAACCATGCCCCGGGGTATAGCCTCCTTGACCGAAGCCACGATTACGTCCCCCACGCTGGCGTACTTGCGGTGGTGGCCCCCCAAAACCCGGATGCAGGCAATCTTGCGGGCCCCAGTGTTGTCGGCCACCTCCAGCACGGTCTCCTGCTGTATCATGCGTTACCACGCTCCTTGCGCAAAAGGTAGCGCTCCACCAGGTCGATCCGCCCCTCCTCGAGCCGCCCCACCACCACAAATCTCTTCCTTTTGGAGATGGGACGGGCCTCACGAATCTGAACCACATCGCCGAGCTTGTACTGCTCGTTCTCGTCGTGAGCCAGGTATTTCTTAGAACGCCGGATTACCTTACCGTAAAGCGGGTGGCGCATCTGGCGCTCCACCAGGACCGTCACGGTCTTCTGGGCTTTGTCGCTCACCACCACGCCGGTCAACACCTTCTTAGGCATGGTCAGCCCCCCTCTGCCGCGCCTTTTCTCCCAGAATGGTCAGCATGCGGGCGATTTCCCGGCGAACCTCCGTGATCCGGTGGTTCTTCTCTAGCTGCCCGATGCTGGCTTGGAAACGCAACTCCATGAGTTCCTTCTTCCGTTCCCGAATGCGCTTCTGTAGCTCAGCCTCCGAGAGCTTGCGCAGTTCACTGGGCTTCGTCGTAGGCATCGCGCTTCACCACCTTGGTCTTGATGGGCAACTTGTGGCCAGCCAAGCGCAGGGCCTCACGGGCCTGCTCCTCGGTCACCCCGGCAACCTCAAACATCACCCGGCCTGGCTTGACCACCGCCACATACCCTTCCACATTCCCCTTACCCTTACCCATCCGCACCTCCAGGGGCTTTTTGGTGTAGGGCTTGTCGGGGAAGATGCGGATGAAAATCTTACCGCCGCGGCGAAAGTGCCGCACCATGGCCACACGAGCCGCCTCAATCTGCTGGCTGGTGATCCAGGAAGGCTCCATAGCCACCAGACCCCACTCCCCAAAGGCCACGTAGTCCCCCCCTTTGGTGGTTCCCTTCAGGCGGCCGCGGTGGGCCTTGCGGTACTTCATGCGCTTAGGCATCAGCACGGTCTACTCACCCCCTTCTTTGGCAGCGGGGCCTGCCTTGTGGACCGCCGAGCGGCGGCGGGGCCTGCCCTCCTCGCGTTTAGGGGCCGCCGGGCGAGGAGCAGGAACCCCTGAGGAGGCCACCTTCTTACCACCGATAACCTCCCCCAGAAAGATGTAGGCCTTTACCCCTAAGGAGCCGTAGGTGGTCTCAGCTCGAGCGGTGCCGTAGTCAATATTGGCCCTCAGGGTGTGCAGCGGCACACGGCCCTCGGCTGCCCACTCTACCCGAGCCTGCTCGGCACCACCGATGCGGCCCGAAACCACAATTTTCGCACCTTGAGCCCCCGCTTCCCGCACCCGCTGCACGGCCTGTTTGATGCTGCGGCGCACAGCAAAGCGGCGCTCAATTTGCTCGGCCACCCGCTGGGCCACCAAGGCCGCCGAGAGGTTAGGGTTGCTCACCTCCTGCACGTTTAGGGCGATGGTGCGGCCTGGAAACTTGCTCTGCAGGGTTTCCCGCAGGCGCTTAATGGTCTCGCCGCCCTTTCCGATAACCACGCCAGGCTTGGCTGCGTAAACCGTCACCGCTACGTTGTCGGCAGCCCGCTCTATATCAATGCGAGCCAGACCCGCGGGCTGCAGCTCCTTCTGTATGAAGTCGCGGATCAGGCGGTCCTCAGCCAAGGTCTTGGCATAGGTCTTCTTACCCGCGTACCAGCGCGACTCAAACTCGCGGGTAATACCCAGGCGCAGACCCACTGGATGAATCTTGTTACCCATTTCTCTCCCCCACAACGATGGTGATGTGGCTGGTGCGCTTCTTTATCATGTGGGCGCTACCGCGGGCCCGGGGCAGCACCCGCTTCAGGGCCGGCCCCTCATCCACAAAGGCGGCCTTGACGTACATCCGGTCCTCGAGCATGTTCTTCCGGTCGTCGTTGATGCCGTTGGCCGCCGCCGACTCGAGCACCTTAGCCACCACCTCTGCGGCCCGGTGGGGGGTATATTTGAGGATCGCTCGAGCCTCCTCCAGACTCTTTCCGCGGATGAGGTCAATCACCCGCCGCACCTTGCGGGGGGACATGCGCACGTACCGAGCCCGCGCCAGGGCATAGGTATGCGGAGTCTCCTCCTTGAGGGCCTGGCTGCGCTGCTCGAGGGACATCTTGGCGTAGCGAATGAGTCCCGCCGAGCCGGGGTAGTGCACATCCCGCAGGTCCTTGCGGATGTCGCTGCGCTCGCCTTTCTTGAGTCGTTTCCTTTCCACCTTGAACCTCACTTCTTGGCGGTCTTGGCCTCTTTGCTGTGACCCCGGTAGGTTCGGGTGGGCGAGAACTCACCCAATTTGTGCCCCACCATCTGCTCAGTGATGTAGACCGGTACGTGCTGCTTGCCGTTGTAAACCGCCAGGGTATGGCCCACCATCTCCGGAACAATGGTGCTGCGGCGGCTCCAGGTCTTGATCACCCGCTTCTCGCCTCGCGCATTGAGCGCCTCAATCTTCTCCAGCAGGTGGCTGTCCACGAAGACGCCTTTTTTCAAGCTACGCGGCATGGTTCACCTCCTTTACTTGCGGCGTGCAACGATAAAGGCGCTCGAGGGCTTCTTGCGCTTGCGGGTCTTGAGGCCCTTGGCCTGCTGGCCCCAGGGCGAAACCGGTGGACGGCCGCGAGGCGCGCGACCCTCCCCACCCCCGTGAGGGTGGTCCACCGGGTTCATTACCGTACCCCGCACGTGCCCCTTCCGACCCAGGTGGCGGGTGCGCCCGGCCTTTCCCAAGACGACGTTTTTGTGATCGGCGTTGGAAACCACCCCTACCGTGGCGTAGCACTCCCCATGCACCTTGCGCAGCTCCCCCGAGGGCAACCGCAGGATTACGTAATCGCCCTCGCGGCCCTGCACCTGAACGCTGGTTCCAGCACTACGGGCCATCTTGGCGCCTTTTCCAGGCTCCAGTTCCACCGCGTGAATCACCGTGCCCACCGGAATGAAGCGCAAGGGCAGGGCGTTGCCTACCGCTATGGGGGCCTCCGGGCCGCTCACCACGGTATCCCCTACTGCCAACGACTCCGGGGCCAGGATGTAGCGCTTCTCCCCGTCGCGGTAGTGCAGAAGGGCAATGCGGGCGGTGCGGTTTGGGTCGTACTCAAGGGCCGCCACCTTGGCTGGAACCCCCACCTTGTCGCGCCGACGAAAGTCGATGATGCGATACAACCGCTTATGCCCCCCCCCGCGGAAGCGGGCGGTGGTGCGGCCTTGGTTGTTTCGGCCCCCTGTCTTCTTAAGGGGGGTAGTCAGGCTCTTCTCCGGCCGCTTATCGGTCAGCCCCGAGAAGTCCGCCACCGTCATAAAGCGGCGGGAGGGGGTGTAGGGTCTAAACTTCTTTACTGCCATCTCCGTTCCTTTCACCTGATACGCGCAAGCCGCGCTGATGCCAAGTGAAACTCTCTCTCCAGCTCAGATCAGCCCTTCCAGGGCCTCAATCTTCTGCCCTTCGGCCACCTTCACCACCGCCCTTTTGCGGTCAGGCCGTTTCCCCACAAATCGCCCCAAGCGCTTGTCCTTGCCACGCACCGTCTGGGTGTTAACCCGGACCACCTTCACCTTGAAAGCCGCTTCCACCGCATTGGCAATCTCGGTCTTAGTAGCGTCCGGGTGTACCCAAAAGGTGTACTCCCCGTTCGCAAAACGGGCGTAGGCCTTTTCCGACAAGACCGGCTTCAGGATGATGTCGTAAGGGGTCTTCACTGGCCCTCACCTCCCAGCCGGGCCTTCACGGCATCCCAGGCCGAGGCCTCCATTACCAAAACTTCCTGACGCAGTATGTCGTATACGTTGATCCCCTCTGGGTCCAGTATCCGCACCTGAGGGAGGTTGCGGGCTGAACGAGCCACGAGTGGGTTGCTGGTGACCAGCAAAAGGGAAGGACCCTCCAGGTTGTGGGCCCTGAGCCAGGCCACGAATTCCCTGGTTTTTCCCTCAACACCCTCAAAGCGTTCCACCAGAAAGAGCTTCCCCTGCTGCGCCCGGTCGGCCAGGGCCATACCCAGGGCAAGCCTGCGCACCTTCTTGGGCAGGGTATAGCTGTAGTCCCGTGGCTGAGGCCCAAAGGCCGTACCCCCACCCACAAAGATAGGAGCCCCGTAGTCGCCGTGACGGGCCCGCCCAGTGTGTTTCTGAGGGTACATCTTCTTGCTGGTGTAGCTGACCATGCCACGGGTCTTGGTGGCCGCGGTACCCCGGCGACGGGAGGCCAGCTGCCACCGCACCACTTCGTATAGAACGTGGGGATTGATCCCCGGCAGTTGGGCCTCAACGGTCTTGTCGCTCCCAAGCACTGGAAGACTGTACATTAGCCACCTCCCCCGCCGGCTTTTTCCAGCACCTTGCTGGTCTCCCGGACAATCACCAAACTCCCGTTGGCGCCCGGCACCGAGCCCTTGACCAGAATCAGGTTCTCATTCTCCAGGACATCTACCACCTCGAGGCCCTGGATAGTCACCCGCTCATTCCCCCAGCGACCAGCCATCTTCTTGCCTTTGAAAACCCGGCCTGGGGTTTTGCGGTTTCCGATGGAACCGGGATGACGGTGCACCTTGTGGGCTCCGTGGGAGTCATACCCCCCAGCGAAGTTCCACTTCTTCATCACCCCCGTGAAGCCATGGCCCTTCGAGGTGCCGGTCACATCAACAATCTCCCCGGGGCGGAAGATGCCCACCGTCACGGTGTCCCCCTCCGGATTGAAATCCCTTATCTCCCGCAAGTACCGGACCGGCTCCACCCCTGCGCGGGCGAAGTGGCCCTTTAGGGGTTTATTGACCCGCTGGGGCTTCTGAGGCATGAATCCGAGCTGAACCGCCTCATAGCCGTCCTTCTCCACGGTCTTGCGTTGAACCACTGGACAAGGGCCAGCCAGGATTACCGTGACGGGAACCACCCGGTCGCCCTTCCAAATCTGGGTCATGCCCACCTTGGTCCCAAGGATGCCCTTCATCAGCGGCCTCCTATCATCTTCAACTCAATCTCTACCCCGGTGGGCAGGTCGAGGTTGCGCAATCCTTCGATGGTCTTCGGGGTAGGGTCGGTGATGTCCACCAGCCGGTTGTGGGTACGCAACTCAAAGTGCTCACGGCTGTCCTTGTGCTTGAAGGGGCTCCGCAACACAGTGAAGCGGCGCACCCGGGTAGGCAGCGGCACCGGGCCGGCCACCTTAGCGCCGCTGCGGCGGGCCGTCTCCACAATCTTGGCCGCAGAGGCGTCCAAGCTCTTGTGGTCGAAGCCCCGGAGTTTGATACGAATCTTCGGCACGTTGGGCCTCCCTCACTCGATGATCTTGGACACCACCCCCGCACCCACGGTGCGACCACCCTCCCGGATGGCAAACCGCAAGCCCTCCTCCAGCGCAATCGGCTTGATCAGCTCCACCGTAAACGTCACGTTGTCCCCAGGCATCACCATCTCCACA
>NZ_JANXCG010000070.1 GCF_025060375.1 Meiothermus sp. | reverse complement strand
TTGCTTGAGCACCTCCAAGGGCGCCCCGCCCGCTGTCAGGATGGCGTAGGAACCCGACCATAGCACGGGCTTCCAGTAAAACTTGCTGAGGTGTTCGGCGTGGCGCTTGCGTAAGGCGCGACTGGTGACAGTTTTGAGGCTGTTGACAAACTTTGCAGGTTCGACAGTCGGAGTGGCCTCGAACAGTAGATGTACGTGGTCGGCTTCACCGGAAAACTCGACCAACTCGCAACCCCATTGCTCGCACACCTGGGCGACCTTCTGCCGCAACTCCTCCAACATCACCCCGGTCAAACACTTACGCCGGTATTTGGTGACCAGAACCAAATGATACGGAAGGAAGGCGGCGTTGTTGGCGGTCTTGAGTTTGACGATACACTAGAGGCGTGCAGGCCCGCCAGGTGCGTTACAAGCTCTACCCCAACCAAGCTCAACTTGAGACCTTGGAGCGGTGGAACCGCCTGCACTGCAACCTGTACAACGCCTGCATCGAGCAGCGCCGCAAAGCTTGGGCTAAAGGGAAGACCATTAGCTACTACGACCAGCAAAACGAGCTGCCCAGGCTCAAGGAGGAGATGCCCGAATACCAGGTGCTGGGCAGCCATGCCCTGCAGGAGACCGTGCGGCCGGGCCTTCCAGGCCTTCTACCGTCGGGTCAGGAGGGGTGAGAAGCCGGGCTTCCCTCGCTATAAGAGCCCCAAGAGCTTTGTGGGCTTTTGCTACCCCGACCGGGCCGGGTGGAAGTTCGAGCGAGGGCCAAACGGGAAACATGGGGGCCATCCGGGCCAGGGGCAAACCCCGGCAGTGGGGTGAGCCTCGTCAGGTGACGCTGACCCGCACCTCGCATGGCTGGTATGCAACTATCACCCTTCGTTGCCAGCCTACCCGCAAATCCGGCAATGGGTCTGTGGGCATAGACCTGGGCGTGGAGGCGGTAGCGACCCTGTCGGATGGCACTAGGGTGGAGAACCCCCGCTTCCTCAAGCGGGCAAGCAGCCGGCTCAGGGGCTTGCAGCGTAAGTTGTCCCGGCAGAAGCGCTTCAGCAACCGCTGGAAGCGGACCAAACAGGCCATTGCTCGGTTACACCGGAGGGTTGCCAACCAAAGGGATGACTTCCAGCACAAGCTGACCGCCGGTTGGGTTGCGAGATACGGACTCATCGCAACCGAAAGCCTAAAGGTCAAAGCCATGACGGCAAAGGGTGGAAGGGGAAAGGCAGGCCTCAACCGGGCGATGCTCGACGTGGGGATGCGAGGCATCCTGCAAAAGCTGGCGTACAAAGCGAAAGAGGCTGGTACGCGGCTGGTAGAGGTGCCCACCCCCAAGGTCAAGCCTTCGCAGACCTGTCCCCTCTGCCTACGCCAGGAGAAAAAACTACCCTCTCAGCGTGTGCACCGCTGCCCCTGTGGGTGCGCCATGCCCCGCGACCAGGCCGCGGCCTTGGTCATGCTGAGATGGGCGTTAGACCCTGGGTGTACGGGCTCCAGCCCGTCCCGCAGGGAATCTACCCCCTGGGAACCAGGGGGCGGGGAGGGGTCGAAGTCTGACCTCAACGAACCGCGAAACCCCGACCACACTGCGATAGCGGTTGGTCGTGGGTAGTTCATGAAGTGGTCTTCGTGGGCCGCGCCCTGGACCCGAACGAGGGGCCTGACCCCAGGCCAGGGCCCGCCGGGTGCCGTTGGACGAGCTCCAACCCTTCAGACCCCATCCACTGGCGGATGGGCTGCACCCAGAGGGCCCGGTTCAACACCCCGGGAACCCGCACCATTTTCCTCACAGCCTTTGACCCCCAGGGCAGGACAAGGAGCGTCAATGTGACCATCAACATCGTCGACTCCCCCAACAGGCCGCCCACGTTCACCCCTATGCTGCTCACCCCACCCGACTTCCCGGCCAGCCCTCCGCAGCGCCCGCTTCCCGAGTACCTCTCGACCACCCCTCTGGAGATCAAGGTGTCCAATCCCAGCGACCCGGAGGGCGATGAACCCATCACCCTCACCTGGACTTCCCTTCCCCGCAAAGAGGCTACGCGGGTCTGGCACGCTCTTGTAGGCTGTAGCCAAATGCAAGGTATCGGCGATCTGGTGGTCAGTTACGGTCAGAGAGTCGAGGCGCTGCTGGTGCAGCTGGGGGCCAGGGGCCCCGCCAGGGGCGCCGGTGAGCTTCTCGAGCAGGTTCGGCATCTCATGGATGAGCCGGGCCTGCGGCAGGTGCGCCACTTCCTCCGGTTGCGCAATAGGGTGGTCCACGGCAGGCCGGTGGAGATGCCCATGCCCACCAGGGAGCAGGTGGAGGTTGCCGGACGGGCTGCCGTGGGGGCGCTCGAGCGGGCCCTAGCCCGCCAGCGCGGGCAGGTGTACTTCCAGAGCCCCTTTGTGCGCGAGCCCCAGACCACCGCCACCGTCCCTGATGAGCCATCCCCCGAGGGGCCGACCGGATCGGTTTACCGCATCCGCGAGCGGGACGAGCCCTACGAGATCTGGGTGGGCCCTGCCGGGGTGTGGGTGGTCGCCCAAGCACCGGAGGTTCGGCAAAAAAAGCGGCTGGAGGTGGAGGTGGCCCTGGCCCAGCGTTTTCCCCGGCTTCAGGTACGGGCCGCCCGGTCTACCCACGGCCTCGAGACCCGCCTCCGCCGGGGCCGCCGTCAGCTATCCCCAAGGGGCATTGTTGAGGTGGTGCGGCAGCTGGTTCCCCAGGGCAATCCTGCTCCGGCCAGTCCCCCCGCGACCCCGGCACAGGAGGCCCCCAGGGTCCGCCGGGTATCCCTTCAGGGGGTGCCGGCCAGCTTCTACGTAGGCCCAGCGGGCGTGCTCGTTGTTGCCGAACATTCCCTCATAGCGCACGCCGAGGCCAGGCGGGTCTGGGAGGATTCCGGCGGGGCGATCCCGGCCAGCCCAGCCGTAAGGGAGCCGGGCCTGAAAGAGCCGCAGACATACAAAGACGGCGTGCTGACCCTGCGGGACGAACGGGCCATCCACGCCTACCTGCAGGGTCGGTGCCAGCTGAACCGCGACGAGGTGGATGCGGTCGCTGGCTGGCTCTACAACCGGCAATCCCCGGTACCCGTACTGCGGGACAAAAGCGGGCGCTACTCCCTAAGGGCGGGGGAGGTGGTGGAGGGAAGGCTTCAGGCGCCTCCCCGCTTCCTGGTTGAGCGGGTGCCGTCAGCAGAGACCCCCAAGAACCCCTTCCTGAGCCTTATCCGGAGCATCGGCTGGCGGGTGGTGTTCCTGCCGGAGCTGGCTGCGTTCCTCACCCTGGCCATCCAACAGCCCGGGGTCCTGCCGATAGTGGGCCTCCTATTGTTGCGCTTCTTTGCCCTTTTCGGAAGCGACGAACTGGGCTGGAAGCGGAAGGTTCGCATAGGCGTGGGGCTGGCAGAGCTGGGTTTCTGTGCGGTGTCCCTTATGGAGCCCAGAACCGCCCCAATCACGGTTCTGCTGCTCATCGGCGTCCCTGCCGTGGCGTCCCTGGTCAGCGGGGCCTGGCCCAAAGCCGCCAGATAGGCCGGGCTGTCCCTTCCAACCCGGGAGTGGGGCTACGCCGGCCCGCCGAGGAGGTCCTGCTCCGCTAGGAAGCCTCCTCCATAATGGGGGCAGGTATTCAGGGCTTTCCCCCACGGCGGAGCAGGTGCGGGCGGTGGGGACCTTCTCTACGTCTACGTGGCCACCACCCGGGCCAAGCGCCTCCTGGCCCCCCTCTTGGGAGGGGGCGGTACCGCCCTCCTCGGGGCGGTAGGAGCGGCTGCTTCAGGCCATCGAGCCGCTAGAGCGACGGGTGGAGGCCCTGGAGGAGGAGGTGCTGGCCCCGAGGCGCCAGGTGGCTGGGGCTCGAGGGAATGGCCGGACCCCGGGCAGGCCAAGGACTATGCCCGCCGGGGAAGGTCCAGCTCTGCCAGGCCCGGCGTTGGAACGGACCAGCACGGTGAAGGGCTTCCCCCTTACCTGCCCCACCCGGCTCCGCCCTTCAGCGCAGCAGGGTTAGGAGGGCCAGGACCACCCCCAAGCCGGTTAAGACCAACATGAGGCGGTTCAAGACGGTGTTGATCTCAGCCTTAACCTCCTGGCACAGGCGACAATTTCACCTTGCATTTCCTGCTGTAAGACAGCAATCTCCCCCTTCATCTCCTGCCGCAGGGCGGCGATCTCCTCCTTGCTCTCCCCCCTCAGGGCCTGGATCTCCCCCGTGAGCTCCTGCCGGAAAGCTTCCAGCCTTCCCTCTAGGCTGGTGATCCGTTCGGGAAGAAGGCGCACCACCGCCTCCACGATCCCTTCCAGCTTGAGGAGGCGTTCCTCCTTGGTCATCCCCCACAGGATGCCCCTCCCAGGACCTTCCGCCAAGGCAAGGTGCCTGTCTTTGGGAGAGGGCTCCCCTTCCTCCAAAGCCCAGCCCCGTAGGGGCAAGAACATGCCCGACCCAGGGCGCCCCGAGCAGGCCCGTGACCCGGGCCCGCCCGGGGAAGGCCCTGGGCCCACGCCGGTCGGGCCTTCGTCTACCCGCGCAGGTGGGAGGTGGAGGAGGCCCAAAGGGACCGCCGCTTCCTGGAGCTCGCCCGCCAGCATCCCGACGCCTCCGGATCCGCACCCCTCTGCATAGGCCGGGGGAAGGGGAGTGATGGGACTCCCCCGGAAGCGGGTCCTGCCCCTATGTTCCCAGTGACCCGCTGAGCAGGTAAGGGGCGATAAAAAAGAACCCCACTGCTTCAGCTGTGGAGGTGTCAACCATCCTGAAGGACCCCACCGAAGGGGTGAAGCGGCCCAAGTTGCCCCGCCGCCTCCCCGTCTACCTCACCCCGCCCGAGGTGGCCCGCCTTCTGGAGGCCGCCTACCGCCACCGCTCCCCGCGCATCGGCCTTCGGGACTGGGCCCTCTTGGCCTTCCTCTACGGCACGGGCCTCCGCCTGTCCGAGGCCCTGGGCCTC
>NZ_JANXCG010000038.1 GCF_025060375.1 Meiothermus sp. | reverse complement strand
AGCGTCAACCTGGTGGCCACCCTCCCACCACCCCCGCCGGTCCAGCCCGTCCAACCTGTTCAGCCCGTCCAACCCGTTCAGCCGGTGCAACCGGTCCAGCCAGTGCCCTCGGGAACGGTCACCTACACCTGCCAGGGCGGTACCCTGGTGGTCAGTTACCTGAGCAACCAGGTGCGCATCTTCTACGATGGGGCCTTCCACGTGCTCCCGCTGGTGCGCACCGGCCCCACCCTGGTCTACGCCAACGCCACCTACACCTGGGAGATTGGCACCCTCGGGCGCCTGATTGCCCGCGGGCAGGTGGTGCTCTACGACTGCCGTATCTGACGGGAAACCCCCGGTGCGCTTAAGGCCGCACTGGGGGCCCGCCCCTCTAGTCCTTCAATCTCTTCACCGCCTCAATCAGCGCGGGCAGCACTTGGTGCACATCCCCCACAATGCCGTAGTCGGCAATCTTGAAGATGGGGGCCTCGGGGTCTTTGTTCACGGCAGCAATAAACTTGCTCTTGTTCATCCCGGCCTGGTGCTGCACCGCGCCCGAAACCGCCAGGGCCAGGTAGAGGTTGGGCTGCACGGTTTTGCCCGTCTGGCCCACCTGCTCGCTGTAGGGGCGCCAGCCGGCGTCCACCACCGCGCGGGTTGCCCCGACCGCCCCACCCAGCATACCCGCCAGCTCCTCCACCCCTGCGAAGGCCTCGGGGCTCCCAAGGCCCCGCCCGCCCGTGACCACCACGGTGGCCTCGGTGAGCGAAACACCCTTTTTCTGCTCGCTCAGGCGCTCGAGCACCTCCACCCCACCTGGAAGGTTCACCTCGAGGAGCTCCACCGTGCCGTTGCCCTCGGGTTCGACCGGAGGGGTGGTGTTGGGCTTGGCGGTAAAGACCACCGGCAAGGGAGCCTTCTGCCGCTCGGTAACCCGGTTGAGGTAGCTGTAGCGGGTGCCGATGATGTGCTGGCCATCGGTGCTGGTCTCCAGGGTGTCCTCCAGAAGCCCGGCCCTCATCTTGTAGGCCAGCCGGGCTGTCCAGGTGCGGCTCTGGCGGCCCCCGGTAGCCACCACCACCTTAGCCCCGCTCCTCTCCACCGCGGCGTAGGCAGCCTCAGCCCATTTCTCTGCTGTGTAGGGCCCCACCTCAGCCGCGTAGACCACCGGTAGATAGCGGGCGGCCTCCTGGGCCACAGCCTGAGCGTTCTCACCAATGACCACCCCCGCAATGGGCCCTAGGCTGCCAAGCTGCCGAGCCCGGCCAATCGCTTCCAAAGCACCCTTGCGCAGGCGCTGACCATCGTGTTCCAAAACCACAAGGATCATCCTCGAAACCTCCAGATGAGGGTTAAATTACCTTCGCCTCTTCACGCAACAACCGCACTAGCTCATGGGCCGCAGCCGCCGGGTCTTTTCCGTCTATCATCCGGTTGAGCCGGGCGCGCTCCTGGATGGCTTGCTCCAAAATCTCCACCCGGCTTTGCAGGCTTACGGGCACCTTTTTCAGCTCCTTGCGCTTGGCCTTCATGATGCCGGGCAGGGTGGGGTAGCGGGGCTCATTCAGACCCTGCTGGCTGGTGAAAACCGCAGGCAGGGGTACCCGCACCACTTCGGCACCCTCATCCAGGTCGTGTCTGGCCTTGGCATGGGTTTCACCCTCCAGCTCGACCTGGGTGGTCCAGCTCACCACCGGCCAACCAAGCGCTTCAGCCAAGGCCGGCCCCAGGGCCTGGGCATCCCAGTCGGCCTGCTGCCCTCCCGTGAAGACCAGCGTGGGGGCCTCAGCCCGAACCACCTCGGCTAGGGCCTCAGCCTGGGTAATGGGGTCCAGGTAGCCCTCCGCCACCAGATGAATGGCCCGATCTATGCCCATGGCCAAAGCGGTGCGCAGGGCATCCTCAAAGCGCTCAGGGCCCAAAGCCACCACCACGCTCTCCCCGCCGTGCTTTTCCTGCAGGCGGATAACCTCCTCCACCGCCCACTCATCCATCTGGTCGAGGATCATCGTGACACTGGAAAGGTCTACCTTGCCCCCCTCAATCCTGAGCCGGGACTCGCCGTCGGGTACCTGCCTTATGACTGCTAGAAATTTCATGCGTTTCCTCCTCGCATCCAAGAGCCCACAACCGTGGGCTATGCTGTGGGGGCTGCAAAGCGACCCACCACTTCACCCATGAGCCAAAAAGACCCCTACTGTCCCAATATATGGCGCGCGATGATAAGCCGCTGAATCTCGTTGGTGCCCTCGTAAATCTGGTTGAGCTTCACATCGCGCAGGAGCTTTTCCACCGGGTATTCACGCATATAGCCGTACCCGCCGTGTATCTGTATGGCCTGGTTGGCTACCGAAAAGGCCATCTCCGAGGCGTAGGCTTTGGCAATGGCCGCGGCGTGGCTGTGGGGTTGCCCGGTATCCACCAACCAAGCCGCATAGTAGGTGTAGGCTCGAGCCGTCTCAATCCCCATGAGCATCTCGGCCAGCTTGAACTGGATGGCCTGAAACTGAGCGATGGGCTTACCGAAGGCTTCTCGCTCCTTGGCATAGCGGGTGGCCTCCTCCAGAGCCCGTCGGGCTACCCCCACGCTGCCTGCCGCAACCGGAATCCGGGTTTTGTCCAGCGTGCGCATGGCAATCTTAAAGCCATCGCCTTCCTGACCTAAAAGGTTCTCGGCTGGAACCCGGCAATCCTCAAAAACCAGCTCGTAGGTACCGCTGGCCCGCTGGCCCATCTTGCCGTGAAGTTTGTGGGCGGTGAACCCTGGAGTACCCTTCTCCACCACAAGAGCGACCACGCCCCTGTGGCGGGCCTCAGGGTTGACCGTGGCGAAGACCACCACCCACTCGGCCTCCCCTCCATTAGAAATCCAGGTCTTGGTGCCGTTCAGCACATAGTAGTCACCCTCGCGCACAGCCCGTGTGCGAAGGGCCGCCGCATCGGAGCCGTTCCCCGGCTCAGAAAGCGCAAAAGCCGCCAGCGCTGGCTTCTGGGTAACCTTTCGCAAAAACCGCGCCTTCTGTGCCTGCGTTCCGGCCAGCAGAAGGGGGGTTATGCCCAGGTCAGAGGCCATGGCGATGGTGTAGATACCCATACAGCCCCAGGCCAGTTCCTCGCCGATGATGACCTCCTCGAGCATGCCCAAACCCATTCCCCCATACTCCTCGGGGACGATGGCGTTGAGCAGCCCCACCTCATGAAGCCTTTCCACCACCTGCCAGGGCACCTCCTCCCTGGCATCGTACTCAGCGGCAATGGGGGCTATCTGCTCCCTGGCAAAGCGGCGGGCCAGCTTCTGCAGCTGCCTCTGCTCTTCGGTCAGGCTGAAATCCACGGGCATAAACGATGCGGATAGCGTATAGCTGATTGACCTTCGGCTACTGGCTATCGGCTCTCCCTCACCTCCCTCGGCGACATTTCTTATACTCAGTATAACTTTTTTCTCCCCAGCGTGTCCATCGTATCACGGGGGTAGGGGCAGAAAAACGCTGTGTATGGGGCTCCACAAACAAACCGCTCTCAGCGCGTAGAATCCGCGCTATGAGCCTGCTCTTTAGCCCGCTTAGGCTGCGCTCCATCACCCTCAAAAACCGCATCGCTATGTCCCCTATGTGCCAGTACTCGGCTGAGGGGGGCCGTGCAACCGAATGGCATCTAGTCCACTACCCCACCCGAGCAGTTGGCGGGGCCGGGCTCATCCTCGTGGAGGCCACCGCGGTGGAAGCCCGGGGGGTCATCAGCCCAGAGGACCTGGGCATCTGGTCGGACGACCACCTACCGGGGCTGACGGAGCTAGCCCGGCGCATCAAGTCGGCGGGGGCCGTTGCGGGCATCCAAATCGCCCACGCCGGACGCAAGGCGGGCGTCTTGCCCCCGTGGAAGGGGGGAAGGCCACTGCACCAATGGACACCGGTGGCCCCCAGCCCATTGGCCTTTGCGGAGGGATGGCCCGTGCCCCAGGCGTTGGATCCGGCAGGCCTCGAGGAGGTGCGCTGGGCCTTTCAGCAGGCCGCCAAGCGCGCCCTATTGGCGGGCTTTGAGGTGCTGGAGATCCACATGGCCCACGGCTACCTGCTGCACTCCTTTCTATCCCCCCTGACCAACCACCGCAAGGACCAGTATGGGGGCAGCCGCGAAGGCCGCATGCGCTTTCCCCTGCAGGTCGCCGAAGCAGTGCGGGAGGTCTGGCCCGCTGAACTGCCCCTTCTGGTGCGGGTCTCGGCAGTGGACTGGGTGGAGGACGGGTGGAGCCTGGAGGACACCATAGTCCTGGCAGAAGCTCTTCGGCGGCGGGGCGTGGACCTGCTGGACTGCTCCTCGGGTGGGGCCATTCCCGGTGTGAGGATTCCCCTAGCCCCCGGATACCAGGTGCCCTTCGCCGCGGAGGTGCGTAAGGTTACGGGCCTGGCCACAGGGGCGGTGGGCCTCATCACCGAGCCTTTCCAGGCCGAAGCAATCCTACAGCAGGGCCAGGCTGACCTGATTCTCCTGGGGCGGGCGTTGCTTCGGGAACCCTATTGGCCCTACCGGGCCGGTCAGGCCCTGGGCTTCAAAGCCTGGCCTCCCCAGTACGAGCGCGCTTTCTAGACCATGGGTTCTCTTCAGGTGTAGAATGTGGGGCTGGTTGTGGAGGTAGAACGTGGCAGAACCCGGCATTGACAGGCTCCTCTTCCTGACCGACTCCAAGTACCGCCTCACGGTGGTAACCGCTAAGCGGGCTCAGCAACTTCTTCGCTACGAATTCAAGAACACCGTCTTAGAACCCCAAGAACAGCCCCGCATGCACACCCTGGAAGGCGACAAGCCGGACCCCAACCCGGTTACCTGGGCCATGAAGGAACTCCTCACTGGCCGGCTGAAGATTGGCGAAAACCTGCTCCCCGAAGACCGGCTGACCCGCCTGCTCGACCAGATGTACCCTCGCGAAGCGAGCGAGTCGGCAGACTAAAGGGGCCTTCCCAAGGCGGGTCGGCAGAGGTCGGCCTGCATTTTTATGCCTAAAGGCGCCGGTATTCAGCGTATAATCGCTCGGAGGCCAACCCCATCATGGCGAGCAAGGAACAGCGGCAACGGGCCATCCAGGAAATCATCAGTCGGGAAACCATATCCACCCAGGCCGAGCTGGTGGAGCGGCTCCGTCAGATGAACTTCAAGGTCACGCAGGCCACCGTAAGCCGCGACATCAACGAGATGCGGCTGGTGCGCCTACCTTTGGGCGGCGGAAAGCACAAGTACGTGCTTGCGGGCATGGAGATGGCCGAACACGCCAAGGAGGAACTCCGCCGTATCTTTCCCAGCTTCGTTCACGACGTAGACCGAGGGGAGAACATTCTGGTACTCAAGGTCTCAGAAGGCCACGCCTCGGGCATCGCCCTCCTGATTGACCGGCTTCGCCGGGACGATATTGTGGGCACTTTGGCCGGAGAAGACGCTATTCTAGTGGTGGCTCGCTCAAAAGAGCAGGCCCAGGCCCTACAGGAAGAATTCGAGGCCCTGATGGCCTCGGGCTAGTCCCCCATGATTGAATTCGCTCTGAAGGCCTTCCTGACCTTTTTCGTGCTGATAGACCCTATCGGCCTTATTCCCCTCTTCCTGGCCCTGGTAGGCACCCGCAACTACACCGAGCAGAAGAGCATCGCGCTGCGGGCTACCCTGATCGCAGGACTCCTGGTCTTGAGCTTCGCGCTGGTGGGCAACGCGGTCCTGCACCACCTGGGCATCAGCCTGGCCGCACTCAAGGTGGCTGGGGGCATACTCCTTTTCCGAATCGCCCTGGACATGGTCTATGCCCGGCTCGAGCGCGAAACCACCGAGGAGCACGCGGAATCCCAGGCCCGCTCGGACATATCGGTCTTCCCCCTGGCCATCCCCCTGATCGCTGGGCCCGGCACCCTAGCGGCGGTGCTCATACTGACCGGGACAGCCCCGGGCGGAGCCTGGGGGTTCGGGCTGGTGCTCCTGATGGCGGCAGCGGTGCTCTTCATCACCTACTGGGCCCTCCGGGCCGCGCTCAAGTTTGCCAACTCCCTCGGGCGTACGGGAATCAACGTGATTACCCGGGTTCTGGGAATTCTGCTGGCCGCCCTGGCGGTTCAGTACGTGGCCGATGGGCTAAAAACCCTCCTCAACCGCTGAACGGCGCGCCCGGCGCTTGTCGGCGTACATGGCCGCATCGCCTTGGCTGAGGGCGGTGGCCAGGTCCATCAGGGCGGAGACCCGAACCGCCCCCGCGCTGACCTCCACGTGGAGTTCGGCCCGCACCCGCTCAACCACCTCCGGAGCCTCCTCCAGGGGCAACCCCAGGTGCAGGCTTACAAACTCGTCCCCCCCGATGCGAAAAGCCTGGTCCTCCTTGCGCAACACGCTGTTCAGGGCCGTCGCCAGTATTTTGAGGGCCTGGTCCCCCGCGGCGTGGCCGTACCGGTCGTTAATCCGCTTCAGGCCATCCATGTCCCAGTAGATAAGGGTAAGCGGGAGGCTCAGCCGCTCCGCCTGGGCCTTGACCCGGAGGAAGCTTTCCTCCAGGGCCCGGCGGTTGCCAAGGCCAGTAAGAGGGTCCTGAAGGGCCAGCTCAGCGAGGTAGCGCCGGGAGAGCAGCCCATAGAGCACCGTGGCAGCCTGCAAGGCAAAGGTCTGGGCGATGGCCAGGCTCTCCCTTGGGAAGGCCTCTGTGGAGGTGAAGGCGTCCAGGTTCAAGGTACCCATCACCTTACCCTGAAGCACCACGGGAACAGTAATGGTGGCCTTTAGGTGCTCTATTTTCCCGGCCTTTTGGAAGACCTCCGAGCCAGGGGTTGCGGTCATCCCCGAGCGCTCCTGAAGCTCTGGCGCCACCAGCAAGCGGGGCTTACCAAGCAGCCAGGCCTCCTCCCCCAGCCCATACCAGCGCAGCTCATCTTGGTAGCTCACCGAGTGCTGGGTCAGCCCTGGGTCAAAGCCAATCTGGGCCACGTAGCGGAAGGCACCATTCTCCAGCAGGGTAAGGCTACCCGCCTCAGCACCGGGCACCACCTTTACCGCAGCCTCCAGGATTCTTTGGAACAGGCGCTCGGGTTTTTCCTCCTGGGTGAGAAGGCCGGCGAGCACCTCGAGGGAGGAGGCGTAGGCCAGGGCCTGGGTGTGCTCCTGGGTTACCTCGTGCAAGATGCAAAGCCAGCCGCCCTTGTAAGGGGCCTGGCTCGGCCTGAACCAGCGCCAACGCTTGCCCGGAAGGCCCAGCAAACCCTCTGAACCGCCCTGCCACCACGCCGGCCCCTGGTGCGCCGAGGCAGGCTGGAACCAGTCCTGCAGAGGCTTACCCAGGAGCTGGGCGCCTAGAAGGGATCTGGCGGCCGCGTTGCACCAACCGATGCACCCCTCCGGGTTCAGCCATACCGCCGCCTCTGGAAGTGCATCCAACCAGGCCAGGGTCTCGGGTTCAATTACCACACCGGGCGTGTCCATAAAAATTACAAAGTTTGCCCCTAGTGTATGCACCCCTTGCTTCTACCGCAACCGCTGCCCAGACCGGTAAGAAGCGAGCTTCAAGCGGTCTTTCTTGCGGCCGCGAGCAGCTCCCGGGCATGCTCCAGGGCCGCTTCCGAGTAGCTACCCGAGAGCATGCGAGCCAGCTCCCGCACCCGCTCCTCCCCCTCTACCCGCTCCACCCGCACCGCCCCCCCCTCCTTGACCACTCGGTAATGGGCCTGGGCCCGTGCGGCAATCTGCGGCAGGTGGGTGACCACCAGCACCTGGCGGCCCTCGGCAAGGCGGGCCAGCCTTTCAGCCACCCGCCAAGCCGCCTCTCCCCCAACCCCGGCGTCCACCTCGTCAAAAACCACCGTCTCGGCCTCAGCCCCGGTAAGAAGGGCCAGCGCCAGCATCACCCGGGAAAGCTCCCCCCCTGAGGCGGCCTTCTCCAGGGGCACTTCGGGCAGGTCAGGGTTGGCAGAAAAGAGAAACTGCACATCCTCCAGGCCGTCGGGCCCTGGGCTCTCCAGGGGAAAGAGGGCCACCCGGAAGCGGGCCGCGGGCATGCCCAGGGCCCGGATCTCCTGCGTGGCGGCCTCAGAAAGCCAGCCCGCCACCTCCGCTCGGGCCTCTGAGAGCTGCCTTCCCAGCAGGTGGAGGTCTCGCCAGGCCTGCTCCGCCTGGGCCCGGAGGCCCAACAGGCGCTCCTCGGCCCCCTCGAGGCTCTCCAGCTCACGCTTTGCCGCCTCGGCAAACCCGAGGATGCCCGGAATCCCCTCGCCGTATTTGCGCTCCAGCCGCTCAATCAAGGCCAGTCGGGCCTCCACCTCCTCCAGCCGCCCAGGGTCGGCCTCCAGGCCCTCCAGATAATCCTCCAGCTCCCGGCTCACCGCCCTGAGGCCATCCAAGGCCCCCTCGAGGTCGCGCCCTAGGGACTCCAGGTGAGGGTCGTGCCGGCCGGCTGCCCGCACTTCCCGAAGGGCCTGCGCCACCAGCCCCAGCGCGTCGCCTTCCCCGCTCAAGGCCACAACAGCCGCCGACACCCGCGCCCTTAGGGTCTCCAGATGGCGCAGCCGCTCGGCCTCCTGCTGCAGCCGCTCAACCTCACCGGGGACGAGCTGGGCTTGCTCAATCTCCCGAATCTGGAAGCGCAGAACATCCACCCTACGCTCCCGCTCGCGGGCCGCGGCCTCGAGCCTGGCCACCTCCTCCTGAAGGGCCTGGTAGTGGGCGTAGGTCTGGCGGTAGCGCTCCAGCAACCCGGGCTCAACCCGCGTGTCCAGCAGGCTGCGCTGGGCCCTGCGGCCCACCAGGGCCAAAGCCGCGTGCTGGGCGTGCACCGCCAAGTACCGGCTGGCCTCCTCGGCCAGCTCCCTCAGGCTGACCACCTCGCCCTCTATGCGGGCCAGGCTGCGCCCCCCCGAAAATCTTCGGGAAAGGCTCTTTCCATTGAAAAAAGCCGTGACCAAAAGGGTATCCGCCCCCGGGCGCAGCAACCCCTCGGCCCTCTCCCCCAGGAGCAGCAGCAAAGCGTCCACCAACAGGCTTTTACCCGCCCCGGTCTCCCCGGTGAGCGCGGTGAGGCCCGGCCCCAGCTCCAGGGATACCCGCTCCAGCACCGCCAAGTTCTGCACCTCGAGGCTTTCCAGCATAGCCAGCCCCAGGGTACCACAGGGGTCTGCCAAGAACAGAACGCGGCCGAGATCTGGACCCGACGGTGTAAATTTGGAAGAAAAAGGAACCCACATCCGTGCGGATTCTGGCCCTTTCTGACCAAATTCACCCCTTCATCTACCAGGAGCGCTTTCCCGGCAACCTGCCCCCCTTTGACCTGGTGCTCATCGCCGGCGACCTGCCGGGCAGCTACATAGAGTTTGTAGCCACCAAGGTGCGCGTGCCGGTGGTCTACGTCCACGGCAACCACAAAGAGGAGTACGTGCAGGACTACCTGGGCCACCTCACCCCACCCGGGGGGGCCATTGCAGCCCACGGGCGGATTGTGGAGGTGGCTGGGCTTAGGGTCGCCGGCTGGGGTGGCTGTCCCCGCTACAATCAGCGCGATATGGGCCAGTACAGCGAAGCGGAGGCGCAGGGCCGCTTTCTGTCCTGGTTCCCTCTACTCATGCCTCGCCGGCTGGCTCGAGGGCATGGTGTGGACATCCTGCTCAGCCACGCCCCTCCTCCAGGCCCCCACGCTGGCGCCGACTTCGCCCACCGAGGCAGCCGCGCCCTGGGTCTTTTCCACCGCCTCTACCGCCCCAGGCTGCACGTACACGGACATGTGCACCTCTACGAAGCGCAGCCCCAACGGGAGTACCTGAGCCCGGAGGGGGTGCGGGTGGTCAACGCCTTCGCCTACGCCCTGATCGAGCTGTGAGGTCACGGGGGCCAAAAGCTCAGGGCAGGTTGCGGGCCAGCCAGGCCTGGGCAGCAGCCAGTTCAGCAGCCTCTAGGGCGTGCCCAGCTGGCCACCAGGTGACCTCGACCTGCGCTCCGGCCCGTTCCAGGCAGTCCAGCAAGGCCTCCACCCGCTCCCGCGGCGCCCAGGGGTCCTGGTTGCCGGCAGCCACATAGACCACCCTGCCCGACAGGTCCGGCAAGGGGCAAGGCTGCAAAGGGAGAACAGGCCGAAGCAACAGGGCTCCCTCCAACAGGTCAGGGTGTAGCAGCAGCAAGGCCGCGGCCATATTGGCCCCGTTGGAGTAGCCCAGCGCATAGACCGGTCGGCCCTCCTGCCCATAGCGGCGGCAAGCCTCCCGGACAAAGCCGGCCAGTTCGGCGGCCTGGGCCTTCAGGTCTTCCTCGTCAAAGACCCCAGGGGCCAAGCGGCGGAAGAAACGAGGAGCCCCGTTCTCCAGCACCCTGCCCCTAGGGGAGAGCAAGGGTACGCCTGGAGCGAGGCTTCGGGCCAGGGGCACCAGGTCGTCTTCGTTTCCACCGGTGCCGTGGAGCAAAAGCAGGGTGCAGGCCCGAGGGCCCGGCTCAAAGCGGTGGATGTAGCTAAACCCGCTCATGGCGAGGCTGGGGTAGCTCGAGCGGGGGTAGGCCCGCCTCGATCTGGGCCCGCCTGGGCTCGAGCCAGGGGGGGAGCACCAACCGCTCCCCCAGGTGGGCGGGGTCTTCGTCCACGGCAAAGCCGGGGCCGTCGGTGGCCAGCTCAAAAACTACCCCTCCAGGTTCACTGAAGTAGACCGAACGGAACCAGAAACGGTCAATTGAGCGGGTAGCGGGGATGCCCTGGGACAGCACCATCCGGCGCACCTCCATCTGGTGCTCCAGGTCCTCCACGCGCCAGGCCAGGTGGTGGACGCTGCCCACCCCCCAGCGGCCCCGGGGGGCCTGGGGCAGCTCCTTGATGTCCAAAAAGCCCCCCGAACCCCCCGGGGCCAGGGCGTAGCGGCGCCACCCGTCCTGGTGCCCTACGTAGGAAAAGCCTAGGGAGTCCAAAAAGCGCTCTGTTGGCCCCAAGGCCTGCTCCCAGACGCGCGCCCCGTGCAGGCCCATAATCTGGTGCTTCTCAGGCACCCCACCCTTCTCCCAGGGGCTGAACGGACGGGGAGCCGTCTCCACTAGGGCCAGCTCGAGGCCATCGGGATCGCGAAAGGGCAAGGCCCTCTCCCCAAAGCGCACCTCAGGAGCACCCAGGGGCACCCCGTAGCGCCCCAAGCGGTTCTCCCAGTAGGCCAGGCTGCCCTGGGGAACGGCGAGCTGTACCTCCACCGTGAGCCCAACGCCCTTACGGCCCGGGGCTAGGTGCTCCCAGGGAAAGAAGGTCAGGTCGGTACCCGGGCGACCCTCCGCGTCGGCATAGAACAGGTGGTAGGTGCCCGGGTCGTCCTGGTTCACGCTCCGCTTGACCAAGCGCAGCCCCAGCACCCCAGCGTAGAAGTCCAGGTTGCCCTGGGCGCTCCCAGCAATGGCCGTGATGTGGTGTAGACCGAGAACGGGTCGCATCCCTGCTCCTAGACCGCCGCGGGCTCGGAAGCCGCCACCGCCTCTACGTCCACAGTGAAGCGGACCTCCTCCCCCACCAGCAGGGCCCCAAACTCCAGCACCTGGTTCCAGGTCAGGCCAAAGTCCTTGCGGTTGAGCCTCCCGCTGGCGCTGGCCCCAATGCGGGTATTACCCCAAGGATCCTTTACCGGCGGGCTTACCTCGGCCTCGAGGGCCACCTCCCGCGTCACCCCGCGGATGGTCAGGTCGCCCAGGATCCGGTAACGCCCCTCACCCAGGGCCTCCACCTTCTGGCTTACAAAGCGGATTTCAGGGTAGTTTTGCACATCCAAAAAATCCCCTGAGCGAAGGTGGGCGTCCCGCTGGGCCTCTCCCGTCTCGATGCTGGCGGCCTCAATGGTGGCCTCCACCCGCTCGGGCGCCCCTTTCTCGTCGGTAATCACCGTACCGGTAGCCCTCTTAAACTGCCCCCGCACGGTGAAAAGGCCCATGTGCTTCACTGCAAAAGCTACGTTGGTGTGGCTGCTGTCCAAGTTCCAGCGCATCCGGTTCCTCCCTGCCCCGCCGCAGTCCAGGCGGTCGGGCAAGCGCATCATATTTCATAGTAATATCTGAAGTCAAGCATTTGAATAGAGAAAGCGCCATGGTACACTTGGATCAGGATGCCCAGGCACCCCGTTCAAGCGACCACCGAGGCCGACCACAGCTTCTGCCCGGTATACGAAGCCATTAACATCCTGCAGGAAAAGTGGACGCTGCACATCATCCGCAGCCTGCTGCAGGGCCCCCGGGGCTTCAACGAGCTCTCCCGCGCAGTGGGTGGCTGCAACCCAGCTACCTTAGCCCAGCGCTTGGAAAAGCTTGAGCATCTAGGGATCATCTCCAAAACCATCCACTCCACCATGCCCCCCCGGACCAGCTATGCCCTGACCCAAGCAGGACAGGCCCTACAGGAGGTCATAGAGGCCATAGACCGCTGGAGCCGGGCCTACCTACCCAAGCCCTCAGAGGGCCTCCCTTAAGCCTCGAGCCACCCGGGCCACCGCAGGGTCGGGGTCCTGGAAGAACCTCTCTAGGAGGGCACCCTCCCCCAGCCGGGCCAGGGCCTGGGCCGCGGTGGCCCGAACCACGGGGTTCACGTCCTGAGCAGCCTTGAGGGCCAGAGGGAGGAGCTCGGGGTGGGAAAGGTTGGAGAGCACCACCAAGGCATTGCGGGCCATGCGGGTACGGCCCGGCCGCAGAAAGGCGGTTCGAGCGTACCTTCGCTCAAAGGCCTTGGAGGACAGCTCGAAAAAGTCCAGCAGGTTGGGGTAGGCCAGCTCGGCTTCCGGGGAAAAGCCCGCCCAGAAAGCCCGTGCCTTGCGGTTCCAGGGGCAGACCTCCTGGCAGATGTCGCAGCCAAAAAGCCAGTCCCCCAAACCCTCCCACAGCCGAAGGGGTATGATTCCGCGGTGCTCAATCGTCCAGTAGCTAATGCAGCGCCGGGCGTCCAGGGTCCCGTCCCCCAGCAGGGCCCCGGTGGGGCAGCCCCTCAGGCAACGGGTGCAGCTCCCGCAGCGGTTGGGGTAGGGCGGGGGCTCGGGGGGTGGAGGAGCGCTGGTCAGGAGGACCGCCAGGGTCAGATAGCTGCCCTCACCCATCCTGAGCAGCATGGCGCTCTTCCCCACCCAGCCCAGCCCACCCTTGACCGCATAGCTCCGCTCGGAAAGGGGGCCGGTGTCCACATAGGCCCGGGCCTCCAGGCCCAGGCGGTGGGCCAGGGCCTGCAGCGCCTCCAGGTGGGGCCTGAGGAGAAGGTGGTAGTCCCGCACCCAGGCGTAGCGGGCCACCCGGCCCAAGCGGAGGCCCCCAGGGGGGCGGGGGGGCGGAGGGTAGGCGTGGGGCGCAGCCAGCACCAGCACACTCCTGGCCCACCCAAACCGACGCGTGGGCTCCAGGCGGGCAGGGGCCTGCTCCAAGAGGTAGCGCATCCCAGCCTGGTGGCCCTGGGTCAGCCAGGCCTGGTAGCGGCTCTGGACCGCCTCGGGCAACCCAAGACCCGCCCAGGCGGTGAGAAAGCCCCGTTCCTGAGCGGCTTGGCTGAGGACAGCCAGCGGATCCACAGCTGAGATTTTGGCGACCGGACCAGGAGGGCGCAAGGGTAGGACCCACATCTGGTAGGCTTAGCCCATGAAAACGGTTCGCGTTGCGCTTTTGGGAGCGGGTACTGTGGGGCAGGCCTGGGTAGGGCTTCTATCCCAGCACCAAGACCGCCTGGCGGCCCTCGGGGTGCGGCTCGAGCTGGCCCGGGTGCTGGTACGCGACGCCCAAAGAAGCCGCCCTGCAATCCCTTCCCACTTGCTCACCACCGACCCCAAGGGATTTCTGGAGGGCGTGGAGGTCCTGGTGGAGGTGGCCGGGGGTACCGGTAGGGTTGGCGACCTGGTTCTGGAGGCCCTCTCGAGGGGCCTGCCGGTGATCACCGCCAACAAGGCCCTCCTGGCCGAGCGCTGGGGCGAGCTGCGTCCCTACGCCGAAGGGGGCCAGCTCTACTACGAGGCCAGCGTGATGGCCGGAACCCCCGTGCTGGGGGCTCTGCAAAGCCTGTGGGGCAACCGGACCCAGGAGTTGCACGGAATCGTAAACGGCACCTGCAGCTACCTCATCCGCCGGATGGAGGAGGGAGCGGGCTACCAGAAGGCCCTTGAAGAGGCCAGGCAGCTGGGCTACCTGGAGGCCGACCCCAGGCTGGATGTGGGGGGTATTGACGCCGCCCACAAAATATGCGTGTTGGGCCGGCTCACGGCAGACCCGGCCCTCGAGTGGAGCCAGGTGCTGCAGCGCACCCGCGGCATCGAGCACCTGACCCCCGAGGCGCTGGCCGAGGCCCGACGGTCTGGCCAGGCCATCCGGCTGGTGGCCAGCCTCTACCCGGAAGGGGGGAGCTGGGTGGCCGCGGTACGGCCAGTGCGGCTGCCCTTAGAGCACCCCTTAGTTCTTCTGGGCAGCGGGCGCAATGCCCTGATGTATCGGGGCGAGCCCATCGGCACCCTCTACTTTGCCGGGGCAGGGGCAGGCGGCGCGGTCACGGCCAGCGCGGTGATGGACGACCTTTACCGCTGGCTCTCTGGAGCCCCGGGCCACCTGCCCATCCCCCGGGCCGTTCCAGCCTCAGGGCTCGAGGTGGAGCGGCTCGAGGAGGCCTAGCCCCTGGCCCAGCTCCTTGGGCCCCACCCCCAGTTGTGCTAGATTCTGTTCATGCGTTTTTTGACCGCTGGAGAGTCCCACGGGCCTCAACTCACCGGCATTGTAGAAGGCCTGCCCAGCCAGCTCCCCCTCACCGTGGAGGACATCAACCCATGGCTCAGAAAGCGCCAGGGGGGCTATGGGCGCGGGCGGCGGATGGTGATTGAGACGGACACGGTGGAGTTTCTGAGCGGGGTACGGGCTGGGCGCACCACCGGAGCCCCGCTGACGCTGGTCATCAAGAACAGCGACCACCGCAACTGGGTGGAGATCATGGACCCGGCCCCTGGCAACGAGCCGCGCAAAAAGGCCCTTACCGCGGCCAGGCCCGGCCACGCCGACCTCTCAGGGGGCATTAAGTACGGCCATAAGGACCTGCGGGACGTTCTGGAGCGGGCCTCGGCCCGCGAAACCGCTATGCGGGTCGCCATTGGGGCGATTGCCCACAAGCTCCTCTCCTTCTTCGGGGTGGAAAGCGCCTCCTTCGTGGATGGGATGGCCGGGGTATGGAGCCGAGTGCCCTTTGACTGGAGCCTGAAGGAGCGCATTGAGCAGAGCCCCGTGCGGATGGCCGACCCCCAGGCCGAGGCCGAGGTCATCCGCCGGGTCGACGAGGCCAAGGCCGCAGGCGATACGCTGGGGGGCATCGTCGAGGCCCGTTTCCGGGGGCTGGTGGTGGGCCTGGGCTCGCACGCCCACTGGGACCGCAAGCTGGATGGGCGCATCGCTCAGATGGTTCTGAGCATCCCCGCCGTCAAGGGCGTGGAGATAGGCCCGGCCTTTGCCAACGCCATGAAGCCAGGCTCGGAGGTCCACGACGCCATCTACTGGGAAGAGGGCCGGGGCTACTACCGCAGGACCAACCGCGCCGGCGGCACCGAGGCCGGGATGAGCACCGGAGAGGAGCTGGTGGTGCGGGCCGCACTAAAGCCCATCGCCACCCTGATGAAGCCCCTGCCCACGGTGGACGTGGTTACCCATCAGCCCGCCGACGCCGCCCGCGAGCGCTCCGACGTGACCGCAGTACCAGCGGCCAGCGTGATTCTGGAGGCCCTGGTGGGCATCGTGCTGGCCCAGGCCTATCTGGAAAAATTCGGTGGGGATACCCTAGAGGAGCTGGTGGAGCGGGTGGAGCGCTACAAGCAACGGGTGCAGGCCTACTGAACCAGGCCCAGCTTGGAAGAGGCTGCCCCCCGGTGTAACCTGGTACCCTCAAAGACCCCATGAGCGAACGGCCCGTGATCCAAATAGAACGCCCTACCACCTGGGTGGCCCTGACCGGGTTCATGGGGGTGGGCAAGAGCCGCATCGGGCGAGAACTGGCCCGTTCGCTCGTGCTGCACTTCATCGACCTTGACCGCTACATAGAGCGGCAGATGGGTCTCTCGGTGGCCGACATCTTCCGGCACCTGGGCGAGCCTACCTTCCGCCAGCTCGAGGCTGCAGCGGTGGAGGAGCTCACCCAGAAGGACTACCTGGTCCTCTCCCTGGGTGGGGGCACCTTCGTGAACCCAGAAAACCGTGCCCGGCTCTTGGCTCGAGGGCCGGTGGTGGCCCTTTGGGCCAGCCCAGAGACCATCTTCGAGCGGGTGCGCCGTCGCCCCGGCGAGCGCCCCCTTCTAAGGGGCCCGGACCCCCTTCAGCGCATCTGCCAGCTCATGGCCGAACGCGAGGGCCTCTACCGGCAGGCCCCCCTACACGTCTCCACCGATGGCCGGCGGATTCCCGAGGTGGTGGACGAAATCATAAAGCGGCTTTGGGACTATGCGCAGCCTAGAGGTTAGATACCCCGTCCCCTATCCTGTCCAGATTGGCCGAAGCCTCGAGGTACCCGCCCCTCCCGGGCCCAAGGCCCTGCTCTACGACCGGGCAGCTTCCTCCTACGCGCGAAGGCTCGCCCACCGGCTAGGCATACGCCACACCCTGGGGCTGCGGGGCGGCGAGGGGGCCAAACGCCTTTCGGTCTACGGTCGGGTGCTCTCCTGGCTGGCACAAAACGCTCTGCCCCGAGACACCACGCTCTACATCGTGGGCGGAGGCAGCCTGACCGACCTGGGGGGCTTTGTGGCTGCCACCTACCTGAGGGGAATTGCCTACATAAGCCTGCCCACCACCACCCTGGCTATTGTGGACGCCGCGGTGGGCAACAAGACCGGCCTCAACCTGCCTGAGGGCAAAAACCTGGTGGGGGCCTTTCACGCGCCCAAAGGGGTCTACGCCGACCTGGAGGCCCTGGCCACCCTGCCCCCTCCCCTCTTCAAGGAGGGGCTGGTGGAGGCCTTCAAGCACGGCCTCATCCGAGGGGACCAGGCGCTCTTGCAGGTAGAGCCGCTGAAGCCCGACTGGGCAGGCCTGGAGGACTACCTAGCGCGGGCCGTAGAGGTCAAGATTGGGGTTGTGGAAGCCGACCCCACCGAGCAGGGCGAACGGCGCAAGCTAAACCTGGGGCACACCCTGGCCCACGCCCTGGAAGGGGCCACCCAGGGGGCACTCTCCCACGGCACGGCGGTGGCCTATGGGCTCCTCTTTGCTGCGCTGCTGGGGCAGGCCTTGGGCGGGGCCGACCTGGTGCCCACCGTGAAGCGGCTCCTGGACTGGCTCGAGCCCCCCCCTATGCCCCGTCTGCCCTGGGAGGCGCTCTCCCCCTTCCTGTCTAGGGACAAAAAGAAACAAGGCCATACCCTGCGCTGGGTGGTACCCATGGGGCTGGGCTGGCTCGAGGTACGGCCGGTCCCCGAAGAGATTCTGCTCCGCTGCTACGCGGAGCTGCTGAGCCTGGCTGGCCTCGAGGACCGCCCAACCGAGGGCCCTCCCTTAGAATAGCGGTGTACGCCGTAGGCCGAGCATCCCTGGGGAGGCTGACCCATGCTGAGCGGAAACCTGGCCGAGTTCCCCCTGTTGCGGCTGCTGGAAGTTCTGATGGGGGCCACCCGGGGCGGGGCCCTCTTCATCCAACACCCCCTATTCTTGGGGGCCATCTACCTGCAAAACGGCTACCTGGTGCACGCCGAAGCCGGGCCCCTAAAGGGCCTGGAGGCCACGGAGTTGCTCATCGGGGTTCCCGCGGCCCCCTTCCGCTTTGAGGCCAACCGGCCAGCTCCCAGCCAGAGCATTGAGCCCAGCCTCAGCACCCACCAGCTGATCCTGCACCAGTTCGAGGCCTGGAGGGAAATCCGGCTGCCCGAGGACTGGGGCCTGACCCTGCGGGGCGGTTCATCCCAACCCCGGGTCCAGCTCAGCCCGCTGGAGCTTCGCGTGCTGGCTCAGGCCGAGGGAAAACGCATTGCCCAGGTACTGATGGGCCATCCCCCCCCTCTCGAAGCCGCCCAGGTGCTCGCCAAGCTGCTCAAGCTGGGCTTCCTGGGGGTTCAGCCGCAGCCAGGGATCAGCCCCGAGACCCTGGTGGTACTCTCCTTGTATGGAAAGGGGGAGGGGGTGGCGGTGGTGGACGAGGAGCTCTTTGAGCGCTGGCAGGCCTTGGTGCCGGGCCCCTTTCGGGTGCGGGTGCGCACCCATCGGCTCGAGGCCAGCCTGCACCCAGAAGCCCGCCCACACATGCAAGGCCGGCTGGGCCTCTTCGAAACCGACCTGCGCCGTCTCCAGCTCAGCCGGGGGGTATGGGTGGAAGCCTGGCCGGAGCCCCAAACCTAAGCCAAAGACCTGCAAGGAGTCGCCATGGACCTACTCGCCCTCAACGAACCCATCAACCAGGCCGTCTATGGTCCAGGAATGATGCTGGTCTTCATCCTGGTAGGCCTCTACCTATCCCTACGGACAGGCTTCATCCAGTTCAGCCGCCTAGGGGTGGCCCTAAGGGAAACCCTGGGGGCCATCCGTGAGCGCTCGCTGAGCTTCGGCGGCCAGATCACCCCTTTTCAGGCAGCCATGGTGGCGCTGTCAGCCACGGTGGGCACCGGCCACCTGGTGGGCATGGTGGGGGCCGTGCTGCTGGGAGGCCCTGGCGCAGTCCTCTGGATGTGGGTGGCCTATCTGGTGGGCATGGCCACCAAGTTCGCTGAGGCGGTGCTGGCGGTGCACTTTCGCCGTCAGTACACCGACGGCTCGGTGATGGGCGGGCCGATGCTCTACATCCGCTATGGGCTGGGTGGAAGGATGGCCTGGCTGGCCGCCCTTTTTGCGTTTTTTACCGCTGCGGCGGCCTTCGGCATCGGGAATCTGGCCCAGGCTGGAGCGGTGGGCAATGCCCTTCTACAGGAGTTCGGCGTCCCCCCAGCCATTACCGGGCTTCTGCTGGCCCTTCTGATAGGCGTGCTCCTAGGCGGGGGCATCCGCCGAGTGGCCTGGTTTGCCCAGCTGATCGTCCCCATCAAGCTGGCCCTCTTCCTGCTGGGGGCACTCCCCCTTCTGGTCCTCCACATCGGTCAGGTTCCCGCCGCCCTTGCCTTAATCTTCTCCTCGGCCCTGAGTTTTCAGGCTGCAGCCAGCGGCGCCACCGGGGCTGCCATCGCCATCGGCCTCACCGAGATTCTGAAGGCAGGAGTAGGGCGCGGCATCTTCGCCAACGAAGCTGGGTTAGGCTCCGCGGCCATCGCCCACGCCCAGGCCCAGGTGGACCACCCCGTGCGGCAGGGCTTCTGGGGCCTTACCGAGATGCTGGTAAGCCTGTTCGTAACGACCCTTACAGCGCTGACCTTCATTGCCAGTGGCCTCTGGGAGCGTTTTTTTGGGGGGGACCGGGTAGAGGCCATCCGCCACCTCTTCGCCGAGCATCCGCTCGGCGTACCCCTGCTGGCCTTGATGCTGGCCGTGTTCGCCCTGGGAACCATGGCCTCCTGGGGCTTTTATGGTGAGGAGGGCGCCGCCTACCTCTTCGGCGAGGGGGTGCGCTGGCCCTACCGCCTGACCTTTGTGGCCTTCGCCTTCGTGGGGCCCCTGGGGGGCCTGGCCACCCTGACCGCCGTGGCCGATACCCTGAACGGCCTCATGGCCATTCCCAACCTGATCGCCTTGCTGGCCCTGGGCGGCCTGGTGGGTCGATTGGTCAGGGAGTTCTTCCAGGGGCTACCCTGGCAGCCCCCCCAGGAAGACTAATTGCCCCTATGCCCCTTTCTCGGGGGAATCCGATCGGTAAACTAAGCCCATGACGCCAAAACGCCTGGTGGTAGGCCTCTCTGGCGCATCGGGCATGCCTTACGCGCTCGATCTCTTGCGTACCCTGCGGCGTGTGCCAGGGTTGGAGGTTCACCTGGTTATGACCCAGGGGGCCAAGCGGGTGCTGGCCGAGGAGGCCGAGGAGGGCCTACAGGTAGTGGAAACCCTGGCCCACAAGGTGCACCGCAGCAGCGATCTGGGTGCACCCATCGCCTCCGGCAGCTTCCGCACCATGGGCATGGTGGTGGTGCCGTGCAGCGCGACCACCCTGGCCAAGGTGGCCCACGGTCTGGCCGACAACCTGCTCACCCGCGCGGCCTATGTAACCCTGAAGGAGCGGCGCCCGCTGGTGCTGGTCCCCAGGGAGGCCCCACTCCCTTTGCCGAGCCTCGAGGCGATGCTAAAAGCTGCCCAAGCCGGGGCCACCATCCTCCCCGCGGCACCGGGGTTCTACCACAAACCCCGGACGATTGACGACCTGCTGGCCTTCGTTACCCAGCGCATCCTGGACCTGTTCGGCCTGGAGTACGAGCGGGCGCCCCGCTGGGGGGAGAGGGTAGAGCTCGAGCTGGACTGAGGCCCCCCTAGCGCAGGAAGAAGACCCCATAGACCACCCCCACGAGGATGCGGTAAATCGCAAAGGGCACAAAGCTGCTCTGGCTCACAAAGGAAAGCAGCCAGCGGACGGTGAGCAAGGCCGTAAAAAAGGCTGCCAGAAAGCCCACCGCCAGGAGTGCCCAACCATCGGTCCGAAACTCCTCCAGGTGGCGCAACAGGGAAAACCCGGTAGCCGAGAGCATGGTGGGCACGGCCAGGATAAAGGAGAACTCCGCAGCGGCCCTGCGGGACATCCCCAGCGCCATCCCCCCCACGATGGTGGCCCCGCTGCGGGAGACCCCTGGCATCATCGCCAGGGCCTGTGCAAGCCCCACCAACACCGACTTTAAGGGGGGCATCTGGTTCACATCCTCGTAGCGCTTGCGCCGCTCCAAACTGCGGTCCACGAGCAGCAAAAGAACCCCCACCCCTACGAGGTTCACCACCACAACCAGGTCGTTGCCCAAAAAAACGCGCTCAATCACATCTGCAAACAGGAAACCCAGCACGCCGGTGGGGATAAAGGCCAGGAGCACACGCTTCCAAACCTCCAGATCGCGCAAAAAGCGGCGAAAGTAAAGGGTCAGCACCGCCAGGATGGCCCCAAGCTGAATCACCACCACAAAGCTCTTGATAAAGGGGTCGTTCTGGATGTCCAAGCCAAGGAGGTGGGCGGCTAGGGTCAGGTGTCCGGTGGACGAGATGGGCAAAAACTCGGTAAGCCCTTCCAAAACGCCTAAGATGAGCGCCTCAAAAACCGTCACGGGCCGAGGATACCACGCGATTGGAGCCAGGTGGAGATTTGACCTTCCCCTGCACCGGTAGGGTACCATGCCAGCCGTGAAGGTCTCGGTGCTGCTTCCTGCCGCCGGCCTAGGAACGCGAATCGGCCAGGGGCCCAAGGCGTTCCTGCGGGTAGGGGGGAAGTCCCTCCTGGAGTGGGCCCTGGAGGCCTTTGCCTGGGCCGACGAGGTTGTGGTGGCCCTGCCCCCTGGCGCAGAGCTGGCTCTCCCTGCAAAAACCGTGCCTGGAGGACCCACCCGACAGCAGAGCGTATTCAACCTTCTGCAAGCGGCCAGCTGCTCTTTGGTGCTGGTTCACGACGTGGCCCGCCCTTTTGTGGTACCTGAGGCGGTGCGGCGGCTCATGGAAGCGGTGCAGAAAACCGGGGCCGCCGCCCTGGCGGTGCCCGTTCCGGACACCCTGGTACAGGAGGAGGCGGGCCGGTATGGGGCGACCATACCCCGGGAGCACTACCGGTTGGTACAGACCCCCCAAGGCTTCAACCGGGAGCTGCTCTGGCAAGCCCACCTGCGGGCCCGTGCGGAAGGCCGCGAGTACACCGACGACGCCCAGCTCGTGCAGGCCATGGGCCACCCAGTGGCACTGGTAGAGGGTGACCGCCGGATGTTCAAGGTCACCTACCCCGAGGACCTGCTCCTAGCTGAAGGGATGGCAAGGGTATGGAGCTGCTAGCCCCGGCCAAGGTCAACCTCGGGCTCTCGATCCTGCGGCGCAGAAACGACGGCTACCACGAGCTGCACACCCTCTTCGCGACCGTAGGGGTAGCCGACCGGCTTTCCGTGGAACCCCTGCCCAAAGGGGTAGAGCTGGAGACGCGGGGAGCAAAGCTTCCAGCGCCCGCTGAAAACCTGGTCTACAAGGCCGCGTTGGCTTACCTGGAGGCGGCCGGCTGGCCCGGGGGAGTACGGATAGTGCTGGAAAAACATCTCCCCGTGGCCGCTGGCCTGGGCGGGGGTTCCTCCGACGCAGCGGCCACCCTTAGGGCGCTGGCCCGGCTCTACCCCTGCGGCCTGGACCTCTTCCCCCTCGCCCTGAGGCTGGGGGCCGATGTGCCCTTCTTCCTGCTGGGGGGGCTGGCGGAAGGACGGGGGGTGGGCGAGCGCCTTACCCCCTTGCCCCCGCTCAAAGCCCATCTGGTGCTGGTCAACCCGGGAATAGCCATCTCGGCAGCCGAGGCCTACCGCAACCTCACCCCCTCCGACTGGCGGGAAGAGCTGGACACCGCAACCCTGCTGGAGGCCCTCCGTTCGGGGGAGGAGCCTCCCTACTGGAACAGCCTCGAGGGGCCCGTGTTTCGCCTCTACCCATTCCTGGAAGCCCTCAAACGGGCTCTCTACCGCGCCGGGCTAAGGGGCGTGTTGCTTTCCGGCTCGGGTTCCACCCTCTTTGGTCTGGCCGAAGACGAGGACCAGGCCCAGTCCATCGCGCAAAGGCTGCGCCTGCAGCACCCCGGCTTCTGGGTTGCGGCTACCCAGACCGTGAGCTAGGGCCTAGGCAGACCGCATACCAAAGGCGTACCATTCGGGCGTCATCGGGGGTGCCTGGGACGCCCAGGCTGAGAGAGACCCTTTGAACCTGATGCGGTTAGTACCGCCGTAGGGAGCATGACAGCAAACCCTCCCGATGACACGGAGGGATTTTTATGCACCCCAGCAACCGGAACCTGGCCTTTGGCCTTCTGTTCGCGCTGGCCAATCTCTTCTACGTACAAGCCCAGCAGACCACCCTTACCGTTTTGGGCCACGACAGCTTCAACTTGGAGAAGAGCTTGGTGGCGCAGTTTGAGCGTGAAAGCCGAATTAGGCTCCGCTTCCTCAAGGGTGGCGATGCCGGGGAGATGCTAAATAAGGCCATCCTAAGCAGAGGAGCCCCCATCGCCGATGTGATATATGGCTTCGACAACACCCTGCTCTCCCGCGCACTGCAGGCCGATATCCTGCAGCCCTACCGCTCTGCAGGGCTCGCCGGCCTCCGCCCTGAACTCCTCATTGACCAAACCTTCCGGGCCACACCGGTAGACTTCGGCTACGTAGCCCTCAACTACGACCGCGCCCCGTTCCAAAACCGCCCGCTACCCCAAAGCTTGCTCGAGCTAGCCACCCCGGAGTTCGCCCGGTTGCTGGTGGTGCAAAACCCCGCCACCAGCTCCCCCGGCCTAGCCTTCCTGCTGGCCACGGTGGCCACCTTGGGCGAGCAGCGCTACCTCGACTTCTGGGAGGAGCTACGCAAAAACGGCGTACGGGTGGTAAGCGGCTGGAGCGAAGCCTACTACACCCACTTCACCCGTGCAGGTGGCGACCGGCCGCTGGTGGTTTCGTACAGCACCAGCCCGGCCGCTGAGCTGTACTACAGCGAGGCCAAGCCCAAGCCCAGCCAGCCGCCTACCGCCAACCTCTTCCTTCCCGGCAGCGCCTTCTTCCAGGTAGAGTATGTGGGCATCCTGAAAGGCACGCGCAACCTGAGGGCTGCCCAGCGCTTTGTGGACTGGATCATTTCCAAGCCCGTGCAGGAGAGCATCCCCACCCAGATGTGGGTCTACCCGGCTCACCGCGAAGCCCGGCTGCCTGAGGTCTTCCGCTTTGCAGAAATTCCCCCCCAGCCAGCCCGCCTCACCCCCCAGCAAATTGCCCAAAACCGCGAGCGCTGGATTCGCGAGTGGACCCAGGTGGTGATCCAGGGGCAGAGCGCCGAAGCGGTCAGGGCCCGGCGCTAGAGGCCCAGCATGCGCCCTTCGGTCCTCTGGCTGGCCCTCCCGGTTCTGCTCTTTCTGGCCCTGGCCCTGGGCTATCCGCTGGGCCGGATCGTGGCCCTGGGGTTGGGCGAAGGCCTGGGAACGGCCTTCACCGACCCCTACTACCTCTCCCGGCTCACCTGGAGCCTGGCCTACGGGGCAGGCTCAGCCCTGCTCTGCATCGTGCTGGCGGTTCCCCTGGCCTACCTTTTCCGTTACCGATTTCCCGGGAGGGGCTTCTGGTTGGCTTTCTCCACCGTGCCCCTGGTGTTGCCCACCCTGACGGTAGCCCTGGGCTTTCTGGCGCTGGTAGGACCCCAAGGCCTTTTGGGCGTGAACCTCTACGGCACCCCTTGGGCTTTGTTTTGGGCCGCCGTGCTGTACAACCTGGGTCTGGTGCTGCGCCCTCTGGTAGCCCTCCTGCCCCGCATAAGCCTCCTGCTGACCACGGCCCGCACCCTAGGAGCCCATCCCCTACGGGCCTACCTACGGGTGGGCGTGCCCGTCCTAGCCCCCGCGCTGCTCTCTGGGGGCAGCCTAGTCTTCCTGTTTTGCTTTACCAGCTTCGGGGTACCGCTACTTCTAGGCGGGGCTGAATGGGCCACGCTCGAGGTCGCCACCTACCACGCCCTGGCCCAGCGCCTGGCCTTTCCGGAGGCCAGCGCCCTGGTCTTGATGCAGCTCGGGGTAACCCTGGTGGTAATCCTCGGGTACACCTGGCTGCAAGCCCGTCTCTCCGTCGGCCTAGAGGGCTCCGGAGAGCCGTTGCCCCTCCCCCCAGGGCGGGCGTGGGGGGTGGGCGCTGGGGTCAGCCTGCTGCTCGGGCTGCTCTACAGCCCCCTGCTGGCCCTGCTCTGGCGGGCTTTTGAGCGCCCCTCGGCCTGGCTTTCGGTCTGGTCCAGCCCTGGGTTCACCCCAGGAACGCTGGCCCTGCAAAATACCCTGGCCTTTGCTGGACTGGCCCTCCCCCCCATCCTCATCCTAGGGGTTCTGTACGCCTACGCGGTTTGGAGGGGGGCTGGTTGGATGGATGGGCTAGGGCTTCTGCCGCTGATGGTTTCGCCGGTGGCGGTGGGCCTGGGTTACCTGCTGGCCTATCCTGGCCAAAGAGGCTCGCTGCTCCTGCTGATAGGGGCCTATGCCCTGATGAGCTACCCCCTGCTGGCCCGCAGCCTGCTGCCTGCCCTCCAGGGGCTACCCAGGGGTACGCTCGAGGCCGCAAGGGTACTCGGCGCCTCTCCTTGGCGGCGGTTTGTCCGCGTGGAGTGGCCCCTGGTACAGCCCTCAGCCCTCGCTGGGCTGTCCCTAGCCCTGGCCGCGGTGCTCGGGGAGTTTGGGGCAACCCTAACCCTCCAGCGGCCAGAGTGGACCACCCTGTCCCTGGCCATCTACGAGCGGCTGGGCCGCCCCGGAGCACTCCCCTTTCACGAGGCCATGGTGCTGGCAGTGGTGTTGATGGGCCTCTGCGCGGTGCTGGTCCTGGGACTCCAGCGTGAACCCCCCAGACGGACCTAGCTCAGGCCCGCACTTCCCTCCGCTGGAACAGCACGTAGGCCAGAGCGAAGAGCAAGAGGGTAAGCGCAATCAACCCGGTGAGCTGAGGCCAGGCCAGCAGCAAGCTCTGCCCCAGGGGCAGCGGCGAGCCCAAAAGGGCCCCCTGGAGCTGGCTGATGAGCACCGGCCCCAGGCTCCGCACCCCGGGGTTCAGGATGGCCTGTATGGCCTCGGCATAAAGGGTGTTGGGCGAAACCCGCGAGAAGGCCAAAAGGGCTTCGGCCTGGCGCAGCTCGCTTTCGGGGTTGAAGGGATCGTATGGGGCCACCGCCTGGGCTAAAAGCTGGGCGATAATCCCCCAAAAAAGGGCGAAGAACAACCAGACCGCAATGGCTGCCAAGGCTGAGGTGGCAGCGCTTCTGAAAAGCACTGAGCAGACCAAGGCAATCCCTAACCAGACCCCAGCGTAAGCCAGCGTGGCCAGCAAGAAGAGCAGGGCCCGGCCCACCTCTTCCCCATCCGGCGGCACCCCCAGGAAGATCAGCGAAAGCCCCACCACCAAGAGGAACAGGGCCAGCAGGATCAGGGCTAGGGTAGCCAACCCGGCCAGAAACTTTCCCCACAAGAGGGCATCGCGGTAGATGGGCTGGGCCAGGACGCGGGAGAGGGTGTTGCGGTTGTACTCCCCGTTGATGGCATCAAAGCCCAAGGCAATGGCGGCCAAAGGCAGGAAAAAGCTCAAAAAGGCCACAAAGGAGGGCAGGGGATCCTGCGCAGCGGTGAAGACCCGCAGGAGCAGAAAGGGGTCTTCGCTAACGGTTTGGCGCAGGGTTTGAGCCCCAGCATAGACTGCTCCCACCGCCGAGAAGAGGATCAACACCTCTAGAATCCGCATCCGGGTGCTGCTCAGGTGGTCGGCCATCTCCTTGAAGAAGACGGCCCAAAGCCCCACCCAAGGCGAGCCTTCACGCCGACCCTTCAGGCTAGGCTGCATGACGCACCTCCTGGAAGTAGCGGGCGTAGACCTCATCCAGGCTCGGCTGCTCCAGGACCAGGCTGGTCAAGGAGGCCCCTGCCTCCAACACCGCCCGGGCCACCTGGGACCTTATATCCTGGGCCGCTTCCAGGCGCAGGCCCGTACCCTCGAGCTGAACCCGAGCTACCCCGGGCAAAGCCCCCAGGCGCTCGGCCAGCCCCTCTAGGGGGCTTGCCTCCAGCCGTATCCGGTAAGCCCCTCCCAAAACCCGCTGGGCCAGTTCCTCCACCCGGCCTTCCAACACCAACCTGCCCTTGTGAAAAAGCCCCACCCGGTCGCAGATGGCCTGCACCTGGTGGAGGAGGTGGGAGGAGAGGAGCACCGTGATTCCCTCTGCCTTGAGCCCCCGGATCATGCCCAAAAACTCCTGGGCCGCCTCGGGGTCCAGACCCAAGGTGGGCTCGTCCAAAATCACCACCTTGGGCTCCTTCAGGAGCACCTCAGCTAAACCCAGCCGCTGGCGCATACCCCGGGAGAAGGCGCTCACCGGCCGGTCGGCCACCTCCGCGAGGCCCATGCGCTCCAGCACCCGCCCCATGCGCCTTTCGGCTTCGGCTTTGGGCAGGCCGTTCAGCCGGGCGATGTAGGCCAGGTTCTCCCAGGCGGTCATCTCCCCGTAAAAACCCACCGAGTCGGGGAGGTAGCCCACCTGCCTTTTGAGGGAGAGGGGTTCTCGGGCCGGGTCAAAACCCAACACCCGCACCGTGCCCGCGCTGGGCTCGGTGAGGCCCAGAAGCATCAGGATGGTGGTGGTCTTGCCAGAGCCGTTGGGGCCCAGAAGGCCGTAGACCTCTCCCGCCTCAATGGCGAGATTCAGGCCCTCTACCGCCACCACCTTTCCGTAGCGCTTGGTAAGGCCTTGGGCTTCAATGACCATAAGGTCCCCCTAGCGCCGCCCAAAACGCGAAACCGCAAAGCCCACCGCCCCTACCGCCACCGCAATCAGGGCCACCCCCACCAAGCCCCAAAGGGTGGAGGTCTGCACCGTAACCCGGTAGTCCGCAGAGGTTGAGGCGCTGCCCGCCGAGGCCCGGAAGGTGAGCATGTAGTCGCCGGCCACAGCTCGAGGGGAGGGCTTGACCCGGGCCGTCACCTCCGTTTCACCCCCGGCGGCGATGTTCTCAATCTTTTCAGGCTCAAACTTAACCTCCCAGCCCGAAGGCTCGCTGGCTGAAAGCTCCACGTTCTCCGCTGGGGCACTACCGGTGTTCTTCACCACCAGCTTGATGGGGTTCTCCCGGCCAGCGTAGGCCCGGCCCGAAAGCCGCCCTTCGGGGGTAGAAAGGCTCAGCTCCACCTGGCCGGTGATGTCCAGATTGACCACCAGCTCAGCCCTGGCATCCCCCGCCAAAGCCCGCAGGGTCACCGCATAGGGTTTGGCCTCCACCTGCCGGGGCGGGGTCACCTGGACGTCCAGGTCCCGGCTCTCCCCTGCCTTCAGGGGCAGGCTGTTCACCTCCTGACCTCCAAAGGCAGTGCTGAAGCTCACCCGAAAGTTCTGGGGGGCATCCGCCTCCAGGTTCACCAGCAGATCCTGGTCGCTTTCATTCTTGAGGGTCACCCGGTAGCGGAAGCTCGCGGTGGGGACTCCCTTCAACACGGGCAACTCAGTCTCGAGGGAAAGCCGCTTGGGAAGAATCTGGCCTAGGGTCAAAGCGATGGGCAGCTCGGCCCTCGCACCCCCACTGCCTTCCGCCACCAAGCGGAACCGGTAGGTGCCGGGTTGTGCCCGCTGAGGAGGCTCCAAGCGCAGCGAGAGGCTTTGCTCTGCATCAGGAAGGACGTATACAGCAGAGATCACCCTACCTCCACCCAGCAGGCTGGCCTTCCACCCCGGGGCCACCTCTACCACCCGTACCTGCACGGTCTGAGGGGGTAGGCCAAAGTTCTTGAGGGAGATGGATAGGTTGACCGTCTCCCCGACCCGCACGCTTTGGGAAGGGTAGGGGGTATAGAGGGCCAGACCCCGGTACCCTTGGGCCATCACCGAACCCACCAGAAGCAGGAAAAATGCGATCAAGCGCACCACCTTACACCTCCAGACCCTGTTGTCCACCAAAGACTCTAGGAGAGGAAGATTAATACCGCATTAGAAGTGTAATGATACTTGACAAAATAACGCTCAACTTTTATTATAAGCCTCGGTAGGGTGAACTTTAAGGGAGGCCCTACGGAAGGAGGTTTCAGTATGCTGGATATCGTTCGGAACATCCCAGTTCAGACGATGCCCTTGCGAAGCTGGAATCTCTCGACCGTAAGCGATCTCTTCGGCGAATTTGACCGGTTATGGAACGAGATAACGGCTTCCCTGGGTAGCGCGCCACGCGCCGGAGGTTACGCCTTTGACCTCTACGAAACCGACGACAGCCTAGTGGTGGAGATGGCGGTCCCAGGCCTGCGAAAGGAGGACCTAGAGGTACGTCTGGAGGGCAATCAGCTCACCGTGCGGGGCACCTACCCTGAAGCCCCGAGCAACGAACGGCGCTACTGGGTCCGCGGCCTGCCTCGAGGCAACTTCATCCAAAGCATCACCCTTCCTGCCTCGGTGGAGGTGGACAAGATACAGGCCACCATTGCCGACGGGCTCCTGCGCCTGAGCCTGCCTAAGGTTGAGCAGGCCCGGGTGAAGCGAATCGCCATCAGCGCAGCCTAAACAAAACCCCATCCCAGCCCCCTAGGGGGGCATTTACTTTTTTGGCAGCCTAGCTGCAACCCAGCCAGGCCCAAAGGCTTGGAAAAACCCCGCCAGGCCCGATGGTCCAGAACGCCAGCAAGCCAAGAGGTGTGGAGCCCCTCACCATGCCTCCTGTGGACTAGCGACTTCTTGTGAAAATAGGTACAATCTTCCTGGGACAGAAGTCCCTGGGAGGAGAAATGCAGAACAAGAGGGTGGTGGTTCTAGGCGCAGGCTTTGCTGGCCTGCAGGCGGTGCGGGTGCTCTCAGGCCAGCCAGGTGTAGAGGTGGTGCTGGTAGACCAGAACAACTATCATCTATTCCAACCGCTTCTGTACCAGGTGGCCACCGCAGGCCTCGAGGCCCCCCAGATCGCCTTTCCCGTGCGGGCCTACCTGCGGGGGCGGCCCAACGTCCGCTTCCTGCTGGGCAAGGCCGAGGGCGCCGACCTAAAGGACCGGGTTCTCTGGGTAGAGGGCCAGCCCCTGCCCTACGACTACCTGATTGCCGGCACCGGCAGCCGCACCCACGACTTTGGTCTGCCAGGCGTCGCCCAATACGGCCTGGGCCTCAAAACACTCGATGAGGCGCTGAGGATTCGGGACCGCATCCTGTCGGCCTGCGAGGAAGCAGAGCGCACCCAGGACCCCAAGCGCCGCCAGGCCTTGCTGACCTTTGTGGTGGTAGGGGGCGGGCCCACAGGGGTGGAACTGGCCGGGGCGCTGGGGGAGTTGCGCCGGCATGTGATTGCCCGTGACTACCCAAGCCTCCACCTCTCAGAGGTGCGCATCGTCCTAGTGGAAGGCGCAGCCCACCTCCTAGAGGCCTTCAGGCCGACCTCCCGGGCCTATGCCCAGCGTTTTCTGGAACGACTTGGGGTGGAGCTACAGCTAGGCCAGCGGGTGGTGGAGGTGACCCCCCAAGGCGTCCGGCTGCACAGCGGGGCCTTCATCCCCAGCCACAACGTCATCTGGAGCGCTGGGGTGAGCGGACAACCCATACCTGGCCTGCCCACCACCCGGGGGCAGCGCGTGGCCACCACCCCCGAGCTGTTCCTCCCCGAGCACCCCTCCGTCTACGTGGTGGGCGACCTGAACTACCTGGAGGGCCAAAACGGCCGACCCTACCCCCAGGTGGCCCCAACCGCCATGCAGCAGGGCGCCTGGGCTGCCCGCAACATCCTACGGGCCTTGCGAGAGGAGCCCCAGCTCCCTTTCCGTTACAAGGACAGAGGCAGCATGGTCACCCTGGGGCGCAGCCACGCCATCGCCGAGGTAGGCCCCTTGAGGATCCATGGCTTCCCTGCCTGGGTAGCCTGGCTGGGGGTCCACCTTTACCACCTGGTGGGCCTACGCAACCGGCTGATGGTCTTCTCCAACTGGGCCTACAGCTACCTGACCTATGACTTCGCCGTGCGGGTAATGCACCACCGGCATAGCTTTGCCGAGCAGGAGGGCCCAAGCCCCCAGGTGCTAAGCTAGAGAGGTACATGAACGTCCTGGTTCTGCACGGCTTCACTTCGCACCCCATTCGGACCATGGGACCTCTGCCCGACACCCTGCGCCGTGCCGGGTTCAATGTGGCCCAGCCCGCCCTTCCCGGCCACGGCACCCGGCCGGAGGACCTGCGGCACGTCCGCTGGCAGGACTGGCTCCAGACCGCCCGGGAGGCTTACCTAGCCCTACCCGAACCGCGGGCAGTGGTGGGGCTCTCCATGGGGGGCTTGCTGGCCGGTTGGCTGGCCGCCGAGCATGAGACCGCTGCGTTGGTGGCGCTGGCGCCCGCCTTGGGGCTCAAGAACCGGCTGGCCTACCTGGCCCCCCTGCTCCATCCCTTTAAGCCCTGGGCCTACAGCACGGACCCCGCCCAAGTGGCCGCCCGGCAGGCCAAAAGCCCCAACTACCCCAACTTCCCCACCGTGGCCCTGACGCAGCTCATCGCCCTGCAACGGAGGCTTCCCGGGCTGTTGCCTCGGGTGAGGGCCTCTGCTTTGGTACTTGAAGCCGCCCAGGATGACACTGTACCCCCAACAGCAGTGCGGCGCTACTTCAGCCTGCTTGGCAGCCCCCACAAGGAGTACCGAACCTACCCCAGCCAGCACGATATGCTGCTCGATCCCCTAGCCCAGCAGGTTTCCCAGGAAATTGCGGTCTGGCTGAGGGAAAGGTTGGCTAGCGCCTGACCTCGAGCTCGAGCTTCACGTTGCCCCGCTTGGTCTGGCCCAGCACCCGCCGCACCACCAGGCTTCCCAGGCCTTCCGCCAGCACCTGGTCGCCCTCCTGAAGCTCATCCTTAACCGAGGCCACCCGACCCCGAAGCCACACCTTGCCTGCCTTGACCCCCTGGGCGAAGTAGTTTCGGGAAACGCCAAAGCCCCGGGCCCCCACCACATCCACCCGCAAGCTGGGGACCACCACGCTCCGAAGCCGCTCGCGGGCTTGGGGAAGCTGCTCGGGGCTGGCTGGCTGGGCTTCTAACCCAAGCGCCTGCAAAGCAGGCAGGGCCTTGGGCAGAGCCGCCAACAAAAAGCCACCCTCCACGGGTTCCAAGTCCCCCAACAGGCCCGGCTCAACCCCTGCCCGCAACCGCGCCTCCATGGCCTCAGGGTCCTCTGCAGAGGGAAGGTACAAGACCACGGTAGGGTCGGAAACCTCCGGCACCTGGGAAGGGTGGAGCACCGCCACCCGGCGCAAGGCCAGGGGCAACCCTCCAAAGGCCCGGAACCCGAGCCCCTCAGCCTGGGCCATCCGCCGCAACTCCTCCAGCGCCTCGGCCTCCAAAAAGGGGGTCTGCACCACCCGTCCCCCCCGGGCCTTGCCTACGTACACCTCGAGCATCGCCCCATCCCCCCTATGTATAGCCCTTCCAAAGCTGGGCGTACACCCCACCCCGGGCCAAGAGTTCCTCATGGCGGCCCACCTCCACGACCCGCCCCTGCTCCATGACCACTATCTGGTCGGCGTGCTGAACGGTGGAAAGCCGGTGGGCTACCACCAGGATTGTCCGTCCCGGGCGAACCGCCTCGAGGGCCGCCACCACCTGCGCCTCGCTGCTCTTATCCAGCGCGCTCGTAATCTCATCCAAAAGGAGGATCCTGGCATCCCGTAAGAGCGCAGCGGCAATCGCCAGACGCTGGCGCTGGCCCACCGAGAGCCCACCCCCATCGTCCTCTAGGCGGGTCTGCAGGCCTACCTCAGGCCACAGACCCACGGCCCTAAGCGCCTGCTCCATGGCCTCTGGGGTGGCCCCTGGGGCCATGGCCGCCAGATTCTCCCGCACGGTTCCGGCAAACAGCAGGGGCTCCTGGGGCACCCAGGCCATCCGGGCGCGCAGCCATCCGGGCTCGTAGGCCTGGAGGTCGTGCCCATCGAGCAGTACCTGGCCCTTGCTGGGCGGATACAACCCCAGAATCACCCGCAGCAAGGTGCTCTTGCCCGCCCCAGAAGGCCCCACCAGGGCGGTAAAGGAACCCGGGGGCAAGCAAAGGTTCACCCCCCGCAGCACAGCTGACCCCCCGGGGTAGGCAAAGTCCAGGTCACAAAGCTCCAGCCGCCCCACTATCCGCCCGGGGGCCAACGATCCCTCCGCGGAGGCCTGGGGCAGGGTGAGCAGCTCCACCAAGCGGGCCGCCGCCCCCTCAGCCTGGGCAAAGCCGGTGCCCAGGCGGCTTAGGGTTTGCAGAGGGGTGATGGTCAGCGCCAAGAGGGTCAAAAAGGCGCTGAGGTCGCCGGTGGTCAGCTCGCCCCGCTGCACCGCCCCCACCCCCAGGTACAGCAGGAGCCCCAGCAAGGAGGTGGTGGCAAGCTGACCCAAGGGTAGGTTCAGGGCCGCAATCAGCGTCCGGGTACGGCCCAGCCGGTACTGCCTTTGGTTGCTCTGGCGGAAACGGGCCCGGGCAAAACCCTCTAGGCGCAACGCCCGGATCAGCTCGAGGCGACCAAACCCCCCCGCCATCCGGCCTGAAAGCCGCTCCAAGGCCGCTTGGGTGCGCTGGCTGTAGCGGGTTACCCACCCCCCAACCCAGGCCAGGAGGAGGCCCCATAGGGGCAAGTAGGCCATCAGGTACAGGGTCAGCTCGGTGTAGTTTTGCAAAAGCTGCCACAAAACCGCCATCAGCAGCACCCCCTGGGCCAGGAAGCCCCCGAGGCTATGGAAAACGAACCCCTCGAGCTCCTTCAGGTCCGCCACCAACCGCCCAGTGAGCCCCCCCGTAGAGGAGGGCAGGGTCCGCAGGTCGGCCCCCAACAGGTGGTCAAAAATTCGCTCCCGCCAGACCGCCGGGATCTTGACGGAAAGGTAGCCCACAAAGGCTTCCAGCAGGTAGCCCCCCAGCACCAGAAGCCCCAGCAGCCCTAAGCCCACCAGCAGCACCGGCTCGAGCTGGGCAAACCCCCCAGCCAGCACCTGGTCAAAAAGGGGCTTGACCACCTGGCCGGGCAGGAAGGCCTGAGCAAGGGCGGGCAGGGTGGAAAGGACCAGGGCCAGAAGCCCCTGGGGCCAAAAGGGATAGAGCAGACGAAGGAGGTTCATAAGGAGTTCAGCACCTGCGCCACCAGGTTGTCCGCCCCGGCTTCAGCCTGCAAGCCGGCCAGCTTGGCCCGGACCCGAGAGTCCTCCAGCAGCTCCAGCCCCTTCTGGGCCACCTCAGCCGGGGAGAAGACACCCCTGAGCTCGGGGAAAACCTCCTCCCCCAACCACTGGTTGGGCAGAGCCAGAAAGGGAATGCGCGCGGCCACCCGCCGTACCAGGGCCTGCTTGAGCGGGCGGGCTCCTGGAAGGAGCAAAAGCCAGTGCAAGAAGCCCTCTAAGGGCAGCATCTCCGGTTTGTGCAGGGGCAGGAGGACCACGGAAGGCAGGCCGGCCAGGGCCAGCTCGAGGGTGTTGGTGCCTGGCAGAGTGAGGGCCAACTGGGCCTGGCGCATGGCCACGTAGCGCTGGGGCTCCTCCAGCACCTCCACCAGCAAACCCCCTTCGGTACGCAGCCGCCCGGCCTCCCAGCGGGCCCCCACCCCCCCCAGCGGACGAACCTGGCAGGCCTCCAGGGCCTCCTGGACCACCCCCTCGGGCAACAGGCGGCTGCGAACCCAGGCAAAGCGCAGGCCAGGCCGCTGCGCCGCCATCCGCTCAGCAGCGGCCAGCAGGAAACCCAGCATGTAGCGAGCAGCAAAGGGGCGGCTCCCCGGGAAGAGCAGCACCTCAACCGGAGGGACCTCCACCCGAGGGGCCTCGGCTAGAGCATCCACCACCAGGTTGCCCACCACACGAATGCGAGCAGGGTCGGCCCCACGGGCCTGCATAGCCAAACGGGTGCGTTCGGAGTCCACCAACACCGCCCTCAGACCGGGGTGGTAGGCCCTGGGGTCAAAGGTGTAGGCAAAGGCCGGGTATCCCGTGGCCCGCCCCAGCAGCACCGCATCCCTAGGCGCACCCCCCAGCATCAGCACCAGGCCCCGGCCCCCAGCCCTCCCCGCCAACAGCCGGGCCGCCCACGCCCGACGGCCCCCCAGAAAGTCGAGGGGAAGCTCACGGGCCTTGGCCCGCTCGGTGCCCGAGGCAAACTGGTCGCGGATCAGAAAGAGCCCAAACCGCGCCTCTGGAACTTCCTTTCTCAAGCGGGAAAGCACCGGCGGCACCCAGGTGGAGAGCTCGCCGGGGCCGTTGGTCAACAGCAGAACCTCGTCCAGCATGAAGACTCACCAGCCCCTACCAGGAAAGGGCACGCCAGGTGCTAGTCGTCGTGGCGGGCCCCACCCCGCACAAACCCCGAAAGGCCACGCCTGGAAGGGGCCTCCAAAAAGGCCTTGAAAACCCGCACCTCCTCCGTATCGGGCAGGTCATCCAGGGGCTTGCCCTCGCGCAGGGCGCGAAAGGCCTGCTCGAGGGCCCGGTAGCGCTCCCCGGTGATGCCCGCTCGGCGAAGGCCCACGGTGTTGAGGCGGTAGTGCAGGGCCGGGCTCCCCTCCACCAGGGAAAAGGGCAGCACATCGCGGGTTACCTTAGCCATCGCCCCCACCATGGCCCGCGCACCGATTCGGGTAAACTGGTGCACCCCGGCCATTCCCCCGATAACCGCGTAGTCCCCCACCTCCACATGCCCGGCCAACCCAACCCCCTGGGTCAGGATGACGCCGTCACCCACCCAGACGTCGTGGCCCACATGTACGTGACCCATCAGGTAGCACCCCGCGCCAATGCGGGTGGGACGGTCCTCCCGGGTGGAGCGATGCAACACCACCCCTTCCCGCAAGACGGTGTTGGGGCCCACCTCGAGCCAGGTCTCCTGCCCCCTGTAGCCCAGGTCCTGGGGCGCCCCACCCAGCACCACGTGGGGCCCCACCTGTACCCCTGCGGCAAGCCGCACGTAGGGGTGTACCACCGAGTGCGCCCCTATCTCCACGCCCGGGCCAATCTCACAGGGCCCCTCTACCACCACGTATGGGCCTATCCGCACATCGGCAGCGATCTGGGCCTTGGGAGAAATGACCGCTGTGGGGTGAATGGCGGCCCAGCTCACGCAACCCTCCCCCCGCTCTCCGAGCGCAGCACAAAGCTCAAGGTGGCCTCGGCCCTGAGCTCCCCCTCCACCCGGGCCTCAACCCGTACCCTGCCCAGCCCACGCCGATAGCCCAACAGTTCCCCTTCCAGGAGCAGGGTATCCCCCGGCACCACCGGCCTGCGGAACCGAGCCTCCTCCACCCCCACCAAAAAGACCAACATGCCCGGCTTGAACTCGGGTTGCTGGACCACCACCGCCACCGAGGCTTGGGCCATCGCCTCAATTAGCAGCACCCCCGGCATAATGGGGTGACCGGGAAAATGCCCCTGAAACTGGGGCTCATTAAAGGTCACGTTCTTGATGGCGCGAAACCTCCTCTCGTCGGCTTCCAGCACCCGGTCAATGAGCAAAAAAGGGTAGCGGTGGGGCAGAAACCTCAAAATTTCGTAGATATCCACAACCTTATACTAAGGGGTCAGACGCCCACCGGCTGAAGGGCAGAGGAGAGCTCGAGGGCCAGCTCGAGGGCCTGCAGGTCGTCCTCGAGGGTCACCAAGGGGGGCTCGCCCTTCTGAATGCGGTCCACGAAGTGCTTGAGCTGACGGCGCAGGGGATTCTCGTTGTGGATAGCGATGCGCTCAGTTTGCACCTGGGTGCGCCCGTTGGGCACCCCTTGGTCGGGGTCGGGGTGAACCGGAGGGCTGCGGTGCACGGAGAGCTCGGTGTATTCGCTGTTGAAGTCCAGCCGCAGCACCTCTCCAGGCTGGGTGATGGTGAGCGAACGCTCAGCCTGGGGCGAGATGCGGCTGGCGGTAAAGAGGGCCCGGGCCCCTGAGGGAAAGTCCACCACCGCCTGGGCAAACTCATCCAACCCATCCACCCGTCGGCCCACCACGCTGTAGCGAAGGGGCTTCTCGCGCAAAAGCAGCAGGACCAGATCGAGGTCGTGAATCATCAGGTCCAGCACCACCCCAATGTCTCGGATACGGCGGTTGTTGCTCATACGCCGGGCCTCGAGCACCCAGGGGCTCCTCACCATCTGCATCAGGTCGCCCACCGCCCGGTAAAAGCGCACGATGTGGCCCACCTGCAGGACCACCCCGCGCCGCTCAGCAATTCGCGCCAGTTCCTGGGCTTCCCTGAGGGTACGGGTCATGGGCTTTTCCAGAAGCACATGCACCCCAGCCTCCAGAAACATCCGAGCCTGCTCGTAGTGAAAGGAGGTGGGCGATGCGATGGAAACCGCCTGAACCTTCCCCAGTAGGTCCTCCGGGTTGGGATAGGCAGGAACCTCCAGGTCCTGTTCAATGGCCGCTTGGCGGAAAGGGTCCGGATCTGCCACACCCACCAACCGAACTCCGGGCAACCCTGCGTAGACCTGAGCATGGTACGTTCCCATCACGCCCACGCCCACCACACCTACATTTAGCTCCATAAAATCTCCACTACGCGATACGTAACCCTGCGTTTCCCGCAGTGATGATACACCGAAATCCCACGGTCAACTAACCCAAATCCTGCAGCAACCGGGCTAGCTCCACGTGCAACCGGTGGGAGCCCCGGTGTGCAATGAAACGGCCCCGGTAGGGCCTGCCCGCCAGGTACAGGTCGCCCAGAAGGTCTAGGGCCTTGTGGTACACGGGCTCAAAGAGCATCCGGGGGGTATTGACATAGCCGTACTGGTTGAAGACCAAGGCGTTCTCCAGTGAAGCCCCTCGGATGAGGCCACGGGCCCTCAGGGCCTCCACCTCTTCCAAAAAGCCAAAGGTCCGGGCTCGAGCCAGCTCTTCCAGGGCCACCGGGGGCGAGACCACCTGCTGATAGCCAATCTTGGGGTGGGGAAACAGAATGGTTGCAGAAACGGAAAAAACCTCGCTAGGCTGGGCCAAAACACGGCTGTGCCCCTCCTCTACCCTAATTGAACCGCTGAGCGAAACCGGTTGCGGCCCGCGAGAGGGGAATCCCTGCAGGGCCTCCAACCACTCCTGGGCACTCCCGTCCAAAATGGGAATCTCGGGGCCTGAGACCTCAACCACCAAACCCTCCCAGATGCCCCGTATGTACAGCGCCGCCAGCAGGTGTTCCACCGTGAGAAGCCGCAAGGATCCTCGGCCCAGCGCAGTGCAGCGGGCAGTTTCCACCACCGCCGACGCCAAAGGGCGAAGCTCCACCCCACTCACCCAAAAGCGCACTGGCCCCTCGGCAGGGTGAAGGCGCACCACCACCGGCTCGCCGGTGTGCAGCCCAACCCCCCGGACCACCACCGGCTGGCCCATCTATGCCCCCTTCACCAACCTACGCAAGGCCCGCTCGGCCTCCAAAAGCCACTCCAGCAGGGCCAAACGGCGCCAGTGACGACGGATAGGGAGGGCAGGAACCCCTCCGGCCCAAACCTCTCCTGGCGGCACGGTTTTGGAGACCGCGCTGCCGCCAGCCACCGTGGCCCTCCGCCCTACCCGCACGTGGTCGGAGATGGCCACCCACCCCCCCAAGCGGGCTTCATCCTCGATGACCGCACTTCCTCCTACCCCACTGCTGCCCACCATGACCACCCGGCGACCAATCCGCACGTTGTGACCGATATCGGTAAGGTCCCCAATCTTGGTCTGGGCCCCAATCCGTGTCTCCCCTACCACGCTGCGCTGGACCACACAGTGGGCCCCTATCTCCACGCCGTCCTCCAGCACCACCCTCCCCACATGGGGCAACCGCTGCCCATCCTGAAGGCCAAAGCCCACCACCCCAAGCACCGCCCCGGCCCCAATCCGGCAGTCAGCGCCCACCCGGGTATTCGGATAGAGCGTAGCCCGGGGTTCCAGCACCGTCCGGGGACCCACCTCCACCCCCTCGCCCACGTAGCAGTAAGGGGCTACGACCGCCCCAGCCGCAACACGGGCCCCCGAGCCCACATAGGCGTAGGCCCCCACCGCAGCCGTGGGGTCTATGTGGGCCCCTGCTTCCACAACGGCGGTGGGGTGGACGCCCGGAGCAGCCCAGCGCTCAGGCTGGTCAAACAACGCCAGCACCTCGGGCCAGGCTTTGTAAACGGAAGCCACCCGCACGCGGCTGATGGAAGCAGGGCAGGGTACACCCTCCTCCATCAACAAAGCCGCACCGCTGGCTAAGGCAGCCTCCAGGTAGCGCTCCTCCCGCACCACCACCAGCTCTCCTGGCCGGGCCTCCTCCGGAGGGGCTAGCCGGGACACCCTCAGGTCGGGCCCCTCGAGCCGTCCCCCTAAGCGCTGGGCGATTTCGGAAAGCCACATGGCCAAGCTGCGCTTATCGTTTCAGCACGTTGTCCGAGGTAACCAGGGCGTCCCGCAAAACGTGCAGCATATCCAGGGCCTTCCCTGTCCCCAGGGCCACCGCCTCCACCGCGTTCTCAGCCACCACCACCGGTACCCCGGTGGCCTCCTGCAGGAGCAGGTCCAGGTTGCGCAAAAGCGCCCCCCCGCCCGTGAGCAGGATGCCCCGGTCGATGATGTCCGCCACCAGCTCAGGAGGGGTGGTCTCGAGCACCCCCTTGACCCCCTGCACGATCTTCTCCAGAGGCTCCTTCAAAGCCTCCACCACATCCCCGGTGGTCACCTCGATGCTCTTAGGCAGACCCGTAAGGAGGTCGCGCCCCCGCACCTCCGCCACCATCTCCTGCTCCCCTGGGGCCAGCTTGGCCGCACCGATCCGGATTTTCAGGTCCTCAGCGGTGCGTTCACCGATCAGCAGGTTGTACTTGCTCCGCACGTAGCGGATGATGGATTCGTCGAACTCGTTGCCAGCAATCCGCAAGCTGGTGGAGCGGACAATGCCCCCCAGCGAGATCACCGCAATGTCGCTCGAGCCCCCCCCGATGTCCACCACCATGCTCCCGGTGGGCTCGGCAATCTTAATGCCCGCCCCGATGGCGGCCGCCAGCGGTTCATCAATGAGATAGGCCCGTTTGGCCCCAGCCTCCACAATGGCCTGCACCACCGCCCGCCGCTCCACCTCGGTCACCCCCGAGGGCACCCCCACCATCACCTGGGGGCGAAAGAAGCGCAGGGGCGGCAGCACCTTCTTGATGAAGAGGGTGAGCATCCGCTCGGTCAGGGTGTAGTCAGCGATCACCCCGTCCTTGAGCGGGCGGGCCGCGACGATGTTGCCCGGGGTGCGCCCCAGCATGCGGTAGGCCTCGGCCCCTACTGCCTTGACCTCCTTGGTATCGCTCACCATCGCAATCACGGAGGGCTCGCGCAGCACAATGCCCTTGCCCCGCATGTAAATCAGCACCGAGGCAGTGCCCAGGTCAATGCCCACATCCTCCCCACGAAACGAGAACCAGCCAGCCATAGCGCTTTATTCTACAGGCTTGCGGGTGAGCTAGGGCAGGTCCTGCGGGCGGTTGGCGTTGAGGAAGAGGTGGCGGCCGAAGCGGGCCTCGAGCCCCGCGCGGGAGAGCTGCCTGTGCGGAACCTCACGCAGAAGCCTCTGCAGGCTGTACGACCCAGCCCTAAGCCGCTGTTCTACCTCGGGCAGAAGCGAGCGGTGGTAGAAGGCGCCCAGGGGCTCTAGCGCATCCTGCCAGCCCGCCACCACTGCCAGCACCCCAGGAGCAAGCCAGCCGCGCATGTAGCGCCAGTACTCTACCGACAGAAAAGGCTGGTCGCAGCCCACCACCGCCACCCACTCCCACCTGGCATGGGCCAGGGCCGCGTGCAAGCCGGACAACACCTCCCCTCCCGGGTAGAGATCGGGGTAGACCGGATACCCCGGGTAAGGGCGGTTGGCCACGACAAAGCGCTCCTCCGCCTCGGCTAGGCCTGCCCAGACCCAGGCCAAAAGGGGGCGCCCCCGATAGGGGAAGAGGGCCTTGTCCTCACCGAAACGGCGCGAGCGTCCCCCTGCCAGCACCACCCCACTCCAGCGCACCGCCCCATCATAGGGCAAAGAACCTTTCATGCTTCTTTTTCCCCCTGCATGACAACTCCATGACATAACCTTGACAAGCTAGGGACGTCGGGTGCAGGCGAGCACCCACGCACAGGAGGCCACGAGGATGAAACACCTACTCATAGCCACTGCTCTACTGGGCCTGGCCAGCACCAGCCTGGCCCAGGTGAGCCTCACCGGGGCTGGGGCCACCTTCCCCTTCCCGGTGCTCTCCAAGTACTTCGACGAATACCTCAAGGTTACCAACGGCCAGGTACGGGTCAACTACCAGTCCATCGGCTCGGGCGGAGGCCAGCGGCAGCTCATCGAGCAAACCGTGCACTTCGGCGTCTCCGACAACCCCTTCAACGACCAGCAGATGGCCGACATCCGCAGGAACTCCGGCTCCCCCGCGCTCAACATCCCCTTCGTGCTGGGGGCGGTGGTGCCCACCTACAACCTGCCCGGGGTAACCCAGCGGCTCAACTTCACCGGTGAGGTGCTGGCCGATATCTTCCTGGGCAACATCAAGACCTGGAACGATCCGGCCATCGCCCGCCTCAACCCAGGGGTGAACCTGCCCGCCCTGCCCATCACCGTAGTGCACCGTTCCGACGGCTCGGGGACGACCTTTGTCTGGACCGACTACCTGACCAAGGTCTCGCCCGAGTGGGCCCAGAAGGTGGGCCGCGGCAACAGCGTGAACTGGCTGGCCCCCAACAAGGTGGGTGGCCGGGGCAACGAGGGTGTGGCTGGCGTGGTGCGCAACACCCCTGGCGCCATTGGCTACAACGAGGTGACCTACGCGGTTCAAAACCGCATCCAGTACGGCGCGGTGCAGAACAAGGCAGGCCGCTTCATCGTAGCCGACCTACCCTCTATTACCGCCGCAGCCAACGTGGTGCTGCCGGGGGACGCCCGCATCTCCCTGACCAACACCAACGCCCCCGATGGCTACCCTGTTTCCAGCTTCTCCTACATCCTGACCTACGAGCAGCTCGATAAGAACAAGGCCTTCAAGAGCGAGGCCGAGGCCCGGGCCTTCGTGCAGATGCTCAAGTGGGTGGTTACCGAAGGACAGAAGTTCAACGAGCCCCTCACCTACGCCCGCCTGACCGAGGTAGCCCAAGCCCGCGCCCTGGCCCTGATCTCCCGCATCACCTACCAGGGCAAGCCCATCGGCAAAGAGATTGTGGGTCAGTAGACCCCTCGAGGGGGTGGGAGCCCGTGCTCCCACCCTTTTGTACACTAAGGGTGTGCGCATGCAGCAGGCCTCAACGCAATCCGCACTTATAAAACGAAAAACATCCGCTATCTACCGCGTTCTGGGCGACCGAATCTTTTTGGCCGTGGTGCTCCTCCTCGCCCTGAGCCTCATCGCGCTCACCCTGGGTCTGGGCTACTTCCTCTATCTGGGCGGCTCACAAACCATAAACAAGGAGGGCTTTTTTGGCTTTCTCACCGGTACCACCTGGGACCCCGCGCTCAGGCTTGAGTTCGGCATCTGGCCCTACGTCGTGGGCACCCTCATCACCAGCCTGGCGGCACTGGTCTTGTCGGTCCCGGTGGCCCTGGCAGCGGCCATCTTCACCGCCGAGTACGCCCCGCGCTGGCTGGCCGGCATCATCAACTACCTGGTAGATCTGATGGCCGCTGTGCCCAGCGTGGTGTACGGCATCTGGGGTATCTTCGTGCTGGCCCCCTTCCTGCGCGAGGCCTTCTACCTACCGGTCTTCCTATGGGCCTCTGAAAATGCCCCGTGGCTGGTGCGCTACCTGGGCAACCCCGCAGGCTACGGCCTTTTCACCGGCATCGTGGTGCTCTCGAGCATGATCATCCCCTTTACCGCCGCCCTCTCCCGCGACGCCATCAGCCTGGTGCCGGTGGCCCAGCGCGAGGGGGCCTACGCCCTGGGGGCGACCCGCTGGGAGGTTATGCAGATGGTCATCCTGCCCTACGCCCGGGGAGGCATCTTCGCTGGGGCCATGCTGGCCCTGGGGCGGGCCCTGGGCGAGACCATGGCCATTGCGATGGTCATTGGCAACGGCAACATCCTGCCCTATACCCTCTTCGGCCCCGCCTCCACCATGCCCGCAGTCATCGCGCTGGAGCTCAAGGAAGCGGTGGAAGACCTGCACTACTCGGCCATCATTGGGGTGGGTTTCTTCCTCTTCCTCATCGCCTTCATCGTCAACGCTACGGCCAGCTATCTGCTCAACAAGCTCAAGGTGAGTGAGCAGCGCTTCTAGAGAGGAGCAAGCCATGCGCAACCTACAAGCCCGCTACGCCCGCGACCGGGTCATCCTGTTCGTGGTGGTCATAGGCACCATCTTGGCTGCCCTGCCCCTCACCCTGGTCCTGTTCTACGCTGTGGTCAACGGGTTTAGCTCCCTCGACTGGAACTTCTTCACCAAAGGGCCCAAACCCCCAGGTGAGACCGGCGGGGGGATGGCCCCAGCCATTGTGGGTACCCTCGTCATCACCGGCACAGGTCTCCTCATCGCTACTCCCTTTGGCATCGCAGCTGGCATCCTGATGGCCGAGTACCCCGACAACAAGCTCAACCCCACCTTGCGCCTCCTCTCCGACACCCTCAACGGGATGCCCGCCATCCTGAAAGGCCTGCTGGCCTACGTCCTTGTGGTCAAGGCCCAGGGCTCCTTCTCTGGCTTCTCCGGCGCGCTGGCTATGGCCTTCATCATGGTTCCCATCATTGCCAAGTCCACCGAGAGCATGCTCAAGCTGGTCCCCTGGAACATCCGCGAAGCCGGGCTGGCCCTGGGCCTGCCCCGCTGGCGGGTGATCCTCTCGCTGGTGCTCCCTGCCGCAAGGGGCGGGGTGGTCACCGGAATGCTGCTGGCTACCGCCAGGGCCGCGGGGGAGGCCGCGCCTCTCATCTTCACCGCCTTCGGTAACACCCTGCTTACCCTAAACCTGTCCCAGCCCATGGACGCGCTGCCGCTGCGGCTTTACGCCTACGCCATCAGCCCCTACGAAGACTGGCACCGCCTGGCCTGGGCGGCCGCGCTCGTGCTGCTGGCCCTGGTGGTCCTCACCAGCCTGCTGGCCCGCTGGGCCACCCGCGGGCGCTTCTAAGGAGCGAACATGAGCGAGTTCACCCCTGCAGCCAACCCACAAACCGGCCACACCGAGATCATTACCCCCGATCCGAATGCCAAAACCCGCATCGAAGCCCGGCGGGTTACCGTCTGGTACGGCCAGAAGGCGGGGGTGCGCGACGTGGACATGCCCATCTACGCCAACAAGGTGACCGCCTTGATTGGCCCTTCTGGCTGTGGTAAGACCACCTTTCTGCGGGCGCTCAACCGGATGCACGACCTGACCCCACACGCCCGGGTTACGGGAGAGGTCTTGCTGGACGGGGTCAACGTCTACGACCCCGGGGTAGACCCGGTGGAGGTGCGGCGCAAGATCGGGATGGTCTTTCAGAAGCCAAACCCCTTTCCCACCCTCTCCATCTACGGCAACGTGGTGGCCGGGCTCAGGCTGGTGGGCATTCGCAAAAAATCCCTTCTGGATGAGGCTGTGGAGCGAGCCCTGACCCAGGCGGCCTTGTGGGACGAGGTCAAGGATCGGCTCCATGCTCCCAGCATGAGCCTCTCGGGAGGTCAGCAACAGCGGCTTTGCATCGCGCGGGCCCTGGCGGTGGAGCCCGAGGTGCTCCTGATGGACGAGCCCACCAGCGCTTTGGACCCTATTTCTACCCAGTCCATCGAGGACCTCCTGACCGAGCTCAAGAAGCACGTCACCATCGTCATCGTCACCCACAACATGCAGCAGGCCGGACGGGTTTCGGACTACACCGGCTTCTTCCTCAACGGCGACCTGGTGGAGTTCGGCCCCACCAACCCGCTCTTCACCACGCCCAAGGACAAGCGCACCGAGGCCTACATCACCGGCCGCTTCGGCTAGGCCAGATGGGCCAGGCCGTGCTCGGCCAGCAGCTCCTGAATAAGCACCTTGCGGCCCCGCCTCACCGACTCCTCCGCCGCAACCCCCACCACCACGCTCCAGAAGCCTTCCTCTGCGGTAGCGGCAGAGGTGGGCTGGCCGTCCATGGCCTCGATGAAGCGTAGGTGCTCGTGGTAGGTAGCCCCACTGTGTCCGGTCTCCTCGATGATGGCCGGGTAGCTTGGGGTCATGGTGCGGGAGGTACGGTCTGGAAGGGCAACAACCTCCAGATAGTTCGCCCACCTGGAGTAGGCCTGGCCGTTCACCCCTTCGCTGGCCTTGAGACGTCCTTCGTCGCCACAAATCACGATCTCCTCGTAGACCATAGGGGCAAACATGCAGAGGTTGAAGTTGGCCCGCACCCCGTTTTCGTACTCCACGATGACAAAGGCGTTGTCCAGTATATCTGAGCGCTCACCGCGGTACTCGAATTCCCTGAAGTTAACGGCCTGGCTACCCACTGCGTACACGCTCACCGGCCGCGACTCAGCGAAGAGGTTAAAGAGGTCAAAGTAGTGGCAGCACTTCTCCACCAAGGTTCCACCCGAGTATTTGGAAAACTTGTTCCACTGGCCCACCTTGTCCAAAAAAGGCTCGCGGTGCTCGAGGATGGTGATGGTCTTGATCTCCCCCAGGCTCCGGCGCACCTTAGCCTCGTGGATGGCCTCCACATAGATGGGCTTATAGCGGTACTGAAGGCCAATCTGGAGCACTTTAGGGTAGTTCTGCGCAATCTGCCATATCTCGTAGGCATCGGGAATGTTGGTGGCCATGGGCTTCTCCAACAGGATGTGCTTGCCCGACTGCACGGCCACCTTGAGCACCTCTAGGTGGGTGTGGTTGGGGGTGCAGATGATGAGCGCATCCACCTGGGGGTCCGAGCAGGCCGCCTCGAGGCTCTCGTAGACCACCAGGGGCTCGTCGGAAAAGCGGGCCTTGACCCGGCGGGCCGCCTCCACACTCAGAGGGTTGGGGTCGTAGACCCCGTGGACGGTACAGCGGCCCTCGAGCAGGGTCACCGCGATGTGCTCCTGGCCATTAACCCCCACCCCAATGACGTTGAAGCGGTACTTGAGGGGCCCCGGGTCCATCAGAAAGCGATCCTCTCTGGGGATGTAGGCGAAGCGGGGGGAAAGGGCGTGCAGGCGGTTGGCAAACTCCTTGTGGCGTTTCATCTTTTAGATTATAAATCTAAAATTTGAGCAGGGACAGCCTGCGTTAGAATCGCCATCCAGGAGGAGGTATGCCCTACGTTCTAGCCCTAGACCAGGGAACCACCAGCAGCCGCGCCATCGTCTTTGACCTGGAGGGAAGGCCCCTCGGTCTGGCCCAAAGGGAATTTGCCCAACACTTTCCCGAACCCGGCTGGGTGGAACACGACCCCATGGAAATCTGGCACACCCAGCTCCAGGTGGCCCGCGAGGCCATCGGGCGGGCTGGGGTAAACCCCGAGGAAATCCAAGCCCTGGGCATCACCAACCAGCGCGAGACCACCCTGATTTGGGAGCGGGCTACCGGAAAGCCGGTACACCGGGCCATCGTCTGGCAGGACCGACGCACCGCCAGGGTCTGTGAGGGGCTGAAAGAAGGGGGTTACGAGGCCGTTTTTCGCAAGAAAACTGGGCTGGTGCTGGACCCCTACTTTTCCGGTACCAAGGTAAGCTGGCTACTGGAGAATCTGCCGGGCCTCAAGGAACGGGCCAGCAAGGGCGAGCTTTGCTTCGGCACGGTGGATAGCTGGCTCATCTACAACCTAACCGGGGGCCAGGTGCACGCCACCGATGTTTCCAACGCCTCCCGTACCCTAATGATGAACCTACAGACCCTAAACTGGGACGAGGAGCTACTGTCCATCCTGGGCGTTCCCAAGGCCCTGCTGCCGGAAATACACCCTTCAGCAGGGCTCTTCGGCCACACCCTACCGGAGCTCCTTGGCGCGCCCATCCCCATTACCGGTGTGGCCGGCGACCAGCAAGCTGCGCTCTTCGGCCAGGCTTGCTTTTCGCCGGGTATGGCTAAGAACACCTACGGAACCGGCTGTTTCCTCCTGATGCACACCGGTGGAGAACCTGTGAGCTCAAAAAACGGCCTGCTCACCACGCTGGCCTGGCAGCTCGAGGGAGAGGCACCCGAGTACGCCCTGGAAGGCTCGGTCTTTGTGGCTGGAGCGGCGGTGCAGTGGCTTAGGGATGGCCTTGGAATCATCCAGAACTCGAGCGAGGTGGAGGCCCTGGCCCGCCGGGTAGAGAGCACCGAGGGGGTCTACTTCGTCCCTGCCTTCGTGGGCCTGGGGGCTCCCTACTGGGACGCCTATGCGCGGGGCACCGTTGTGGGCCTGACCCGGGGCAGCACCGCCGCTCACCTCGCCCGGGCCGTCCTCGAGGCCATCGCCTACCAAAGCCGGGAGGTGCTGGAGGCCATGGAGGCCGACGCAGGCCTAGGGCTCACCGAGCTTCGAGTGGACGGAGGGGCCAGCGCCAACGAGCTTCTCATGCAGTTCCAGGCCGATATCCTGGCAGCCCCAGTGGTTCGCCCAAAGGTCATCGAAACCACTGCCCTGGGCGCCGCCTACCTGGCCGCGGTGGGGGCGGGGCTCCTCTCCAAAGACGGGATTGCAAAGCGGTGGGCTGTCGGGAAGCGCTTTGCTCCCAAGATGCCGGAAGCCCATCGGGAGCGGCTCTACCGGGGGTGGAAAAGAGCGGTGGAGCGGGCCCGGGGCTGGGCCGAGGCCTGAGCTTGCACCTGGCTCATCCTGCGGTGCTAGGATGTTTAGAGGAGGGGATATGGACCTCAGAGAACTCGCCCAAAGGGCCCGAGAAACCGCCGAAAACGCCCTCAAACAAGCCGAGGCCAAGATCAGCGAGGTTCGGGCCAGCCTGGACAGGGACCAAGACGGGGTTCCAGACCAGCTCGAGGGCCTTCTAAACCAGGCCAAGCAGGCCGCCGAGCAGGCCAGGACCCGGTTTGAGGAGTTCAAAGCCAGTCTGGACAGGGATAAAGACGGGATTCCCGACCAGCTCAAGCACCTGAGCGAACAGGTACAGCAGGCCGCCGAGCAAGCCAAGGTCAAGGCCGAGGAGCTGGCCAAAGCGGTGCAGGAGCGCCTAGGCAAGAGGGGCTAAGCCCTGCTGCCTGCTCATCCCCACCGGGAACCCGGCCCAGCAGCTCACTTGGCGAGCAGCACCGGGCTCTGGGAGCGAGCCAGAACCTTTTGGCTCTGGCTTCCCAGGAGCAGCCCCTCGAGCTGGCCTAGCCCCCGTGTGCCCATAACAATCAGGTCCACCCCACGCACCTCCGCTACCCGCAGGATGGCCTCCGCCGGGGGCCCTTCCAGAACCTCTACCTCCACCTCGAGGCCCTCTAAAAGGGAGCGGGCCTCCTGCACAACCCTCTCTGCCGCCTCGGTACGGCGGGAGATAGCCTCCTGCAAAAAGGGCTCACCCAGATATGCCGGTATAGGGTCATAAGCGTGAACCAGGCACACCCGTGCCCGGTACCGCCGGGCTAGGTCGGAAGCCATCATAGCAGCCTTGCGGGCATGCGGAGAACCGTCATAGGCAAGCAAGATATGGCTGAACATGGCACCTCCCAACAGGGATTTTCCCACAAACAACTCCACCCCTGGCCCACGTAACGCCCCACCGAAACCAGGTCGTGCATCCGTCACAGGAGGCAAGTCACGGTTCGCGTAACTTAGGGGTATCCCGCGGGGGAGGACAGCGGCCCGCCCTCACCCCCTGTGCAACCGGAGGAAGTTATGGCAAAGCTCATTGCAATAGACGACTCCCTGGCTGACCTGAAGCTAATCGAAAGTGCTCTCTCCCCCTACCACCAAGTGGTGCTCTACCAGGGCAGCGAAAACGTGGAGCAACGCATAGAAGCGGAAAAGCCCGATGCGGTGCTGCTGGACGTGGTAATGCCGGGCCGCAACGGCTACGAAATCCTACGCTCGCTGCGGCGCAACGAAGCCACCAAGCACATCCCCGTGCTGATCATAAGCTCCAAGGGCGAACCCACCGACATCGAGTGGGGCAAGCGGCAAGGGGCCAACGGCTATCTAACCAAGCCCTACACCCCTGAGGCCTTGCGCAAAGCGGTGCAGGAACTGCTCTAGGCTACCCCATGACCCCCGCCGCCTTCGGGCCAATCTGGGTGCTGCGCTTGGGCGGTACTCTTTTGGGAATAGCCCCAAAGGCCTTCAAGGGGGTCTTGGAGGTGGGACAGCTCACCCCTGTACCTCTGGTACCCAGGCCCTTGCTGGGGCTTTTCGCCCACCAGGGCCAGGCGGTTCCCCTCTTTGACCTGAGCCTGGTTCTAGAGACCATCCCAGCTGAGCCAGGACTGGCCGCCCTGGTGGATGCGGCAGGGCAACCTCTGGCTTTCTGGATTGACGAGGTGGTCGGGCTCGCCCACGCTGTTCTGTCAAATCCAAGGCCCAGCCAGACCCCCGTTCTCAGCGGCCTGGTGGAGGAAGGAGGCAGGCCAATTGGTCTCCTAGACCCTCCCCGCCTTCTCACCTACCTCTCCCAGGAGGTTTCCTCCCCCCGGCCAATCCTCCCAGGCCGGGTGGAAAGGAGTTGATATGGAACAGAACCACCTTCCAATGCACCACGACCCCCTGCTGGTGGGGACCTCGTTTTTCATCGCCATCTTTGCCTCGTACGCCGCCCTGGTGGTCATCCGCCGGCTGCGCCAGGGCAACCGAAGCCCCCTTTGGCTCTGGATGGGCGCCTTCACCTACGGAATGGGGGTCTGGGCCATGCACTTTACCGCCATGACCGCTTTACGGCTTGAGAACCTGCTGGTCTCTTACGATCCCCTGCTCACTTTGGTCTCCGTCCTGCTGGCCATCCTGGGGGCTGCGGCCGCTTTCCAAATGGTACGCAGGCCTAAGGTGGGGGGGCTCGGGGTGCTGGGGGCAGGGTTCTTCCTGGGCACCGGCATCGGGGCCATGCACTACACCGGCATGCTGGCGATGCAGCTTGATGCCAAGTTAAGCTTCAACCCACCCCTGGTGGCCCTCTCCTTGCTGGTGGCCATAGCGCTGGGCACCTTCGGGATGTGGACCCTCACCAGCCCTGCTTTCGACCGAGTACCCATGCGCAACCTGCTTACCGCTACCCTAACCGGCCTGGCCATCCCCCTCATGCACTACACCGCCATGCTGGCGGTTCGCTTCACCCCCAACCCTGATACCCCCCACGCCCAGGTCGTTCTGCAGGGCCTCCTTTCCCTCAACCTTTTCATTCTCCTGGCGGTTGCCCTCAGCGCACTCCCCCTTTTCGCCGGTTTCCTGCTGGACAGCGCCAGTGACCACGGCCTGGAGGTGGAAACATGACCCAGCCCAGCCCCAAACCCGCCGCCCTACGCCCTCCCTGGCGGCGCGCCCCATCCCCTGGCACCACCCTGCTCCTCCCCAGCGGAGGGGTGCTGGGTTCGCTCAAAATTTGGCAGAAGCTCCTCCTAATCAGTCTGGCCTTCCTAGCCCCCATCGCCCTGACCACGCTCCTGCTGTACCGCGAGAATGCCCAGCGCTTTGAGGCCAGCTACAGCGCTTACGTCGGTCTGGACTACCTAAGGGTGGTCCAGAAGTTGCTCTTCGGCAGTAGCCAGTATCAGCGGGCCTTGGAGGCCCAAAGTGCCCAGGCCGAGACCATTGCCGCACAGGTAGACGCCTGGCTGGAGGAGTTAGGCCAGCTCAACACCACCCTGGGTGAGCGCTGGGGCTGGGGGCTAACCGAAAAAATCGCCCAAATTCGCTACGACTGGGAGCGGATCAAAAACCAGGGTCCGACCATCAGCGCGCTGAACAGCTTTGAAGCCAGCCAGGTGCTGGCTCAGGAAGTGCGCGACCTGATGGAGGAGACCGGAAACCAGTCAGGCCTGTCCATGCTCCCCGCAGTGGACATCCACTACCTACAACGCTCGGTGATCGACAGCCTTCCGGGGCTTTACCTGGAGCTTTCCCGGTTGCGCAACCTGGGGCAGTACGCCTTGAGCCGGGGAAGCCTCAGCCCTGCCGAGCGGGTGGAGGTAAGCGCCATGGCTCGCCGCATCAACCAGACCCTGAGCGAGCTGGCCCGGGAGCTGGAGGGTGCGGCACGGCTCAACCCAGGCCTGGAGCCCCTCCTGGAGGACTATTCCCGAGCCGACGCCTTGGTCCGGGAGGCCTACGCCCTGGCGGTCAATGAAGTGGCCACCCCACCCCGCCTCACCTACCGGCCCAGCCAGTACACCGCGGCCTTTGACCAGGCCCTGGAGGGGCTGGAGACCTACAACCTGGCCCTAATGAACCGGATAGAGCGGCTGGTGGAACAGCGCATCGCTACGCTCCTAGAGGAGCAACTTCTGATCTTCGTGGGCATCGCCCTGGCCCTGGCCCTCACCTTTACCCTGGTGGGCGCGGTGGCCCGCTCCATCGCCCAGCCGGTGGCCCAGCTCTTCGCAGCCTCCAACCGGCTCCGCAAGGGCGACCTGAGCGTACAGGTGCCGGTGCAGTCGGCCGATGAGCTGGGCTCGCTGGCCCGCACCTTCAACGACAGCGTGGCCCAGCTCAGGGCAAAAGCCGAGGCCGACGCGGAGCAACTCCGCCAAAGCCGCCTCCTGCAGGAAAACATTGCGGCTTTCCTGAACGTGGCCATGGAGATTGCCCAGGGCGACCTGACCAAGCGGGGCCGCGTGACCGAGGATGTGCTGGGCAACGTGGTGGACGCGGTGAACCTTACCGTAGAGGAGATCGCCTACCTGCTCAAACAGGTGCAAACCGCTGCTGAGAGGGTGAACCAAGGCGCAACCCAGATGGCCGAGAGCTCGAGGCGGGTGCAGGAAAAAGCCGAGTCTCAGGCCGAGCTTTCGGCCCGGGCTCGCATTGAGGCCCTGGACACCACCGATGAGATTCGCCGGATGACCCAGCAAATCCTTGAGGGCACAGCCCTGGTGCTGCGGGCCAAGGAGGTTGCTCTCGAAGGGCAAACCGCTGTGCAGAACACCCTTTTTGGCATGCAGAACATCCGCCGGGAGGTACAGAGCATCTCCAAGAGCATCAAGGGCCTTTCCGACCGCTCGCTGGAAATCTCCGAGGTGGTGGACACCATCTCCCGCATCGCCAAACAAACCAACCTGCTGGCCCTGAACGCCGCCATTGAGGCCGCTGGGGCCGGCGAGGCCGGCGCCCGCTTTGCGGTGGTGGCCGACCAGGTGCGCAAGCTGGCCGAGGACGCCGCCCGTGCGGCCCAGCGTGTGAGCCAGCTGGTCAAGGGCATCCAAAGCGAGATTCAGGGCGTGGTGATCTCGGTGGAAGGCGGCACCCGGGAGGTGGAGCAGGGCTATCGCATTGCCACCGAGGCGGGTAACAAGCTCGAGCAAATCGCCGCGCTTTCCCAGCAGACCGCAGAGGCGGCCCGCCGCCTGGCCAAGGTTGCAGAGGCGCAGGTGACCCGGGTTGAGGGGGTAACCGACCTGGTGCAGGACATCTACAACACCGCCCTGCAGACCGACGAGGAAAGCCGCAGGGGCCGCCAAACTGCTGAGGAGCTGCAAGCGCTGGCCCAACAGCTAAACCAGGGCCTCTCGCGCTTCCGGCTGCCCGCCTAAGCGGAGGAGATGATGGCCTTGCAGCGCGAATTCCACGAAGTCGAGGTCAAACAGGTGGGCCTCCTGGGTGCCCAACCGCGCAAGCTGCGGGTAGACGCCGAGCTTCTAGAGGCACCCATCACTGGGTTCTTCGGCAACCTGCGCATCCCCTACAAGCTGGCGCTTCTGGTACTCCCCCTGCTGTTCCCCCTTTTCTACCTGCTCTTTTCGCTGGTGCTGGAGCAGCAGGCCGACATCAACTTCGTGCGGGCAGAAAAGCAAGGGGCGCTGCTGCTCCAGCACACCAGCACCCTCATCAAAAACATCTCCGAACACCGGAGCATGAGCGCGGCGGTCTTGTCCGGAAACCAGGAACTGGCGATTCCACGGAGCCAAAAGGCCGAGGAGGTCAACCGCGGCTTCGCCCTGCTGGAGCAGACCCTTCGCAGCGAGGGCGACCCCCTAGGCCTAGGCAAAAGGCTGGAGGCCCTAAAGGTTCGTTGGGACACCACCCTGGCCCTGAACACCAACGCTGAGCTCTACATCCGGGAGCACACCCAGCTGGTCCAGCAGCTCTTTGCCCTCAACGAGCAGATTGCCGCCCAGTCAAACCTCCTGCTCGACCCCACCGTCCAGGTCTACTGGCTGGTGGACAGCGTGGTCTACCGCCTGCCCCAGGTCATGGAGGCCCTAAGCCTGGTGCAGGGGTTGGGCAGCGCAGCGCTGCAATCCAAAACCCTTAGCCCCGATCAAGAACGCCGTCTCAGCGGTCTGCTGATGGCCCTGACCAGCCGCAACAGCCAGCCCTGGGAGATTCCCTCGGTTACGGCCAGCCTGGAGCGCTCCATACAAAACGCCCTCCAGGCCAGCCCCAACCTGGAAAGCAGCCTTGGCGAGCAGGTTTCCTCAGCTCGAGCCATTACCGAAGGAGCAGTAGAGCTGGCCCGCCGAGAGGTGCTCAGCCGACGGATGAACCTCAACCCGACGCTGTTCTACGAGCAACTAAGCCGGCCCATCGAAGCCTACTTTGCCCTCCAGAACGCGAGCTTTAACCAGCTCAACAGCGCGCTGGACGAGCGGCTGGGCCACCTGGTCAACCGGCAGGTGCTCAGCTTGTTCATCGTACTCTTCGCCCTGGCCCTCTCCCTTTGGCTGATCCTCGGGGTGCTCAACTCCATCCTGGCCCCCCTGGGCGAGCTGAGCAAGACCGCGGCCGAGCTGGGCCGGGGGAACCTCTCCTCCCTGGTTCGGCTGCGCTCGAGGGACGAGCTGGGCCTGGTGGGTAAGACCCTCAACCAATCCATCCTGACCCTGAGAAGCCTGATGGAGCAGCAAGAAGCGGAGCGCCAGCGGGGTCTGCGGCTTCAGGAAAACGTGCGCCGGTTCCTGGACGTCGCCACCGAGATAGCCAAGGGCGACCTGACCCGTCGGGGCGAGGTAACCGAGGACGTGCTGGGTAGCGTGGTGGACGCGGTTAACTTCACCGTGGAGGAGATCGCTCACCTGCTCAAGGGGGTCAAGGAGGCCGCCGAGTCGGTGAACCGGAGCGCCACCCAGGTAGACCAGCTCACCGCATCCATCGCCATGGGCGCACTCACCCAAGCCGGGGAGGTTCGTCAGGTACAGGAGGAGACTCGCCAGCTCAGCCAGGGAATTCGGCAGATGGCTGAGCGAGCTGGCGGTGCCGCACAGGCCGCACAGGAGACGCTCGAGGCCGCCCAGCAGGGCCAGCAGGCCGTAACCCAGACCCTCTCCAGCATGAGCGACATCCGAGGCGAGATGCAGGCCATCGCTGAAAGCGTGCAAAAACTGGCGGAGCGCTCGGCGGAAATTGAGAGCATAACCCGCGTGCTCGAGGAATTCGCCTCCCAAACCAACCTGCTGGCCCTGAACGCCGCCTTTGAAGCTGCCGGAGCAGGCCCAGCGGGACGCCGCTTTGCTGTTGTGGCTGAAGAAATCCGCAAGCTGGCCGAAGAATCGGCCCGCGAGACTGCCCGGGTAGGCGCTTTGGTCCAGCAGGTGCAAGGCGAGGTTGAACGGGTGGTGGAACGGGTGCAGGAAGGCGTGCGGGAGGTAACGACCGGCCACACCGTAGCCCAAACCGCGGGAAGCCGCCTGGAGGATATCGCCCGGCTCGCCGCCCAGTCAGCCCACCTAGCCCAGGAAATCTCGAGCCTGGCCCAGATCCAGGTAGGTGCGGTGGAGCGGGTAGATCAGGCCATGCAGAAGATTGCCCAGACCGCCCAGAAAACCAACGAGCAAAGCCAGGAAGGCCGCCGCTCGGCCGAAGGGATGCGCATTCTGGCCGCCCAGCTTGCGGGCAACCTGGCCCGGTTCCGCTTGTCGTAGGGGTTCCACATGTCCACCACAACGCCCGATCTCCTGCAAAGCTTTTTGGACGAGGCCTGGGAGACCGTGGCGGTTTTTGAACAGGCTGCGGAGTTCCTGGCCATTGGGCGGCACGAGCCACTGGTGGTGATGGCCCATCGGCTCAAGGGCTCGGCCGGCCTCTACGGCTTCCCTCAGACCGCCCACCTGGGGGCCCTGACTGAGCGCATCCTGGAAGGCGCCCCGCGCTACACCGAGGCCCAGCGGGAAAAGGTTGTTGAGTTCATGGAGCAAGCGACGGCGGTGCTCACCACCGCCCTGGAGAACATCGCCATCACCGGCAAGGAGGGACCGGTAGGCCTCGAGCTGGGCCGGCTGGGGGCAGCCGCCCTCATCCAAGAGTTGACCGCCCTCAACCCCGAAGCCTTTACCCTCCCAGCAGAAAACGAGGCCGAGCCGCCCCCTCTGCCCCCCCAGGACGGGGGAGTGGTGGCGGAGCTGGTCCGCTTCCACGGGCAAAACCAGGAGTTCTGGGACTTCTTTGCCCCTGAAACCCTGGAAAACCTAGACCTGGCCAGCCAGGCCCTGCTGCAGATGGAAGGAGGGAAAGCTGAGGAGGCTCTCCGAACCCTCTTCCGGGCCATGCACACCGTCAAGGGAGCGGCCTACTCGGTGGGCTGCAGGCCCATCGGCACCCTCGCTCACCGGCTTGAGGACCTGCTGGTAGAGGTCCGCGAGGGCCGCCGGGCTTGGGACCCCGAGACCGCCCAGGTGGTTCTGGAGGGGGTTGAGCTGCTGGGACAGATGGTTGCGGTAGCTGAAGGCAAAGATCCCCAGGCTGCCCTAACCCTTCCGCAGGCCCTGCAGCGAACGCAGGGCCACCTGGACGCCCTGCTGGGCCAGGAGCCCGCCAGCCCAACCCCCACTGAACCCAGCCCGCCTTCCAACCCACCCCCACAAAACCACCCCAGCCGTACCGCCTCGGTACGGGTCAGCCTAGAGCGGCTGGATGCGCTGCTCAACATCGCCGGGGAAGTCCTAGCGGCCCGCTCCCGGCTGGAGCTCCTGGTCCAGCGCTTTGAGGAGCTGGGGGCCCTGCTCGAGACCGCCCGGCAACGCCTGCTCCGCACCACCGCGGACTTTGAGGCCCGCTACCTGAATCCCCGGCTTTCCCCCTCGGCAGAGCCCCCCCAGCCCCCGGCCCCTCAGAACACCCTGGGCAAGACCGTGCGGGAGCTCTTCACCGAACTCGAGTTTGACCGCTACGACGACCTCAACATCCTGGCCCGCTCCATCCAGGAGATGACCAACGACCTATCGGAGGTGGGAAGCGCCCTGGGCGAGCAGATCAGGACCTTCCGGCAGGAAACCGAAGGCTTCGGCAACCTGGCGCAGGCCCTACGGAGGGAGGTGGGCCGGGCCCGGCTGGTGCCCATCGAGCGCTTTTACCAGCGCCTGGCCCGGCAGGTACAACAACTTGCAGGCCCCAAGCAGGTAGAGGTGCGCTTCCATGGAGAGGCGGTGGAGGTGGACTCGGTGGTTCTGGACGGCCTGTCCGAAGCCCTCATCCACCTGGTCAACAACGCGCTTACGCACGGCATCGAAAGCCCCGAGGAGCGGGTAGCCCGGGGCAAGGAGCCCAAGGGCACGCTGACCCTGCGAGCCTACGCCCAGCGCAACGCCCTGGTGGTGGAGGTGAGCGACGATGGACGGGGAATCAACCTGGAGGCCCTCAAGCGGAGGGCTGTGGAGAAGGGGTTGCGCACCCAGGCCGAGGTGGCGGCCCTGAGCCCTGAGGAGGCGCTGGAGCTGATTTTCATCCCCGGGCTTTCTACCGCCGAAAACCCGAGCGACGTGGCCGGGCGGGGGGTAGGGATGGACGTGGTGGCCAGCACGGTGCGCCGCCTGCGGGGGGAGCTGAGCGTGGAAACCCGGGAAGGCTTGGGCACCACCTTTCGGCTGCGCATTCCACAAAACCTGGTGGTCGCCGAGCTGCTCTTGCTCGAGGTGGGCGGTCAGAAACTGGCCCTGCCCCGGGAAAGCCTTCTCACCCTGCTCAGCGCACCCCGGGGCCAGCTCGAGGTGGTCTACGAGGGAGGGCCCGTTCCCATCCTTCCCCTAGCGGCCCTTCTGGGCCTGGCCGAATCGGAAACCTCGGAGGAGTACGCGCTGGCCCTGGTAGAAGGTCGAGGCGGCCGGTGGGTTGCCCTGGCCGCCGACCGGTTCATCGGCCTGGAGCAAGCCCTGGTCAAACCCCTGGGGGCTCCCCTCACCGCACTGCCCCACCTGATGGGGGCCACGCTCTCCCCCACCGGTGAGGTCATCCTGGTCTTAAGCCCCAGCGGGTTGCTCTCCCTTACCACCACTGCCCCTGCCCCCGCTCGAGCCGAGGCCAAAGCCCCCCACCACCTGCCCATCTTGCTGGTGGACGACTCCCTCTCGGTGCGCAAGGTGGTGGCCCAGATGCTGCGCAAAGCCGGCTACCCCGTGGTTACCGCTGCCGATGGACAAGAGGCCCTAGAACTCCTGGAACAGCAACCCTTCCGGGCCATCGTTACCGACCTCGAGATGCCCCGGCTTTCGGGCTTTGAGCTGCTGGAAGAGGTGCGCCGCCGCCCTCACCTGGCCCACCTACCGGTGGCCGTGCTGACCACCCGGGCCTCCCCCAAGCACCGCGACCTGGCCTTGGAGCTGGGGGCCAACGCGTACCTGACCAAACCCGCCAACGAGGTAGAATTGGAGCGTTTCTTGCGGGCCAACTAGCCCCCAAAGGAGCTTCCCAGATGAAGGCCCTGATCCTGACCGGCCAACCCACCCAAGGCGCCTCGCTCAAGGAGAGCTTCGCCCTGTCGGGGTTCGAGGCGCGGATTGAGGACAGCGCCCTCTACGCCATGACCCTGCTGGAGCGCAACCGCCCCGATGTTATCGTGAGCACCCCCACACTCCGCGACCTGAGCGGCCTCGAGTTCTTTGAAATGGTTCGCTCCGACCCTCAGCTCGCCCTGGTGCCCTTCATCCTGCTCTCGGACACACCCCCTGCCCAGACCGGCGAATTTGACCTGGTGTTGCCCACCCACACCCCGGCCGCGGAGGTGGTTCGCAGCGCTTACCGGCTCATCCTGGAGCTTACCCGCAAAACCCACGGCACCGAGCCCGGCAATGGCGGCATCCAGGGCTACCTGGGGGACATGAACCTCTTTGAACTGGCTCAGTGGCTGGCTAAATCGGCCAAGACCGGACGGCTGCGCCTGGAAATTGATAGGGAAAAGGCCACCTGGCTTTTTAGCAAAGGCCAGCTTATCCATGCTGAATACGGCGAGAAAACCGGAGAAGACGCGGTTTTGCAGCTTCTCCTGAAAGCCGAGAACTCCAAGCAAGGTCGCTTCCACTTTGAACCCCTAAGCGAGGCCGACTTTTTCCTAGAACCCATCACCATCCGTAAAAGCACCGACCAGCTGCTCCTTTCGCTAGCGGTGGAAATAGACCACCGACAGCAAGGTTTGCACTGAAAACCCCTGGCACTGCCCGTAATGGTTACACATCACCACCATAACTCCAGCCAGCCCCTACCATTGGCTTAGCTATGCAAGGAGCTAGAGTCTTAGTCGTGGACGACAGCACCAGCGTGCGCAAGGTGCTGGAGCGCCTGCTCTCCACCCGCGGCCTCAGTGTCACCACCAGCGAGACCGCCGAACAAGGCCTCGAAGCCATCCACCGCAACGCTCCCCACTTAGTTATCGCCGACGTGGTCATGCCGGGAATGAGCGGATTTGAGCTTTGTCAGAAGCTAAAGAGCAACCAGGCCACCCAGGGCGTGCCGGTCATCCTCATCTCCGGAATCATCAACGACGGCGTAATCGCCCAAGCCCGTCAAGCCGGGGCCTTTGACGTGGTCTCCAAACCCTTCACGCCCGACGACCTGTTCCCCAAAATTGAACGGGCCCTCAAAGCGAGCTACGCCGCCCCCTCTCCCCCTGCCGAAGTGCCCGAAGCACCCCAGCCCCCTCTCCCTCCACAGGCTTCGGAGCCGCTGGACCGTCTGCAGGAAGAACTCAAACCCTTTCTCGACAAACCCGAGGTGGAGTCCGCGCTGATCATCGGCCCGGGCGGCCAGTTGCGGGCCTGGGCTGGCCAGCCCGTTGAGGAACCCGACCTGCTGGCCACCTACCTACATACCCTGCTCTCCATCGCGGGGGTGCTAGGGGAGAGGTACCAGCTCACCGCGGTGCAGACGATGACCCTGGAGTATCCGGGCAAAACCCTGCTGCTAAGCCGCATCAACCCCCGCTTTACCCTCGTGCTCGCGCTGCGGGGAACCGGGGGCACCGGGGTGGTCCGCTACCTGGTGCTCAAAGGGATGCCCCAGCTCAGGGCAGCCCTGGACCAAACTACTTCGGCTTAGCCCCGGTGGGCACCAAGGCCTCCCAGCAGGCCAGGGCCCGTAGCACCGCATTCCGCTCGTTCTGGTGCACTAGCCGGCGCAAAGCCTCACGCACCGGCACCCAGTCCACCCCGTCCACCTCCTCCTTCTGGGGACGGGGCAGCCCCGCCACGTACCCCATGAGGAAGTGGTGTACCTCCTTGGTCACGGTGGTCTGAACCCCATCGTCCCGCACCGTGAAGTGATACCGGATGCTACCCAAAGGGGCCAGCACCTTTGCCCGGATGCCGGTCTCCTCCCAAACCTCGCGCACGGCGGTCTGCGGGTAGTGCTCCCCTGGCTCCACCTGGCCCTTGGGCAAGCTCCACACCCGCCCGTCCTTGATGGCGATGAGCAAGACCTCCAGTCCTCTACCTCCGGGGCGCTCGCGCAACACCACCCCTCCTGCCGAGGTAACCCGGCGACGGGACCGTGGCACAGTGTTTTGGCGCATGCCGCGCTTGGGTCGGCGGCGGTGTGTTCCGACTGAATAACGCATAGCCGTTCTTTCGGATGCCCCGTAATGGGCTCTTCTCCGTAAGTTTACACGGTTTTCCAGAGGGTGTCGTGCCCAAAGGCACAGAGGCCATCGCAGCATACCCCCATGTTCTGCCCGGAGCCATCGGCTATTCTGTGGCAGATGTACAAGAACCTCCAAGCCTTTATCGCCGACCTCGAGGGACGTGGAGAGCTGGTGCGGGTACGCGAGCCGGTCTCCTGCGAGCTGGAAATCACCGAGATTGCCGACCGGATGGTCAAGGCGGGGGGGCCCGCCTTGCTTTTCGAAAAGGTAAAAGGGCACCGGTTTCCCGTTTTCATCGGTGGCTTTGGCACCGCTGAGCGCACCGCCCGGGCCATGGGGGTTCGAAGCCTGGATGAGCTGGCCGTCCGGGTAGGGAACCTGCTGCGGCTCAACCCTGGCGGGGGTGGGCTGAGGGCCGCCCTAACCTTGCTTCCCAAGCTGGGCCAGCTCAAGGGCTTCTTCCCTCGGCGGGTGCGAGGTGGGCCGGTACAGGAAGTGGTGCTGCGGGGCGAGGCAGTGGACCTCTTCCAGCTTCCCATCCTCAAGTGCTGGCCCCTGGACGGAGGGCCCTACATCACCCTGCCGCTGGTCATCACCAAAGACCCCGAGACCGGGGAGCTCAACCTGGGTATGTACCGCATGCAGGTGCTGGACCGAAGGAGCACCGCCATGCACTGGCAGCTTCACAAGGTGGGTCGGCGGCACTACGAAAAGGCCAAGAGGCTGGGACGGCGGCTCGAGGTGGCCGTAGCCTTAGGCGGCGACCCTATCCTGACCTATGCCGCCACCGCCCCAGTGCCCCCTATCCCGGGCGTCAACGAGTTCAACCTGGCTGGATTTCTCCGGGGAAAGCCGGTCGAGCTGACCCGCGGCGTGACGGTAGACCTGCCCGTCCCCGCCGAGGCCGAGTTCGTCCTGGAGGGCTATGTGGACCCTGCCGAGGACCTGGTGCTGGAGGGGCCCTTTGGGGACCACACCGGCTTCTACACCCCGGAGGACTTCTACCCCCGTTTCCACGTTACCGCCATCACCCACCGCAAAACCCCGGTCTACCCCACCACCATCGTGGGGCGCCCCCCCATGGAGGACGCTTACCTCATAGAGGCTTCCGAACGCCTCTTCCTACCTGCCGCCCAGCTCATCCTCCCGGAGATTCGGGACTACCACATGCCCCCAGCCGGGGTGGCCCACAACTGGGTCAACGTGGGGATAGAAAAAGCCTACCCCGGCCAGGCCTACAAGGTGGCCAACGGCCTGCTGGGCCTGGGCCAGATGATGTTTGCCAAGGTGCTGGTGGTGCTGGATGCCGAAGCCCCCCTCAAGGGCCCAGCCTCCCTCCAGGCTGCCCTCCAGCACGCGCTGCCGGGACGGGATACCCTTATCTCCCGCGGACCCATAGACGTGCTGGACCACAGCAGCCGGGCCATGGGCTACGGCGGAAAACTCATCCTGGACGGAACCCGCAAGCTACCCGAGGAGGGAGGGGAGTTGCCCTTTACGCTCCAGGCCCACCCTCGGCTCCCTGAACTGCCCGGTGTACGGCAGGCCCAGCTTCCCGGCATCTGGATGGCCACCTTTGAGAAGACCCGGCCGCACCAGGCTCGAGCGGTAGCGGAAAGGCTCCTGAGCACCCCCCAAAGCAGGGGCATCCGGCTGATGCTGCTGACCGACGCCGACACCCGCCTGGAGTTTGACGAGGTTATGTGGGCGGTGCTCAACAACATAGATCCCGAGCGGGACGCCTGGGTGATGCAGGGGGTAGAAGGACCGGTGCTGGTACTGGACGGCACCCGGAAGCTGGCTGAGGAGGGCTTTGAGCGCCCCTGGCCACCTAAAATTGCGATGGACCCAAAGGTCGTGCGGCAGGTGGACGAGCGCTGGACTGCCCTGGGCCTGCCCCCCCTACCGACCAAAACGGCGAAGACCCCCTGAAAACCCAGGCTCCCAAGGGCCGCCAACCACCTGTTCCCCCACCAGCTGCACAATCCAAACGGGGCCGGGGTGTTAGGATTTCCCCAATGACGGGCGACCGCTACACCCCTCCCCTGCGCGACCTGCGGCTGGCCCCCATTGTGGACAAGGTCGAAGCCGGCAAGCGCCTGAGCTTTGAGGAGGGCATGCTCCTCTACCAAACCCCCGACTACCCCACCCTGATGTGGCTGGCCAACCGGGTGCGGGAGCAAAAACACGGGCACAAGACCTACTTTGTGCACTCGCTCAGGCTTGAGTTCACCAACATCTGCTACGTGGGCTGCACATTCTGCGCCTTTGCTGCCCGGAAGGGCGACCCCCGGGCCTGGGACTACGACGTGGAGGAGGTGGTGGCTAAGGTGCGGGAAAAGTGGGAACCGGGCCTCACCGAGCTGCACATGTCCAGCGGCCACCACCCCACCCGCCCCTGGAGCTACTACCCAGCCATGGTGCGGGCCCTGAGGGAAAACTTCCCTGGTCTCCAGATCAAGGCCTTTACCGCAGCCGAGATAGAACACCTGTCCAGAATCAGCAAAAAACCGACCCTCGAGGTCCTACGAGAACTCAAGGAAGCGGGCTTAGCCGCCCTGCCCGGGGGGGGCGCGGAAATCTTTGCCGAGCGGGTGCGCCGGCAGATCGCCAAAAACAAGGTCAAGGCCGAGAAGTGGCTGCAAATCCACCGCGAGGCCCATAGCTTGGGCATACGCACCAACGCCACCATGCTCTACGGCCACATCGAAACCCTGGAAGAGCGGCTTGACCACATGGACCGGCTGCGCCGGCTGCAGGACGAAACCGGCGGCTTCTACAGCTTCATTCCCCTGGCCTTCCAGCCCGACGCCAATGCGCTGGCTTTCAACCTAGGCAAGACCGAGTTCACCACTGGCCTGGACGACCTGCGCAATCTGGCCGTGGCCCGGCTCTACCTAGACAACTTTGACCACATCAAAGGCTACTGGGTGATGATCTCCTCTGAACTGGTCCAGGTCTCACTCGACTGGGGGGTCTCCGACATTGACGGCACCATCATCGAGGAGCACATCGCCCACGCCGCCGGAGCCACCAGCCCGCTGGGCCTTTCCAGGCAAAAGATGGTGGAGCTCATCCGGGCAGCCGGCCGAATACCCGTAGAGCGCGATGCCCTCTACAACGAACTGAGGGTTTACGATATGGAGGCTGCCCCAAGCCCCTAGGAATAGGGCCCCAGCGAGAGCCGCTCCTTTCGGATATGAGCTACATCCTCGGGATTCCCCGCTATGCCAACGTGGCTCCCCTGTACCACTTCCTGGAGGAAGGCGATGGTATCGCCTTTCGCTACGGGGTGCCCACCCAGCTTAACCAGTGGCTCTTGGAGGGCTCGGTGGACCTGAGCCTGGTGTCCTCCTACTTCTACCTGAAAAACGCCGACCGGCTCAGACCCCTGCCCGACTTCAGCATCGCCGACCTGGGGCCGGTCTACTCGGTAAACCTCTTTCACCGAAAGCCCTGGGAGGCACTGAAGCACCTAGCCATCACCACCGAAAGCGCTACCTCGGTAGAGCTCCTGCGCTACTTACTAAAAGCCGACGGCGTGAGGGCCGAGCTCATCCCAGAAGGAGGAGGCCTGGAGCTCTTGGAGCGCTATGACGGGGTTTTGCTCATAGGCGACCAGGCCATTGCGGCCTACTGCAGCTTGCTGTCGGTAATTCCCGAGTCGGTGCACCAGGTGCCCAGCGAGCTCGAGGGCATCCGCATCACCGACCTCTCCATGAAGTGGTTTGAGCGGACCCGCCTGCCCTTTGTGTTTGCGGTCTGGACCACCCGGAAAAACGCACCGCCCCCACCGGAAATTGTGCGCAGGCTGCGCCAGGCGCGTTCCTTGGGCCTTGGCAACCTGGCTGCGGTGGCCGGGCGCGAGGCCCAGCGCCTGGGGGTGCCCGAAAGGCTCATGCAGCACTACCTGTGGAACTTCCGCTACCACCTGGAGGTGCCCGACCGCCTGGGCTTACAGGCCTTTGCCCAGGCGGTGGGGCTGCCCTACCCCGACGACTACTGGGATGTCTAAGCGCCCGCACGCCGACTCCCCCCAACCCAGGCCCCGCATGGAGCGTTTGCTGGAAGGCGAAAAGGCCCGTTGATTCAGCTGTGCAAGACCTCTTGCGGGGTGCTTGACTAGCCTTCCCGGTAAAAGCGGCTGCGCAGGTAGTAGTCGGTGTAGAGCAACTTGAGGAAAGCCGCCAATGGCACCGCCAGTAAAGCCCCACCCAGCCCCATAAGAGAGGCTCCGATCAGGACCGCAGCGATACCGGTCACCGGATGCAGGCTGGTGGTTCGGCCCATGATAACTGGCCAGATTATCCCCGAAACCTGGTTGCAAAGCCAAAGGGCCAGGGCCACCACCCCAAAGGCCAGCCAGCCTAGAGGCAGGGCCAGCACCAGGGCCGGAATGGCCGAGATGATCACCCCAAGCACCGGGACGAAGCTGAAAACAAAGGCCAAAAAACCCAGCACCATGGCCTGGGTAAGTACTTCCAGGCCAAAGCCTTGAAAAACCCCAAAGGAGAGGTACATCGCCAAAGCCACCACCCCTCCGTTGGCCACTGCACCCAGAATCGTACCCCGCACATACCCACCAAAGGCCAGGTCGGCCTTCCGGAGCAGCTCCTTCGCCGCAGGCTGAAAAGGCTCGGGAATGGCCCTGAAAATGGCTGCGCCCACCCGGGGTAGGTCGTAGAGCAGGTAAATGGAAATGGTGATCACAGTGAGGAGCTGAAAGGCCCCCCCCAGCAGGGAGGAAAAAAAGCCCAGCAGGTTGCCCCCCTGGGCCAGCACCCCCTGCAGGGCCTGGAGGAGAATTTGGGTAAAAGCCGCGATCAGGTCTTGCAGGTTCAGGGTGGCCTGGGCCAGGGCTTCAAGCAGCACCGGGGGCAGCTCCACCTGGCCTATCTGGTCGGGCAGACCCTGAACCCAGCTCACCAGGGGCTGCAGCAGGCGGGGCAGGCCAGCAGCCAGCCGGGCCAGTTGGCCCACCATACCGGCCAAAAGTACGGTGGAAAAGGCCAGAACAAGAAGCATTCCCACAAAGACCGCCCCCACCCCCAAGGCCCGGCCCAGCCCACGGGCCTCAAACCAGGCCACCACCGGGCTCACCACATACGAAAACACAAAGGCCGCCGCCACGATGCTAAGCGCTCCTCGAGCCCCATTGACCACCCAGGCCAATACAGCAAAACCCAAGCCCGCCAGGGCCAAATAGGCCAAAAGGCGCACCCAAGGGTTCTGCCAAGCCCACACCAGCGTCCCGCGCATACCTCATCCCTCAAGGTAGAAGCGGCTTTTCTGGTAGAACTCCACATAGAGGAGCTTCAGAAATGCCGCCAAGGGCACCGCCAGCAAGGCCCCAACCAGGCCGTAGAGGCTCGAGCCTATCAGAAGGGCAGCGATCACGCTCACCGGGTGCAAGCTGGTGGCCTGGCCCAGGATGCGGGGGCCCAGCAGGTGAGCTTCCACTTGGTTGGCCAGCACCACCACCGCCAGCACTGCCAGCACCTGCGGCCATCCCCCAGCGCTCAAAGCGAGCAAAACCGCGGGTACCGTGGAAATGACGACCCCCACATAGGGGATGATGTTGAACACCCCGGCCAAAAACCCCAGGGCCCCCGCCATCGGCACCCCAAACGCCCAAAATCCCAGCGCTACCAGAAGCCCCACACAGGCCGCCACCACAATCTGCCCCCGGAGATACCCCCCCACCGCGCGGTCCAGCTTGAGCGCCAGGTCAAGGGCCAGCGACTGGTAGGGAAGAGGCACGGCCCCGAGGAGGGTACTGGAGATTTTGGGCAGGTCGTAGAGCAGGTAGATGGAGATAATAAGGGCAGCGAAAAACTGCAGTACCCCCCCCACCAAAGAGGCGAGAAACCCCACCAGGCTTCCCCCCTGGACCAGCAAGGCCTGCAGGGCTTGCAGGAGGGTTTGGGTAAACCCCTGCAGAAGGGTCTGGAGGCTTTGGGCTACCTGGGAAAAGACGCCCTCCAGGGCTGGGGGAATCTCGACCTGGCCCACTCGGGAAGGTAGGTTGTCAATCCAAGCCAACCAGGGCTGCAGCAGCCGGGGTAGCTCCGCGCTAAAGCGGGCCAGCACACCCACCATGTCAGCAATCAGGTAGGAGGAGAGCCCTAGGAAAAGCCCCACCCCCACGTACACCAGGCCCACCCCTACCCCACGGGGCACACGCCAGCGCTCCAAGGCCCGCACGATGGGCGCGGCGAGATAGGCAAAGGCGGAAGCCAAGGCCAAGGTGACCAGCGCCCCCCGGGCCCCACCCAAAAGCAAAAACAGGGCCTGCAAAAGGAGGTAGGCCAGCAAGGCATAAACCGCAAGCCGCACCCAAAGAATCTTCCACACCTCGAGCAGATCCTGGCGCATCGGCTATTACGATACCCCAGGTGCGGCTGGGCCATCCAAAGGCTTATCATGCGGCCATGCGCGGCTGGACGCTCGCCCTGGCCACCCTGCTGGGCCTCGCCTTAGCCCAGCCCCCCCGGGAATTCGCGCTCCGCTTCGAGCAGGCTTGGTGGCTGGTTAGGGAACGCTACTACGACCCTCAGTTCAAAGGGGTGGACTGGGAGCGGGTGGGCCAGGCCTACCGCCAGCGGTTGCCCCAAGCACGAAGCTGGGAGGAGCTGTACCGGCTGCTGGACGAGATGTACGCCGAGCTCGGGGATGCCCACTCCCGGGTACTCAACCCCCAGGAGGCTCGTCGCTACCTGGGCCAGGTGGCGTGCTTGCCGTTGCCCTTCAAAGAGGAAGAGCTGGCGCCACCACCCACCTCCCCCACCGCACCCCTCCCAGCACCCCACCCCAAGGAGCCCAGCCCACCCCCACCGAGCTACGGCTCCTCAGAGGTGCGGGTTGTCAACGGGGTGGTGGTGGTGCGTCTGGGCAACCTGGTGGACCGAAGCGGAATTGAGCTTTTGCGGACGGCTGTCCGTCACCATGAGGGGCAGGCTCGAGGCTACATCCTCGACCTGCGCGGAAACCCTGGTGGGCTGGTGCTGCACATGGCCGAGGCGGCTGGGGTATTCATGCGGGGGGTACCTTGGCGGCTGGTCAGCCGGGGCCTCGGGGCACTTCCCCTTCCCACCATCCCCTTCCTGGGCCCTCCAAACACCCAAAAGCCCCTGGTGGTGCTGATAGACAGCCAAACCCACTCGGCAGCCGAGGGGTTGGCAGGGGCCCTAAAGGGCGCAGGGCGGGCCTACCTGGTGGGCACCCGCAGCGCAGGCAACACCGAGGCCCTGACCCCCTACTGCTTTCCCGACGGGGGGGTGGCGCTGGTTGCGAGCGGGGTACTGGCTCCCCTAAGCGGCCCTACCTGGGAAAGCCGCGGGGTTGAGCCCGACTGGGCAGAACCGAACCCCCAAAGGCAGCTCGAGGTTGCCCTTCAACACCTGCTGGGACCGCGTTAGGGCAGCCGGGTTGTCCGCACCACAAACCTCCAGTGAATCGGGTACTCGAGATCGGGGTCTGGGTAAACCTCGTTCACCCACTGGGCAAGCTCCGCGATGGAGGGGCGGAAAACCTCCTCCGGAACCCCCCAGGTGAAGGAGTAGATGCGCTCGAGCAGCATCTCCAAGCTGGCCCTGGGGCTCCGCATCTCCACCCACTCAGCCACAACCTTGCTCCTCGGCTCCAACCGCCTGCGGAGTAGCTCCCTTTCCACCTCGGCCAGCCGGGCCTGGTGCCGGCCCCGCTCCAGGCGGTACCCCATCCGGGCTAAAATCTCCTGCCACCTCCGCTGAATGCGGCAGTCCTCGCTCTCGCCGTTGGCCTGATCCCAGCCCTCAAACAAAAACCCACCGGGGCGTAGCACCCGCAGGCATTCCTGCAGGGCCCTCCGCCAATCGTCCAAAAGGTGCCAGAGGTGAACCGCAATCACCGCGTGGAGGCTGTGCCGCTCAAAGGGCAGCGCATGAGCATCGGCCTCAACCAACCTGGCCTTTCGGGCTACCCCCGCCACCTTTTGCCGCAAAACCTCAAGCATAGCCGGGTCGTTATCCAAAGCGATGTAGCGGTACCCCCGGGCGATTATGGGCACCGAGATGCGACCCGTACCCGCCCCCACCTCCAGAAACAACGGGTCTCGGAACACCCTCTCTACAGGCGTGGTAATGGCGGTGGCAATTCGTCCAGAAACCTCAGGCGGATGGTAGCGGGTGCGATCGTAGGCAAAGGCCACCCGACTGAAATGAGAGGACATGCTCGGCTTTATGATAGCAACCTACCCTACAAACTGCAAATCATACCGCGAAGCCCCAAGGCAAAGTGTGAAGAAGCGACACTCCCCTAATCCCACCGGTCTTCACAAAGCTCCACCGGGTCGCCCTCCCTCAAGCCAAGCTGCTCCCGGGCGTTGCCCAGATGCACCGCCAGCTCCAACAACCCCGCGCTTCCGATGTAGGCTAGCGCCGCGCCCACCGGCACCTCAGCGTAGTGGGTCGCCACAGGTATACGATGGTAGCGGATGCACACGGCCTTTCCCCGAATCTGAGCTGGCGTGGTCAAGAGGGTGGTAATGGCGTTGCCAAAGCGGTCAAAGGTCAGCACCTCGCCCTGTCGGCCAAAGCTCAGGTGGATGGGCAGGCGCAGCAACTCCCGCACCGGCAGCTCCGGCCCAAAGCGCTGCGGCTCTACCCCCGCTGCCAGGTGAGCCGCCACCGGTCCGAAAACATCCCGGCCATGAAAGGTAGAGGACTTCCGGGGTAGGTGGTACGCGGGGTCTTCCAGCAGGTAGGCCTTCTTGGGCGGGTCTTGCAGGTAGGCCAGGGTCAGCAGCCCATTGTCTGGGGCCACGTAGAAAAGCCGCTCACCCAGCACCAACACCGCCCGCCGGCTCGAGCCCACCCCCGGGTCCACCACCGCCAGCACCACCGCCCCACGGGGCAGGTAGGGCACCGATTCGTACAGGATGTAGCTGGCCCGGCGCAGGTCGCCTGGGGGTAGGTTGTGGGCCAGATCGTGCACCGCAAGCCCAGGCGCCACCTGCCGCATCACCGCCTTGACCACCGCGGCATACGGGTCGGCCAGACCAAAATCGGAGAGAAAGTAGACCTCCCGCACCCTCCCTCCTGTCCTCAGCTACCCAAAAGCGTGCGCACCCAGGGCAGGTTGGCCACCAAGGCCAGCACCACCCCCGCCAGCACCCAGGCCACCGCTCCGGCCAAAGCACCCTTGGTGCGCAGGTAAAGCCAGCCCAAAAACAGGCTCACCACCAGGAAGAAAAGTGTAGGACCGGGGACTGCCAAAGCGAACAACACCGGAATCATGGGGCCTGCAAGCTCCTTGTAGCGCTCCTTGAAGACCGGGTAGCCCACCCCGCGAACCACCAGCTCGAGCAGGGCCAGACCAAAAAAGATGGGGTACATCGTACCCAGACCGGCCAGGTTCAACGGCTTGGCCAAGTAGGCGTAAACCCCCAGCAAGCCCAGCACCACCAGCCCCGCCCAGGTGCCCTCCACCCAGTTGGCCCGGGGTCCCAAAACGCTGGCCATGCCTTCCCTTCCCACGCGCCTGTAGGCCAGCAGAAGGGCAAAGGCCCCCAGAAGGAAGTAGAACACCGGGCGCACCACCTGGCCCTGGTAAGGGGCAAACAAGGCCAGCAAGTTGTGGTAAAGAAGCCACCCCGTCCCCACCGCCGCCAGCCCCGCGAGGCTCAGGCTGAGCAGAAGCCAAAGGTGTAGGGTACCCGGACCAAACCGCCGCTCGCTCCCCATTTCTACCGTACGCATGGGTTCAATCCGGCTCTCCCCGTAGAGCAAAAGCCCCAGATAGATCAAAAACAGCACCAGCCAGGGCCAAACCTTCTCCAACACGTTGCTGGGCAGGCTCACCCGGGAGGAGAGCTGGCGGAGCACCAAGGCGCCCTTATCAAACTCCCCTAGGCCGTAGTAGGCCATGGCCAGAAGCCCCAGCGCACGGGTATAGTCGGCATCCAAGGGCCCCAGCCGGGGCAGAACCTCCTCCAGAGCATCGGCCGCCCGCTGAAGGTCCCCCGTAAGCCACATCAGGCGGGCCTTGAGCACCTGCTCCTTTGGGCTATCCCCCAGCAGGCCAATGGCTTCCTGAGGACGCCCCAGGCGCTCGGCCAGCCGGGCCGCGCCCATCCTGGCCTCCTCGAGGGCAGTGATCCGCCGAAAGAGGGCATAGGCCTCCTCGTAGTTGCCCAGGGCTTCGTTGATCTGCGCCCGCAACAGCACCGACTCAGCGCCGAAGCCCCGCGGCAGGCGGGAGAGGGCCTCTGCCGGGCGTCCGGTCATCAGGAGGTAGCGGGCCGTGAGCAGGGCCACCTCCGGGTCCTGCGGCCCAAGCTCAGCGGCCCGCTGTAGGTAACCCTGGGCTCGCTCGAGGTTGTTGCCCTCTAGGTGAATGCGGACCAGCAGCTTAAGGCTGGGCAGGTGGTTGGGGTTGGCGGTCAGGGCAAGCTCACAGGTGGCCCGGGCGCTGTCTGGGGCGCCTCGCTCGTACAGACCCCTGCACTGGGCGTAGTAGCCACTGGCGTCCATCTGGGCCCATCCCGTGAATGCGAACAGTGCGATTCCCAAGGCGAAAGGAATCGCTCGTAACGCTGCCATGGGGGTAGTGTAACATGAGCATTCCAGGCCCTTGCCCAAAGATGCACATCCAGTAAAATCCAAGCCGGAGGAAAAAACTTATGAAGGGTCTAATTTTTTTATGGATGGCCTCCTTTCTGCTGATGGCCTCTGCTCAAAGCTCCAGCGCGGTGGAGCGCCTCATAGACGAGGGAAGGTTCCTGGAGGCCTATGAAGCTGGGCTACGCCTGGCCAGCGCCGACGGCCTGGCGCTAGCCGCCAAGGCCGCCAGCTACTACGCTGGCTACGTCGCTAAGGACGGCGAGAAGGCCGACTGGTACGGCCGGGCTGAGGCCGCCGCCCGGCGGGCTATCCAAGCCGACAGCGAGAACGCGGAGGCCTACTTTGAGCTGGCCCGCGCCCAGGGCCGCCTCTCGCAGTACCGGGGCATCCTAGAGAGCCTGGGGCTGGCCAGCAGCATCAAGGAAAACCTGGACAAAGCCCTGCGTCTAAACCCCCGCCACGCTGGCGCCCGGGTGGCTTTAGCCCTTTGGCATCACTCGCTCACCTCCAAAAACGTGGGCTGGCTTTACGGGGCCAACAGCAACCAGATTCTGCCCCTCTTCAACGAGGCCATTCAGCTCGAGCCTCAGGCCATCATCCACCGGGTAGAGCTGGCCGGGGTGCTGGCCGCTCAAGGGAAGAAGGACGAGGCCCGCAAGCAGTATGAGGCTGCCTTGGCGCTGACCCCTAAAACCGCGGCCGACCGCTACGACCAGGAACGGGCCCGACGGGAGCTGGCCGGGCTGCGCTAGCCGCGAACGGGGAGCCCGGGGGTGGTACAATTCCCCCTGGGCCTCGCCCTTTTTTGGCCTTTGTTTATGGACGACCCTTTCAACCGCATCCTCGGGCACAACCCAAACCAACGCGTTGGCGTCTTCGTGGACACCCAAAACCTCTACCACTCGGCCCGCGACTACTACGGCCAGAACGTCAACTTTGAAAGCCTGCTGCGCTTTGCAGTGGGGGGACGCCAGCTTGTTCGGGCCACCGCCTACGTGGTGGAAAGGGAGAACGACACCTCAGCCTGGCCCTTCATTTACAAGCTCTCCACCATCGGCTTCCGTGTGCGCCGCATGCACCTTACGCTCAAGGAAACCACCGACGATGGCCGGCCCATCTACGAGGGCAACTGGGATATGGGCATCGCCGCGGATATGGTGCGGCTGATGCATACTCTAGACGTGGTGGTGCTGGGCAGCGGGGACGGGGACTTTGTGGAAATCGTTGAGGTGCTGATGGAAAGGGGCATCCGGGTGGAGGTTATCGCCTTCAAGGAGACCACCTCGCAAAAGCTCATAGACGCGGTAGACCGCTTCATCCACCTACCCGAGATTGAAAACGCCTTTGTGCCCAGCAAAGAGCGCCACCCGACCCCCCGGGGAGAGTCAGGAGATGGACCTCGAGGACTTTGACTACCATCTACCCCCTGAGCTCATCGCCCAAAAAGGCGCCGAGCCCCGCGATGCCTCGCGGCTGATGGTGGTGCACCGGCAAAGCGGCCGGCTCGAGCACCGCATCTTCCGGGACCTGCCCCAGTACCTGCGGCCCGGGGACGTGCTGGTACTCAACGAAAGCAAGGTCATCCCCGCCCGTATCTTCGCCAAAAACCCTCACGGAACCCCCATTGAGGTACTGCTAGTGCGGGAAAAACCAGACCATCCGGGGTACTGGGAGGCCCTGCTCAGGCCCGCCCGGCGGGTCAAGCTAGGGCAGACCCTCTCCTTCTCCAGCGGCCTGACCGCCACCCTAGAAGGCCTGGAGCCTGACGGAAGCCGCGTTCTGCGTTTCCACGGGAACCTCTGGGAGCACCTAGAGCAGATCGGTCAGACCCCCCTACCCCCCTACATCCAAGCCCCTGTGGAACCAGAGCGCTACCAGACGGTCTACGCGCGTACCCCTGGCTCGGTGGCTGCCCCCACCGCCGGGCTGCACTTTACACCAAGGCTTCTCGAGCAGGTCCGCAACATGGGGGTGGAAATTCACTGCATCACCCTACATGTGGGGCCTGGCACATTCAAACCTGTGCGGGGCCCTCTCGAGCAGCACACCCTACACCAGGAGCCCTACGAGGTACCCCCAGAAACTGCCCAGGCCATAAGCCAGGCTAAAACCGAGGGGCGTAGGGTTGTGGCAGTGGGCACCACCGTGGTGCGAACGCTGGAAACCGCCTGGGATGGCAAGGAACTCCGCGCCGGTAGGGGGGAGACCCAGCTTTTCATCCGCCCGGGGTTCCGCTACCAGGTGGTGGACGCCCTGATCACCAACTTCCACCTACCTAGGTCCACCCTCCTGATGTTGGTATCGGCCTTCATGGGCCACGCGCTGATGAAGCAGGCCTACCAGGTGGCGGTCGAGGAGGGCTACCGCTTCTACAGCCTGGGGGACGCCATGCTCATCCTCTAGGTCAAGCCTCCACCACCTCAGGCGCGCGTTCAATGATCCGGGCGGGGTTGCCCACCACCGTGGCCCCAGGGGGCACCGATTTGGTCACCACCGCTCCTGCTCCCACCCGGGCCCCATCCCCTACCTCTATCGGCCCCAACACCACCGCGTGGGCCCCTAGGAGCACCCCTTTGCCAATCGTGGGGTGGCGCTTCTCCCGGGTAAAGCCCGTACCCCCCAGGGTCACCCCGTGGTACATCATCACATCATCCCCCACCTCAGCGGTTTCCCCTATGACGACGCCCATCCCGTGGTCTATGACCACCCGGCGGCCGATGCGGGCCCCCGGGTGAATCTCCACCCCCGTGAACATCCGGGTCAGATGGGCCAAAAAGCGGGCCAGAAGCCTGAAGTTGGCCTTCCAGAGGCGGTGGTTTAGCCGGTGCATCCACAGAGCGTGCATTCCAGGGCTGAACAAAATCGCGTCCAGAGGCCCCCGGGCCGCGGGGTCGCGCTCCAAAACAGCCTGGACATCCTCCCGAAGGTACTCCAGAAGCTTCCACATGATTATCGCCCATTATGGCCCATCGGGGCACCGGGGGCAAACCCACCGGGGGTATTGTCAGGCCTCAACCGAGACGTTCTCCAGGTTGAGGTTGGTGTAGACGTTCTGCACGTCGTCCAGCTCCTCCAGGGCCTCCACCATCTTGAGTACCTTCTCCGCCTCTGCCTGGCTCAGGCTAACGGTGTTCTGAGGGACCATGGTGATCTCGGTGTTTTCGGGCTTGAACCCCCTGGCCTTGAGGGCGCTGGCTACCGCGTAAACTTCCTGAGGGTCGGTGTAGACCTCTATGCCCCCCTCCCCCTCCTGCAGGTCAACTGCCCCCGCCTCAATGGCGGCCTCCTGCGCCGCTTCGGTGTTGGGGGAGATCCAGATATAACCCCGGCGCTCAAACTGCCAGGAAACCGAGCCTGTGGCCCCCAGGCTACCCCCGTGCTTGTTAAAGATGTGGCGCACCTCGGAAGCGGTCCGGTTGCGGTTGTCGGAAAGGGCCTGCACAATCACCGCCACCCCCCCTGGGGCATAGCCCTCGTAGACCACCTCCTCATACTGGGCGCCTTCCTCCTCGCCTCCCGAAAGACGCTTCAGCAAACGCTCGATGTTGTCGCTGGGCACATCGGCATCCCGCGCGGCCTCAATCAGGTTGCGCAGGCTGGGGTTGGCTGCCGGGTCGGTGCTACCCCCAGCCCGCGCAGCCGCAGCAATGAGGCGAAGGTATTTGCTGACGATTTTTCCCTTTTTCAGGTCGTTGGCTGCCTTTTTGCGCTTAATCTGAGCCCATTTGCTATGACCGGCCATACATCACCAGCCTTCAGTATACGAAAGGGGGGCGCTAGAATGGCTGGGGGTGAGCTATGAAAAGCTACAAGATATGCCTAATTGAAGGCGATGGCATCGGACATGAGGTGATCCCCGCAGCCCGACTGGTCCTCGAGGCCACAGGGGTCAGGCTCGAATTTGTGGAGGCCCAGGCAGGCTGGGAAACCTTTGAGCGAACAGGTATCTCCGTGCCCGAAGCCACCCTAGAAGCCATAAAGCACACCGACGCCACCCTTTTCGGCGCAGCCACCAGCCCCACCCGGAAGGTTCCTGGCTTTTTCGGAGCCATCCGGTATCTCCGGCGCAAACTTGACCTCTTCGCCAACGTCCGCCCAGCCAAGCACCACCCGGTACCCGGCTCCAGACCGGGGGTGGATCTGGTGGTGGTACGTGAAAACACCGAGGGGCTTTACGTGGAACAGGAGCGAAGCTACCTAGACGGCGAAATTGCCATCGCCGATACGGTCATTACCCGCCGCGCCAGCGCGCGCATAGGCGAGTATGCAGCCCGGCTGGCCGCTGCCCGCCCACGCAAACAGCTCCACATAGCCCACAAGGCCAATGTCCTGCCTGTAACCCAGGGCCTCTTCATGAACACCGTCCTGGCCGAAGCAGCCCGTTTTCCTGAGCTGAAAACCCAGGACATCATCATTGACAACTGCGCGATGCAACTTGTGCGCAACCCCGAGCGCTTCGACGTCATCGTAACCACCAACCTCTTCGGCGACATCCTCTCCGACCTAACAGCGGGGCTGGTAGGGGGACTGGGCATCGCCGCCAGCGGCAACATAGGCAAGGAACACGCGGTCTTCGAGCCGGTACACGGGAGCGCACCCGACATTGCGGGCAAAGGCATAGCCAACCCCACCGCAGCCATCCTCTCGGCCGCGATGATGCTCGAGTACCTGGGCGAATCTGCGGCAGCTCAACGGATAGAGGCGGCGGTAGACCGGGTGCTCGCAGAAGGTCCCCGCACCCCAGACCTGGGAGGCAGCGCCACTACCCTGGAATTCGCCCAGGCTGTGGCCAAGGCCCTGTGAGGGCTCGAGAGGGGCCATGACCTGGTGCCCTCGCCCGATTTCAGGCTGGAGCCCGACCCGATGCTGGGTTTTCAGCGCTTGACCAACCAGGGTGCGAACCCCCCGTGGGGTACTTGGGGTGTCCTAGATGGTCAATTTGGGGGCAGGCAAGCCGATTTGCCATGTTATACTTACCCCTAGCTTGAGACACATGCGGGAAAGGGGGCAGCGTGCGTGATTTTTTCAGTGGGTTGCTGAGGCCCAGGGTCGAGGCGCTGGGCCTCGAGATCGGCTCGGCCAACATTAAGATGGTGGAGCTCTCGGGAACCCCTCCTAGCCTGAAGGCGCTGAGCATCCGGCCCACACCCCCGGGGGTCATACGCGAGGGTTCTGTGGCGGAGCCTGGGGCCCTGGCCGATACCCTCAAGGAAATGCTGGCCGAGATGCGCACCCGAAAGCGCTACGTGGTCACCGCAGCCAGCAACCTGGCCGTCATTACCCGCACCCTGCAGGTGCCCAAGATGCCCCCCAAGCAGATGGAAGAGGCGGTTCGTTGGGAGGCGGAGCGCTACATTCCCTTCCCCATCGATGAGGTGGTGCTGGACTACGCACCCCTGGACCCGCCGGAGAACATTCCCGAAGGCGAGCAGATGGACGTGGTGGTCGGGGCAGCCCGTCAGGAGACCATAGCCAGCCTGGTGGAGGCCCTCAAGGCAGCGGGGCTGGAACCCCTGATAATAGATGTAAAGCCCTTTGCTGGCCTGCGCACGCTCGAGTCCAGGCTTCGGGCAACTGACCGCGAGCCCATCACGCTCTTCTTGGAAATCGGAGCCGAGACCTCAGCCCTGGTGCTCACCCGCGGGGAGCGGCTCCTTCTGAACCGCGTTATACAGCTGTCTGGCAAGGACTTCACCGCGGCCATCGCCAAGGCTTTCAACCTCGACGTGATGGCCGCTGAAGAGGCCAAAAGGAACTACGGCCTGGCCACCATCCCCACCGAGGATGAAGACCTGCTCCTGGACTTCGATGCTGAGCGGGAGCGCTTCAATCCAGCCCGTATGTACGACGCCATCCGACCGGTTTTGGTTGAGTTCACCACCGAGCTCAGGCGCAGCCTGGAGTTCTTCCGGGTACAGATGGGCGACCTAGGTGTAGACCAGGGCTTCGTGGCCGGGGGAGGAAGCAAACTGCGTAGTCTGGTGCCCCTTCTGGCCGATACGCTGGGCATACCGCTCGAGATGGCCGATCCCTGGCAGGATATCCAGATTGACAAAAGCCGTTTCGACGTGGAACACCTGCGCAGCCTCTCAGCCGAGTTTGCCGTGCCGGTGGGGTTAGCGCTCCGGGGGGTGAACCCGCTTGATTAGGCTCAACCTCCTCCCAAAAGACCTCCGCCGCCGAGTGGAGCCGGGTTGGTGGCGGCTGGCAGCCGTTGCCGTGGTGCTAGCGGTTGCGGCCACCGTAGCCTTCCTGCACCTTTCCACCCTCTCCCAGATTCAGGCCCTCCAAACCCAGCGGGATCAGCTCCAGGTAGAGGTGGACGTACTCAGACCCTTTATCGCCGAGCAAAACCGCCTCAATCAACAGCAACGCGAGCTGGAGCAGCTTCTTTCGGTGCGCAATCAGCTTCGGGAGCGCTTTGTGCCCTGGTCGGACAATCTAGCTCTGGTTATCAACCAAATTCCCCGGGAGGGCCGTCGCTTCGGGATTGCTCTACGCAGCATTGGTACCCGGGCTCTGACCCCCCAAGAGGTTCAGGCCAACGTGCAAAACGGCGTCTACGACGGGAAACCCGTCAACATCGAGTTCAGCCTACAAGGCGAGGCCATAGGTCAGAACGCCCTGGTTCGTTTTGTGGAGGCTTTTGAAAACTCCCCCCGCTTTGGTATAAACTTCCAAAGCGCAAGCCTAGATCAACAGCGGCAAATTTACACCTTTGGGGCCACGGTGGGCTTGGTAAGCCAGCCCCAGGCCACCGCCAATAGCACAGGAGGTGAAGGCAGTGGTAGCCCTTCTCGCTAGAATGGGCCAGCGCGAGTGGGCCATCGTGGCCATGGTAGCGGCCCTCCTCCTCGGGATGCTCTGGTACTTCTTCATAACTCAGCCCCTACAAGGCCGCATCCCCGAATTACAGGCTGAGATAGACCGGCTAACCATTGAGCGCGACCGCGGTCGGGCCGCCCAACGGGCCTTGCCCCAACTTCGGGAGACCATCGCCCGCCTCGAAGCCGAACGCCAGCAGTTCCTAAGGGAACTCCCACCTACCGAGCAGCTCGGCCGGGTTCTGGCTGGGCTGGCCCAGACCGCCCGAGAGAGCGGGGTGGTACTGCGCGCGCTGAACCGCAGCCCCGGAGACAACCAGGGTGTGGCCAACGTGCGGGCCACCAACCTGGCCTTGCAGGTGGAGTCTCCCTTCCCTGAACTCTATGTCTTCCTGCGCAACCTGGAGGCTTTCCAGCGCTTTGCCACCATCTCTGGGCTGAACCTGTCCTTAGGGGGCGCCGGTGGGGCCAGTGCCGCCGATCCCACCAACCCCACCATCAACACCAGCCTGACCATGACGGTCTACACCTACACTGGCCAGACCCAGCAAGGAGGCCAGCCGAGCGGCGGAGGTCGGCCATGAACCTGCTCCAGCGCATGCCCCAATCGGCTAAGGTGGCCCTAGTGGCTGGTCTATTGGTGCTCGCCGTGGTCATCTGGTACCTGGGCTTCTTCCGCCCCAACCAGGCCGTCCAGGCCCCCCCTACCCCGGCCCCCTCCGTCCCCCCTCCTCCCACCGCCACCGCCCGGCCCCTCGAGGTGCTCCCCCTCCCCTTCCTGGTCACCGAGGCCACCCGTCCCAACGAGACCGGGCAGCCTGGAGAGCCCGGGCTCGCTGCCCAGGCAACCCCACCCCGCATCACCGTCCCGCCCAACCCGTTCATACCGCTGGTGGTCGAAGCCCCAGCTTCCCCCTCGTCGGCTCCGGCTGCCCCGGCGACCGGAGCCCCCGCCCCACCGGTAACTGCTCAGCCCATTCCCACCCAGACCGCTCGGGTGCAGGTGCGCCAGCCCGCCGCTCCCCTACCCACCCCCAGCCTGCCCGGAACCCGGCCGACCACGCCCACACCTCCCCTCCCTGCAGCAACGCAACCCCCCTCCGCAGAAGCCCCACCCGCAGGTCAGGCCCGGCTGGCCCAGGGCACTGCCCGCACCAACCCACCTGCCCCCATCGCTTTGAACACCGGAGCTCTGCCCATCCGGCTGACCCCGTTGGAGCGCGAGCTGGCCGCTCCTAGCGAAACCCCGCAGGTTCCCCCTGCTCTTGACCTGAGCGCCGATATCTCTAGCCCCAGCGCGCTGGAATTCGCTCGAGCCGAGCTAAACTTCCGCACCGCACAGGCTTTGGAGCTCCGCGCAACCCCTCCGCGAAGCCCGGAGGCTCCGCGGGAAAGCCCCCTGGCCCGCTTCGTGCGGGAGCAGAACCTCAGGCTCTCGGGGGTGGTGCTGGGCCCCACCAGCGTCGCAATCTTTCAGGGCAGGGACGGCTTTATCGTCCTCCCCGTAGGCCGCACCCTCCCCGGCAGCGACGTGCTCCTGAAGAGCCTGAGCGCAAAGGAAGCCCTGCTGGTTCAAGGTTCGGAAAGCCTCACCCTCTCCATAGAGAAACCCTAGGCGGTGAATATGAAGCGTCTGATCTCCCTTCTGGTGCTGTTGAGTCTGGCCCTGGCCCAGGGCACCCTACCCCGGGATGCCCGCTTTGACCAGCCCGTAAGCAATATCGGCGCCAACCTGCCGCTGGCCGCCTTGCTGGACGCCCTGGCCCGCAGCATCGGCCTCTCCCCCATCCTGCGCGACGTACCCAACGTCACGGTCACGGCCGACATCGACAACAAGCCTTTCCGCCAAGTCTGGGACCTGCTCATCAACACCTACGGGGACGGGCGGATCACCTATGCCCTTCTGGAAAACAACGTGATCGTCGTGGGGCCCCGGGAGGTGGTGGAGCGGGCTCGAGGACAAGCAACACAGCCTGCTCCCACACCCAGTACGCCCAGTGAACCAACCGTCCGGGAGTTCTACCAGGTGCGCTCCGGCGACCCGGCCGCCCTGGCCGCCTTCGTCCAGCAGGAGCTACCTGGCGTCACGGTGCGGGCTGTACCAGGACAGAGCGTGCTCTCCATAAGCGGTCCGGCCCGGCTGGTGAACGAGGCCCTAAGCCTCCTCCAGCGCATAGACGTCCCCAGAACCGCAGCCCCCACCACCCCGGTGGTGCAGAAGTCCTTCGCCCTATCCCACGCCCGCGCCACCGAGCTGGCCGATGTGCTGAGCAAGGCCATTGCCGCCCAGTCGCAGGTCCAGGCCCCCCCCGGGCAGGCGCAGGCCCAGACCACCCCCCAGGTCACGGTGGTGGCCGAACCCCGGACCAACACCCTCATCGTCACCGGCTCAGCGGAGCAGATTACCTTGGCTGAGCGGCTCATCCCAAGCCTCGACCGGCCGGTTCAACAAGTCCAGCTCCAAATCCGGGTGCAGGCCGTGCAAAGCGAGGTCATCCGCAACCTAGGCATCAAATGGGAAACCGTCTCGGGTGGGAACCTGGTAGCCAGCTTCCTCTCCACCGGGCTAAACCTGATTTTTGACGTTACCCGTAGCCTAACCTCGCTCAACATCCGCGCAGTTCTGGACGCACTGGAGCAGCAAAACCTCTCCCGGCGGCTCAGCGACGCCAACGTGCTGGTGGAGGACAACTACGGGGCCGACACCACCGACCTGCGGGCCACAGGGGCCAAGGGCGCGGAGATAAAGGTGGGCGGGCGGCTACTGATCCCGATCACCGTCGGCGACCAGATTAGCGTACGGGAGTTCGACTACGGCCTGCTGGTGCGGGTGCGTCCCCAGATTACCGCCGACGGGAACATCCTCCTCGAGGTCTTCACCCAAACCGGCGGCGACCCCGCGGCCGGCCCCTCAAACAGCATTCGGATTCCTCAGCAGACCACCCTCTCCAAGCTGCGCATCCGCAACGGCCAGACCGTGGTGCTGGGCGGGCTGATTCAGAAGGTCACCGACACCTCCGACATCAAGATTCCCCTGCTGGGGGATATACCCCTGCTGGGAGAGCTCTTCAAGCAACGCACCTCGAGCGTGAAAGACGACGAGCTTATCGTTATCATCACCGGAAGCATCGTCCAAGACGCCAGCCGGTGAGCAGGCCACCCACCCCCCGGGCCCTCGCTGGGGGGCTAGGCCCCAGTCAGGTGGCCTGGCGCAGGTGCTCCAACACCTCCCAGTCCCCGGGCTCAACCCCGTACAGAAGGGCCAGGTAGTAGCTGGCCCAGGCCACCCGGTACCAGTAGCAAAGGGCCTTGGCCAGGGTACCCTCGGCCTCTGGCTCGGGAAGCTCAACCAGGGTATCTACGCGGCTTTCCAGTATCTCCTGTGCGTACCGCTTGCGCTCATCCTCCCCCAGCAAAACCGCAACGATGGGGTCGCCCTGCTCATGGCGGGCCTCCAGAGAAGTCACGAAAAACTCCAGGGCCGAAGGGGGCGGGGTGATGGACAGGCTTTTGCTAATGCGACCAAAGGTCTGCTGAAGGGCCTGGGCCAGCCCCGGGTAGCGCTCCGGCACCACCCAAAGCGGCGTTCGCTCTAGGAGGGTGTAGGCCAGAAACTTGGCCGGGTTCTTCTCCAGGCCTACCTCCGGCCGCAAGCGCTCCCGCTCCAGGAGCAGGGCCTGGTCTATGCGCTCGAGCTCGGCCCGGTTCCCTGTGGCCAGGAGCAAAAAGCGCAGGTAGCGGTAGGTGGACAGGGGGTGGGCCCGAACCTCCACCTCTGCGTTCTCACGAAAACCCAACCGCACCACCTCTGCCCCACCCGCCGAGGCGTATAATCCAGCCCCGGTCGCTCCACCCAGATCGTAGCCCCCCTCGAGGACGAACTGGGTACCCTTTGCGGTAAACTCCGATGCAAAATCCCGGGCGAGCAGGGCCGCCCACCAAGCCTCGCCAAACCCCACCACCCCGTAGGGCGGGGCATAGCGGACTGCTGGCACCGGTCCACTACCCACCAGATCCCGCAGGTCAAAGGCCAGCCCAAAGCGGTCGGTCAAATAGGTTTCCTGAGCATCCAAGTCGCGCATTCTCCCCAGTTTACCCCTGGGGTTGCCCTGGGGTAGCCTAGACGCGCATGTCGCCCTGGACCGTCCTCGCCGCCGCCATGACCGCCGGAACCGCCGTTTCCCTAATCGGACAGGCCTACCCTATCCTGGCCCCCTACATCCGGGCCGACCTGGGGCTTTCCCTGGCCGCGGTGGGCCTGCTTAACACCTTCATCTACACGGGAACCATGCTGGGTTCCCTCCCCTCAGGCTGGCTCACCGACAAGCTGGGCAGCCGGAAGGTGATGATTGCTGGAACCCTCATAGGAGCAGGACTAGCCCTGGCTGTGGCCCTGTTTGTAAAATCGCAATGGGCGTTTATTCCCTTTCTGTTCCTGGTGGGTTTGGTGGTGGCTTCCGCTACCCCGGCTGGGTCGCAAGCGGTGGCTCGTTCATTTCCCCCCGAGCGGCGCGGTTTGGTCATCGGCCTGCGGCAGATGGCGGTTCCTCTGGGAGGAACCCTAGCCGCAGCTGTCCTACCAGCAGTGGCCCACCTCTCGAGCTGGCGCTGGGCCTCCGCTGTGGCCGCTCTTCTGGGGGTGCTGGCGGCCTGGGTAACGGCCCGGCTCTACCAGGAACCCTCCTCCAGCCCAACCCCTATCCCAGGGCCTCGTCCGCGGTTGCGCCAGGTGCTGCAGGAACGCAACATCCTGCTGGCCTCGGTGGCTGGGGTTACGTTGCCCACCGGGCAGTTCGTGATGATCACCTACCTGATCCTCTTCCTCAAGGAGCGGCTGGGCGTGCCCGAGCTAACCGGAGCCGCCCTGCTTACCGCAGCGCAGCTCGCCGGCGCTCTGAGCCGTGTCTTCTGGTCCTGGCTGTCCGATGCGCTGGGAGGACAGCGCAAACCCCTCCTAGTAACCATGGTGGCCATGGCCGGTCTCTGCGCCTTGGTGCTAGCCTGGCTCCCGCCTGGCACCCCCCTTTTTCTCAAGACCCTGGTGGTGGTGCTCTATGGGGCCACCGCACTGGGGTGGCAGGGGCTGCACTTCTCGTTGATGACCGAACTCTCCCCCCCAGGGTGGGAAGGGCGGGTGGTGGGCTTTGCCCTGGTCTTCACCTCCATCGGCATTGCCCTAGCACCCCCCCTTTTCGGCCTGCTGGTGGACCTCAGCCAAAACTACGCCCTAGGCTGGCTCGCCCAGGCCGCGGTTTTCGGCCTGGGGGCCTGGTTGCTCTCCAACGTGGCCGAGCCGAAAGGAGCCAGAAGGGGCTAGGCAACACCACCGCGGAACAGCATCCCGTGGTTTAGAATGGGCGCTCGGTGCGCAGGACCAGCCTGCGGGAGGGACTATGGCATCTTTGGGTGTCGGTATCGTAGGTCTACCCAACGTGGGCAAGTCCACCTTGTTCAACGCCATCACCAAAGCAGGGGCACTGGCAGCCAACTACCCCTTCGCCACCATTGACAAGAATGTGGGGGTGGTAGCCCTCCCGGACGAACGGCTATCAGCCCTCCAGAGGGTCTTCACAAAAGGTGAGCGGATACCCCCGGTTGTGCCCACCCACGTGGAGTTCGTGGACATCGCCGGGCTGGTCAAGGGAGCCCACAAGGGCGAGGGGCTCGGCAACCAGTTTCTGGCCCACATCCGCGAGGTGGCCGCTATTGCCCACGTGGTTCGCTGCTTTGAGGACCCCAACGTGGTGCACGTCTCGGGCCGGGTGGACCCCCTGGACGATCTGCAGACCATCAACACCGAGCTAGCCCTGGCTGATCTGCAGACCCTGGAAAGGCGGCTGGAAAAGCTGCGCAAGAGCGCCAAGTCCCACAAGGAGGACCAGGCCCTCCTCGCAGTGCTAGAACCCCTTCTACCCCACCTTTCGGAGGGCCACCCCATCCGCACCCACACCAGCCTCGAGCCCGAAGTTCTGGCCAAGGCAGCCCGCGAGATGGGGCTTCTCACCCACAAGCCCATCATATACGTCTGCAACGTGGCCGAAGAGGACCTACCGGATGGGGCCCATAACCCCCACGTAGCCCGGGTACGGGCAACAGCGGAGCAAGAGGGGGCCGAAGTGGTCGTGGTCTCGGCCAAGATTGAGGCAGAACTGGCCGAGCTTTCCGAAACCGAGGCGCAGGAATACCTGGCAAGCCTGGGGCTAAAGGAGTCGGGGCTAAACCGGCTGGTGCGGGTGGCCTATCGCACCCTAGGGCTTATCACCTTCTTCACTGCCGGGGAAAAGGAGGTGCGGGCCTGGACGGTGCGCAAGGGCACCAAGGCCCCTCAGGCGGCCGGAGAGATTCACTCCGACCTCGAGCGCGGCTTCATCCGGGCGGAGGTGGTGGAGTGGAACCGGCTGGTGGAGGCGGGTGGCTGGGCCCAGGCCAGGGAACGAGGCTGGGTACGCACCGAGGGAAAAGACTACGAGGTACAGGACGGGGATGTGGTCCTGGTGCTCTTCAACGTGTAAGGCCCGGCTACCTGGGCTTTGGCCTCCCCCCAAGGCCCAGGTGGACCTTCGCCTCCTCAGAAAAGCCCGCCCAATCCAGCAGGGCCTCCACCAGGGCCAAGTAGCCCCGGGTGGTGCAGAGCTTACCCTGCCAGGAGTAGGGGGCTCCGACGGGCTCCAAGGCCGCTGCCCGCAGCGCGGCGTGGGCCACCGGGTGGGCGGCTGGAGGGCTCGACAGGTAGCCCGCCTCGAGCCAGAACAGGGCCGCGTTGGCCCCTCCCAAGGCCGCCCGTAATCCTTCCCATACCTCGGCCAGCCAAGCCTGATGGGCCGCATCGCGCCCGAGCTTGCGCATGTTGGCCCCTCCAGGAACCACCAGCACATCCAACTGAGGCCTGGCAGCAAAGGTATAGCGCGGTGTCCAGACCGCACCCGCACCCCCCTCCAAAGCTGTGCGCCCCCGGGCTAGGGTAAACCCCTCCCAGCCCAAAAGCCGAGCCGCCTCCAGCGCCAAGGCCGCTTCGGCCTCCAAAAAGCCCGGTGTGAGCAGAACGCCCATTCGCATGCCCTCATGCTAACAGCGCCCTTATCCAACCCAAAAAAATCCGCGCTAGGCTAGGGCGGAAATGAACGGAAGACGCCTCATCGCCGCCTCCCTCCTGTGCACCCTTGCGCTCGCTCAGGTGAATCCGGAAGCGGCCCGGCTTTTGGAAAAGGTTCGCCTGGCCCACGGCGGCCCTTCGCTGACCGGGCTTCGCACCTATCAGGAAACCGCCACCCTAACCACCTTTTCCGGGACTGAGGCTGAACGCACCCTGACGGTGGTCTCCTACGCAGACTTCACCCAAGGCCGCCTGAGGGTGGAGTACAGGGATGGACCCCACCTCATCCAGGTAGTCCAGGTCTCTCCCAGCGAAGGGGAAAGCTGGAGCACCCTGGGGGGGAGAAAGGCCCTCGAACCAGCTTTTGCCCAGGAGCTGCGGCGCGGGCTCCACCAGACCTGGTACGGCCTGAGGCTGGGGGGCAGCGGACGGGAGATAGCCCAAATCCTGGGAAAACGCACCTTCGGCGATGTGAGTGGGCAGGCTGTTCTGGTGCGAACCCGGGGAAGCCAGACCACCTACCTGGTCAATTCGCAAAACCAACTCATCGCCGAGCGCTACGAGAGCACGCAGGGAACCATAACGGTACTCTACGCCGACCTGCGCAGGGTATCCGGGGTCCTCATTCCCTTCCAGGCTCGGCTCTACGCCAACGGGGTACTCTTTGCCGAAACCCGGGTACAGCAGGCCCTGGTCAACCCTCCCCTAGGCTCCAAGACCTTCCAGCTGCCCTGACCACTTCGTGAGCCAAACAACCCAAAAAAACACCCCCTCAGGGCGAAAATGGGGCATGCTCAAACGAGGCTTCTGGGGGTTTAGCCTCCTGCTCTGGCTAGGGCTGGGCCTTGCCAGCCCGGCCCAGGACTTGTTTGATGAGGCCAACCGGTTGCTCCACACCTACTACGGGGGATTTGCCCAGCTCAGGGCTGAAGAACTCAGGAGCAAGTACCAGCTGGAGCTGGACAAGGCGTGCGCCCAGGAGGTGACCTGCCCAACCCAGCGGGCCCATTCGGTGATACAGGCCCTGGTCGCCGAGATTGGCGACCGGCACACCCGCTACTTCACCCCAGAGGAGTACGCCGAAATCCAGCAGCGCCTCTCCGGCGGCAACAGCAGCCGTCCTCAGCTTGGGGTGCAGCTCCGCGTGGTCCCCGGCCTGGAAGGCCTCCTGGTGGTGGACGTGCTGAGCGAAACCCCCGCTGAGGAGGCCGGGCTGCGCCGCGGCGACCGGATTCTGGCCATCAACGGCGAAGCGCTGCCCGCAGCAGAAGCAGAGCGCATGGGCTTTCTACGCGAGCGGGTCAGCGAAGCCCCCCTCACCCTTACCATCCAGCGAGCCCAAGCGCGCCTACAGGTGGTGCTCTATCCCCGGATTATCTCCCTACGCCAGCTCCCAAAGCTCAGCCTGCGGCCAGATGGGGTGGCCGTGCTCCACATCCCCTCCTTCAGCGGCTACCAGCAGGTCGGTCCCCGCATTCACGCGCTGGTTCGGCAGGCCCAGTCGGCCGGGGCCAGGGCTATGGTCGTTGACCTTCGCAACAACGGCGGGGGTCTCCTGAGCGAGTGCCTGGTGGGCGCAGGAGCTTTCGTGGGGGAAACCTACCGCCGCCTGCAGGACAACCTGCGGGTCAGCGAGCAAGGCTACAAGGACGGCTACTATTACCACCGCGCTGGGGGTCGCGACCGGCCCCAGTACCTGGTGGAACCTGCTCAATGGAGCGGTCCAGTGGTGGTGCTGGTCAACGAGCGCACCGCCTCATGCGCCGAGTACTTTACCTTTGACCTGCAGGAAAACCGCAAGGCCATAGTGGTAGGCCAGGCTACCGCCGGGGTGGGCAACACCGCCACCACCTTCCTACGGCTTTCCGACGGCTCTGGCCTGCAGATCACCACCGCCAAGGCCCAGCGCAAAGACGGCAGCTTCTACCCTGAGCGCGTCATCCCCGACCTCATCTTGGCCGAAGACTGGCAAGCGCTGGCAGAGGGGCGGGACCTGCTCCTGGAGAAGGCGTTGGAGCTTCTGGACACCTCACCGAAAGCCGGGGGTTACGGCCGGGTGCGGGCGGCTTTGCCCTCCGGCTGATTCCCCCTCCCTAGGACCTCCACAGCAGGTGCCGGCTGGGGCACCAACACTGGCAGACTCCCTGATGGACAGCCACCCGTAGGATACCCAGCTCGAGCGCGGATGCGGGTTAGAGCCCTTCCACCGGCTCTACCTCGAGCCTCCGAATTCCCTGGCGCAGCCATTCGGGCACCGGGGCGGGCTTTCCCTCCTCGAGCCAGACCACCACCACCCGGGTCTGGGCCGCAAGCTGGCCATCGGCCCAGGTCTCGCTGTAGGTGCGGAAGCTCGAGCGGCCCACCCGCTCCACCCGCAGGGCCACCTCCACCCGCTGGCCGAAAAGAATGGGCCTTATGTAGTCCACCTCGGCCCTAGCCATCACAAAGTTACCGCTGTCTATAGCGGCTCCAACCCGACGTAGGTAGTGGCCGCGGGCCATCTCGTCGTAAGTCAGGTAGACTGCGTTGTTGACGTGCTTTAGGGTATCCAGGTCGCTGAAGCGCACCTCAATAGGGACGCGCACGGGAAAGCGCATGGGAGAGATTCTATCCCAGCTTTCACCGATGGGAGGGGTCTGTGATATAAGGGCAGGGATGATTCGCGGACGCTACACCCTGGTGGTGGCCCTGCCCAAGGGGCGCAACTTCACCGACGGCTACAAAGCCCTCCTCGAGGCCGGGCTGGAGCTGCCCCCCTTGGGCAATGAGCGAGCCCTGCTCCACGGCCAGGAGGGGGGCGTGGCGCTTCTGGAGCTGCGCAACCACGACGTGCCCACTTACGTAGATCTGGGCATCGCCGACGTAGGGGTGGTGGGCAAGGACGTCCTCCTGGAATCTGGGAGGGATGTGTATGAGCCGGTAGATCTGGGCACAGGGGCCTGCCGGCTCTCCCTCATCCGCCACCCCAGGGCCAACGGCCCCCTCCGGCGCATTGCCACCAAGTACCCCCGGTTCACCGCCCAGGTTTTGCGGGAGCGCGGCTGGGCGGCCGATGTAATACCGCTTTCCGGAAACGTGGAGCTGGCCGCCCTGACTGGCCTAGCCGACGCCGTGGTCGACGTGGTACAGACCGGGGCCACCCTGCGGGCTGCGGGGCTGGTGGAGCTCGAGGTGCTGGCCCATTCAACCGCTCGCTTCATCGTCAACCGGCAGGCCCTAAAGCTGAAGCGCGAACTGCTGCGCCCTTTGATTGACCGGCTTCGGGCCAACGCCCAAAGGCACCCTGCTGGAACCTAGGGGTACAGCAGGATCTTCCCTATGCTGCGCCGGCTCTCCATAAGGGCGTGGGCCTGGCTGGCCTCACTCAGGTGGAAACGAGCCCCTATTTGGAGCCGAACCTTCCCCTGACGCAGCAAGGAAAACACCGCCTCTACGCTGGGCCTAAGCCGCTCCGGACGGCTTCTTCGGTAGTGCCCACTGCTGTAGCCCACCACGGCCTTGGTCTGGCGATGCAAGGGGCGGGTCTCAAAGCGGCCAGGCTGTCCGCTGGCATGGCCGAAGACCACCAGCCGGCCAAAGGGAGCCAAGCAGCGCAGGCCTTCCTCAAAAACCGAACCCGCCACCGAGTCTAAAATCAGGTCCACCCCGTCTTGGTTCGTAAGCTCGAGCACCCGCTCGGCCAAGCCTCCATAGGTCAGAACCGCATCGGCCCCCAGCCCACGCACAAACTCTGCCTTTTCCGCTTGACCTACTGCGCCGAGGACTAGACCTGCACCCAGGGCCTTGGCCATCTGCACCGCAGTACTGCCCACCCCACCGGCAGCGGCCTGAACCAAGACCCGCTCCCCCGGTTCCATCCTCCCTGCCCAGACCAGGGTGTTGTAGGCTGTAACCAGCACGGTAAGACCCGCCACCGCCTCATCGGGCAAATCGGGGGGCAACGGATAGGTGAGCACCGCCTTGGCGAGTACCTTCTCCGCGTACGAGCCCCCGGTGGCAAACGCGACCACCCGCTGCCCCACCCGAAGCCCCTCCACCCCCTCGCCCAACGCCTCTACGACCCCCACCACGTCCAACCCTGGGATGAAAGGGGGAACAGCCCCTGCCTCGTACCCCCCTCGGCGGGCCAGTACGTCGGCAAAGTTAAGGCTCGTGAGGGTAGTGCGGATGAGTACCTCCCCCAATCCGGGGCTGGGGTCGGGTACCTCCCGGTAGCGAAGCGCCTCGGGCGGACCATTTTGTTCAACCAAAACGGCTTTCATGGGGCCATTTTGACACGGTAGAATCCTCTGGCGTGACGCCTGAGCGACTGGCCCGGATGCGCGCGGTACTGGACAAACGGCAACCCGACCTCACGGTGCTGATGGAGCGGGTGCACAAGCCCCACAACTTCTCGGCCATCCTTCGTTCCTGCGACGCGGTAGGGGTGCTGGAGGCCCATGCAGTCCCAGCCAAGCACGGCCTGCCCGAGGTGGAGGAGGGGCTCGAGCTCGGGGGGAAAACCCACCTCGAGACCTCCGGCTCTGCCATCAAGTGGATAGGCCTCAAGGTACATGAGGACACCCCTTCCGCCCTCGCCTACCTGAAAGCCCAGGGGTTCCAGGTGCTCGCCGCCCACCTCTCCGAGCAAGCGGTTGACTACCGCGAGGCCGACTACACCCAGCCCACCTGCATCCTGCTGGGCACCGAAAAGTGGGGGGTTTCCCCCGAGGCCGCGGCCCTGGCCGACGGACATGTGCGGATCCCCATGCTGGGCATGGTCCAAAGCCTGAACGTCTCGGTAGCCGCAGCGGTTATACTCTTCGAGGCCCAGCGGCAACGCCTCAAGGCCGGGTTCTACGACCGGGTGCGGCTTACCCCCGAACAGTACGCGGCGGTGCTCGAGGGATGGATAACTCGACACGAGCGGGGCCGGGGTTAGGTGCCACAGGCTCAAGAAGGCTTGGAGCCCAGACCAGCGGGCACCCGGCCACCCTGCCAATTCCAGGCCGGAACCCACGCACCTTTGACGCTGAGGACCGCTCCATCGGCGGAGCGGTCCAGCTCGTCCAAGCCACACCCGACCTGCCGGCGCCCTATCCTGCAGACCGGGCCACCGCGAAGGCCCACCGCACCACTCGCCTTACCGATGACCGGCTGATTCAGGACACCCCATCCAGCCTGGGAGAGAACCCGGCTCAGGCCGGGACGGCCCAATCATCGCCAAGGCCGACAATACCCCAAATTCATCGCCTGCCCAGACCACCAAGAACAATCAGCAGCTCAGGCCCCATACTTCTGCAGCTTGCCCGCATGGGCCATCAGCAAAGGCATCAGCTCTACCCCGCGCAGGTGCCCCAGGCTGCCGCGGGCCGCCTCATCCTCTGTAAAACGCTGGGCCGGGTCGTTGCGCAGCCAGGGGGCTCGCAGCAAAAGGGGCACTGGATGCCAAGAGTGGGCCTTGAGGACCGAAGGGGTGGCGTGATCGCCGGTAATGGCGAGCACCTCGGGTTTTAGGGCTAGAAGCTCGGGCAGTAGTCGGTCGAAAGCCTCTATCTTTCGAACCTTCTCCGCAAAGTTGCCATCTTCCCCGGTGGCATCGGTCTTCTTGAAATGCAGGTAGAAAAAGTCAAAGCGGCTCCAGTTCTCCCGGAGGGCCTTCAGCTTACCTTCTGGGGCATCCTCCGCCCCCTCCACGGGGAGAACCTCCATCCCCACCAGGCTGGCCAGCCCCTTGTACATCGGATAGCTGGCGATACAGGCTGGCCTAAGCTGGTACACCTCGGACATCTGGGGAAAGCGGGGCCTGAGGGAAACCCCCCGGAAAAGCGCTCCGTTGATCCTCGGCTCATCGGAGAGCACCGCCCGGATGCGCTCGGTCAGAAGGTTGAGCACCTGGGCGGTGCGCTGGCTGGGGGCATCGCTCGCCCTAGCCTGGGCCAAAAGGGGGGCTACCCCCGTCCTCTGGGGGTCGGTATCGGTAACCTGCTCGCCCAGCCCCTCCCCTCGCAGGACCACCAAAAAGCGGTGCTCGGACTCTGTGTAAAAGCTTACCTGCACGCCCTCTAGCCCTTGAATAGCCGACCGAAGCTTGCTCACCACCCGGGCGTTCTCCTCGTCGCTGGGGCGGCCCGCCCGGCGGTCCACCACCCGACCGGCCTCATCCAAGGTGGCGAAGTTGCCCCGCACCGCCACATCGCCATCCCTAAAGTCGGCCCCTATGCCGATGGCCGAGAGGGCCCCCCGACCCACCCGATAGCGAAAGGGGTCGTAGCCAAAAAGCGCCAGGTGGCCCGGCCCCGAGCCAGGGGCGAGGCCGGGGTACACCGGTGTGAGAAGCCCTAGCGCACCCTCTCTAGCCAGCCCATCCAGGTTGGGGGTGTGGGCCGCGGCCAGTTCAGTAGGGCCGCCGGGTTCCTGGGGTAGCCCGCCCACGCCATCCAGCACGACCAGGAGAATCTTGGAAGGGGTTTTTTGGGCCAGCTCAGCGACAACCTGAAGCATGTCCATGGGCCCTATTCTAAAGGGCGGCCAGGGATACCCTAACCGCATCCTCCAGCCCTGCGGTGGCTACCCCAGGCTGCACAGGACCGCGCCGTAGGCTGTGGCAAGGCCCGCTTTGGGGGGGATGAGGGGCCTGGGCTCCACCTGATAGAAGCGCCAGACCCTCTCCAAAGCGGCGCGGACGGGGGCCAGATCAGTCAGATGACCCACCAGCACAATCCGGGACAGACCTGCAGCTTTTGCTGCATTGAGGGCAATTACAGCGATTACCTGGCCCACCAGGGTAACCAGCCCTGCAGCCAGGTCCTCGGGGCGGGGAGGGGCTTCCCGCACCAGGCGTCCTAGGTTGACTGCGGTGGCATCGGGAGGCAGGTGGCCTATACCACCCCCAATCGCATCCAGAAGGGTGGAGTCCACCCGGCTAGGGTCGCCCCTTTCGGCCAGATAGGCTACCTCCAGGGGGTCGGCGGTACCCAACAGCAGCCGGGAAAGCCCAAGCAGCGTACCCCCGCCCACCGCCGAGCCAGTGAAGTGCTGAGCGCTGTTGCCTCGAGCCGCAACCATGGCGGTTCCGGTCCCAGCGGAGACCACCAAAGCCTCGGAAAACCCGGCCAGGGCCAGGCCTCCACGGCCCACCGCTAGGGCCTCCCCAACCTTCTCCAGCCGCAGCCCCTCGAAGTCGTCGGGCAGGCGGCGGGAAAGGCCGCCCGTACAAGCGACAAGCTCCAGTTGAGCGGGTTGTAACCCTAGAACCTCCAACGCCTGGTGAAGGGCCTCGAGGCTGGCTGGGCCGGTTTGCAGGGTCCTCTCGGCAACAATCCGATGGCCTTCAACCAGAACCACATCGGTGTTGGTCAGCCCAAAGTCCACGCCCAGCCGCAACATCGGCTTCAGGATAACTCAAAAAACCGCCCAGGCAGCCTCATCCCCGATTCCCCCAAACGGCCAGCCCTACCCCCACCAGCAACAACACCCCTCCCCACACCACCTGAACGGAGGGCACCTCGGCAAAAATGAGCAAGGCTAGCAGGCTAGCCCCCACGGGTTCCAAAAGGGTTACCAAGCTCACCAGCACAGGGTGGATTCGGCGCATGGCCCAGTTCAGGCTGGTGTGGCCCAAAAGCTGGGGAAACAACGCCATCAGGGCAATCCAAAGGTAGGTGAGAGGGGGGTAACCCAGGTAGCCTGCCCCCAACAGGGGGGGCAGGGGCAGTAAAAGAAGGGCCGCGGTGGTGTAGGCCACCGCGATGTAGACCCCAATGCCCATTCCCCGCCGTTGGGCCTCGCGGCCTAGAATCAGGTAAACCGCCGCCGCCAGAGCCCCACACAAGGCCAACAAATTGCCCAGCAGAGGGTCTTTGGCCGGGCTGTTGCCCGCATCGGCCAGCCCCACCACCGCCGCTCCTCCCAGGGCTATCCCGATGGCTAGAAGGGTCAGGCGGCTGGGAGGTAGGCCAAGCCACCACCAGGAAAACAAGGCCATCCAGACCGGGGTAGAGGTGACCAACACGGTGCTGGCAGCGATGCTGGTAAGGCCTAAAGAGGTGATCCAGGTAGCGAAGTGGAGGGCGAGAAAGAGACCAGCCCCTAAGGCGTGGGGCCAGGGGTTCCGGTGGGCCTTAAGGGTCCGCAAACCCCACCAAGCTGGAAGCAGGAGCAGGCTAGCAATGCCCATCCGCAGGGCACTCATCACCAGACTGAACCCTAGGCCGCTCTCCCCCGCACTTTGGCTGGCCAGCCGCACAAAGATAGAGCCAAACGAGATGGCCGCTATACCTACCGAAAGCACCGCCACAACCGTGAGGGCCCCTGCTCGCATGCTGCGATTCTAACCAAGCCAAGCACGCACATAAGGGGCCCGTTCCCCCCGTGGGCCTGGTATACTGCCGCTTGTGTCCCAATGGGGAACCCCTTGGGCTGGGACCTAAGGGCTGAGTGTGGAGGTGGAATGGTTCAGATTGCAGTCCCCAAGGAGACCACGCCGGGCGAGCGCCGGGTGGCCCTGACCCCAGAGGTGGTGGGCCGGCTGGTCAAGGAGGGTGTAAGGGTACGCCTGGAAACCGGAGCAGGGGCTGGGGCCTACTTCCCCGACGAGGCCTACCAAAAGGCAGGGGCCGAGGTGGTGGACCGGGAGGGGCTTTTTTCCGGGGCTCAGGTGGTCTTCACCGTGCAACCCCTTCCAACCCCGGAGCTTTCCCGGCTCGAGGCCGGCACCATCGTGGTGGGCCTGATGTACCCACACCGCGACCCAGAACGGGTCAGGGCTATGGCCCATGGCAACCTTACCGCCCTGGCCATGGAGCTCATCCCCCGCATCACCCGGGCCCAGAGCATGGATGTCCTCTCATCCCAGGCCACGGTGGCAGGGTATGTGGCGGCGCTGATCGCCGCCCGCGAGAGCAGCCGCTTCTTCCCCATGCTCACCACCGCGGCAGGCACCATTCGCCCGGCCAAGGTGATGGTGATGGGCGTAGGGGTGGCCGGCCTTCAAGCCATCGCCACAGCCCGCCGCCTGGGGGCCAATGTCTGGGCCTACGACGTGCGCAAAGCCGCCGCCGAGCAGGCCCTTTCCCTGGGGGCTAGGGTGATTGAACTGCCCATCAGCGCCGAGGGCGAGGGAGGCTATGCCCGTGAGCTCACCGAAGAGGAGAGGAAAATCCAGCACGAGGCCCTAGCCAAGGAGGTGGGGGGCATGGACGCGGTGATCACCACCGCCCAGGTACCAGGCCGCAGAGCTCCCGTGCTCATCACCGCCGACATGGTGGGGCGGATGAGCCCTGGCGCGGTGGTGGTGGACCTGGCCGCTGAATCAGGGGGCAACTGCGAGCTAACCCGTCCCGGGGAGACCGTGGAGGTCAACGGGGTCAAGGTCGTGGGGCCTTTGAACCTGCCCAGCGCGCTTTCAGTGCACGCCAGCGAGATGTACGCCAAAAATCTCTACAACCTCTCCAAGCTCCTCATCAAGGAGGGTCGGCTCGAGCCCGACTGGAGCGATGAGATTCTGGCTGGAGCCCTTCTGACCCACCAAGGCCAGATTGCCCACGCGCCCACCCGGGCGCTTCTTGGAGGTTCATGATGGACGCAACCTGGGCTGCGCTCTACATCTTCTTGTTGGCCGCTTTTACTGGGTATGAGGTAATCAGCCGGGTACCGGTCATCCTGCACACCCCCCTGATGTCCGGCTCCAACTTCATCCACGGCATCGTGGTGGTAGGGGCCATGGTGGTGCTGGGTCATGCCGAGACCCCCCTCGAGCAGGCCATCGGCTTTTTCGGCGTGGTCTTGGGGGCAGCCAACGCCGCCGGGGGCTACGCGGTAACCGAGCGCATGCTGGAAATGTTTGAGCGAAAGCCGAAAGGGGGTCAGTAACCAGCAACCGGCGGTGCGTCGGTCTTCGCTGTTTCCAGCCATGGAAAACTTCGTTCAGCTCGTCTACTTCGCCACTGCTTTGCTTTTCATTCTCGGCCTCAAGCGCATGTCCTCCCCCAATACCGCCCGCAGTGGGGTGGTCTGGGCCGGGGTGGCTATGGTAGCGGCCACGGCGGTCACCTTTCTCCTGCCAGACATGCGCAACCAAGGCCTGATGCTTCTCGCCATCGCCATCGGCACGGTCGTAGCCTGGATTGCCGCCAAACGGGTGCAGATGACCGACATGCCCCAGATGGTGGCCATCTACAACGGCATGGGGGGCGGCGCGGCAGGGGCCATCGCGGCGGTAGAGCTTCTGCGGGGGGAGTTCAGCGAGGCTCAAGGGCTCAAGCTGCTGGCCATCCTGGGGGCCCTCATCGGCTCCGTTTCCTTTACAGGGAGCCTGATCGCCTTTGCCAAGCTCCAGGGCCTGATGTCAAGCCGGCCCATCCAGTTTCCCTCCCAGCAGGTGGTCAATGCGGGGGTTGGCATCGCCGCGCTCCTTTTTGCCCTGGTGGTGCTTCTGACCGAGCCTGGGCCCACGGTGCTGCTCTTCTTTCTGTTGGCCCTGGCCTTTGGGGTGCTGATGACCCTGCCCATTGGGGGGGGGGACATGCCAGTGGTCATCTCCCTCTACAACGCTTTCACTGGCCTTGCCGTGGGTTTTGAGGGCTTTGCCATTGGCAATGCGGCCCTGATCGTGGCGGGTACGGTGGTGGGGGCTGCGGGCACCCTGCTCACCTTCCTGATGGCCAAGGCCATGAACCGCAGCCTGTGGAGCGTTTTGGTAGGGGGCTTCGGGGTAGAGCAGGACTCCGGCGAGGTCAAAGGCAGCCTCAAGCCCATCGACCTGGAGGATGCTGCGGTGATGCTGGCCTACGCCTCCAAGGTCATCTTCGTACCCGGATACGGGATGGCGGTGGCCCAGGCCCAACACAAGCTGCGCGAGCTGGCCGACGTGCTCGAGGGCAGGGGGGTAGAGGTTAAGTTCGCCATCCACCCGGTGGCAGGCCGGATGCCCGGCCATATGAACGTCCTCCTGGCAGAAGCGGGGGTAGCCTACGAGAAGCTATTTGACCTGGAGGACATCAACCCCGAGTTCCCCCAGGCCGACGTGGCGGTGGTAATTGGGGCCAACGACGTGGTCAACCCCGCGGCTAGGCGCAAGGGCTCTCCCCTTTACGGCATGCCCATCCTGGAGGTGGACAAGGCCAGAAACGCCATCGTCATCAAACGCGGTCAGGGCAGGGGGTTTGCCGGGGTGGAGAACGAGCTTTTCTACGCTGAGAACACCCGCATGCTCTACGGCGACGCGCAAAGCGTCCTGGGCCAGCTCGTGCAAGCCCTGAAGAAGCTTTAGGTTCGGGGCGGCGGGCCCCCCGCGCGCCTGCTGAAAAGGGCAGTCCTTTACCCTGGCTTTAGGGGGCTCACATCCCAAACCGCACCCGCAGTGGCTAGGATAGAAGGCATGGTTCGCCACGTTCTTCTCGCGCTAACCGGTCTGGCCCTTGTCTCCTTCTCGTGGGGGCAAATCCGCGTTACGGTGGAGGCCCCGCCCCCGCCTGTTCTGGTCATCAGCGCCGAACTGAGGGTTGCCCTGGCACCGGGAGTAGCGGTGGTTGAAAGAGCGACCGAACCCCAGGGGATCCTGGTGGTGTACCGGAGCGACCGCATTGCTGAGGTCTACGAGCACCACCACCGTGACCTAACGAACCGGGGCTGGGTTAGGGTAAAGCACCAGGTAAGCCCAGGGCGCTACAAGTCGGAGTACCGGCGCGGCAACGCCAAGGCTCGGCTCGAGGTGCAGGAGCGCCGGGGTCGCCTGGAGGTACGCGTCAAGGAAGGCTAGACAGACGGCGAATTCCCGGCTAGACTGTCCAATGCTTGGGGCCGTGGCGCAGCTGGGAGCGCGCTTGAATCGCACTCAAGAGGTCGGGGGTTCGAGTCCCCTCGGCTCCACCAGCCCCGGGGAAACCCCCGGGTTTTTCCTTTTTCCCTCCTTCAGCCCCAAAAGCTGTCCAAACAGCGCCATGTAACGGTATACCCAGGCTGACCGCTACACCACCCTTTTAGAGCCTTTTTGTGTAACGAGGAAAACAGTACAAACGTAGCGGTGTACGCTGTGTGGTATACCTACATCCTTGAGTGTAGGAATCTTTAGTAGACATCTACTCCTAGAAACACCACTTCGGCTACCCTAGGGGCACAGGGAGGTCAACCGTGGAAAGCACCCTTACCGCTAGCCGTTCAGCCCCAGGGCCGCTTCTTCGTTCGCCGCAGCAGCCCGTCCGCCTGGTGCTCCACCGCCCCCAGCCCAAGTGCACGGTCAGGGTGGCCTGGGAGGCCTTCCGCATGAGCAAGGCCTGGGGCGAGGCAATGGAACTCTACGGGCTCCAGCAGGGTGCCTGAAAGGGCAAGACGGCGGGGCTCACCCCGCCGTTTTCTTCACCGCTGGCCAATGCTCACGGTTGGTTCGTTGCCCGGCTTCCACTTGATGGTGCAACCGATGGCGTCGGCCTGGGCCACCGGGGGCTCCTTCCCCTGGAGGAGGGCTTCAAGCACAGCCTCCAAGGTATGGTCGGTAACCTCGCTCGGGTTTTTGGGCTGGTCGTTAACCCGCCCGCGGTAGCGCAGGTTACGCTCCGCGTCAAAAACGAACACCTCTGGGGTACGCAGGGCCCTATAGGCCTTGGCCGTAGACTGGCTCTCGTCCAGCAGGTAGGGAAAAGAAACCCCGTGTTCCTGCGCAAAGGCCCGCATACCCTCCGGGGAGTCCTCGGGGTAGCGGGTGTAATCGTTGGGGTTGATGCCCACAAAGGCCGCTTTACCCGCGTACTTCCTCGCAAGCCCCACAATCTCCACAATGGAGCCCTTCACATAGGGGCAGTGGTTGCACATGAAGAGCACCACCAGGAGGGGTTCTCTGAACTCAGAGAGCCTGCGCAAACGCCCCTCCAGGTCGGGCAACTCAGCGTCGATGAGGGGGGTGCCTAAGGGGAGCTGGTCGTACTGAAGCATAGGCCCATGCTAGCGAATCTGCCCCCTTGCGTCCAAGCCCCCTGACCCACCTTCCGCACCCATCCTCAGGTTTCCGAATAAAATCAGGGGGTATGGCGCACGCTGTGGTCATCCTCGCCGCGGGTCTGGGCACCCGGATGAAGTCAAAGCTGCCCAAGGTGCTGCACCCCCTCCTGGGCCGGCCGTTGGTGGGCTACTGCATCGAAACCGCGTTCAAGAGCGGGGCCGAGCGGGTGGTGGTGGTGGTGGGCCATGGGGCCGAACAGGTACGGCAGGCTTTCGCGGACCATCCGGGCCTCACCTTCGTAGAGCAGAGGGAGCAGCTCGGCACCGCCCATGCCCTGGCCCAGGCTGAAAGCGTCCTGGCCGGCTTTCCAGGGCCCATCGTGGTGACCCAGGGGGATACGCCGCTCACCCGGGTGGAGACGCTGAAGGGGCTGGTGGAGGTCTTGAGGCGGGAGAAGGCGGGAATGGCCCTGCTGACCATGCGGCTGGCCGACCCCACCGGCTATGGCCGAATCGTGCGGGATGAAAGGGGGGAAATTCTGCGCAACGTGGAGCAAAAGGACGCCACCCCCGAAGAACAGGCCATTCAGGAGATTAATCCCGGCGTTTACTGCTTTGATAGCACCCTCTGGGAAAGGCTGAAGCAGGTAGACAACCGCAACGCCGCCAACGAGTACTACCTGCCCGATCTAATCCGCATCTACCGAGAAGCCGGACAGAAGGTGGCCTCGGTGGAGTCCAAGGACCCAGAGGAGCTGCTCGGGATCAACTCCCGCGCCCAGCTGGCCCAGGTGGAGAGGGTCTTGCTGGAGCGGCTGAGGGCCCACTGGATGACCCAAGGGGTGCGGATGGTCCTTCCGGAGAGCATCTACCTCGAGCCCAGCGTGGAACTAGCTCCAGACGTAACCCTCTGGCCAGGGGTCATCCTGCGGGGCAGAACCCGGCTGGGCGAGGGGGTGGAGGTGGGGGCCTACGCCGTGCTGAGCGACACCGTGGTGGAGCCCTACGCCAAGGTTCGGTCGCACAGCGTGTGCGAGGGAGCCTATATTGAGAGCGGCGCCGACGCGGGCCCCTTTGCCCGGTTGCGCCCCGGGGCCCACCTGGAGGAAGGGGCCCACGTGGGCAACTTTGTGGAGCTGAAAAACGCCCGCTTGGGGCGCAGAGCCAAAGCCGGCCACCTGGCCTATCTGGGCGACGCCGAAGTGGGGGAGGAATCGAACATTGGCGCAGGGGTCATCACCGCCAACTACGACGGCAAGCGCAAGCACAAAACCACCATCGGCCGGCGGGTCTTTGTGGGCTCCAACAGCGTCTTGATCGCCCCTGTGACCCTGGCTGACGGGGCCTTCGTCGCTGGGGGAAGCGCCATCAACCAAGATGTCCCCGAAGGCGCCTTGGCCATTGCCCGAATGCGCCAGCGCAACATCGAGGGCTACGTCAAGCGCAAGGAGGCGGAAACCACAGCCCAGCAGGGCTAATTCAGGTAGGCTTCAGCCACAAGGAGTAAACTGAGGGGAAAGGGGTTGAAGATGAACCTAGGAATGACCGAGATCCTGATCATCCTGCTCATCGCCCTCCTGCTCTTCGGACCGCGCAAGCTACCGGAGCTGGGGCGCAGCCTGGGGCAAAGCATCCGGGAGTTCCAGCGGGGGGTGAAGAGCGTACGGGAGGAGTTTGAAAAGGCCGCCGAGGTAAAGGAGATCAAGGAGATTAAGGAGGAGCTCAGCAAGCCCGTAGAGGAGCTTAGCAAACCCATCGAGGGTACCAAGAGGTAGGCCATGCGCGAAGCCCCTCTGATGGAGCACCTCGAGGAGCTGCGCAACCGGCTCATCTGGTCTATTGTGGCCTGGGCGGTCATGACCGCGGTGGCCTTCACCTTTCGAGTGCAGATCCTGGCCGCCTTGAAGCGGCCGCTGGACGCCTACAACGCCAGCGCCTCCGTTAAGGCCGAGCTCATCGTGCTCAACATCACCGAGCCCTTTCTCACGGCCTTCAAGGTGGCCGCCTTCGGAGGGCTGGCGCTGGCCCTCCCCTTCATCGTCTACCAAGTCTGGGCTTTCATCGCCCCGGGTCTCTACGACCACGAACGCCGCTTGGCCGTTCCCTTCATCCTTGGCGCAGGCTTCAGCTTTGCCCTGGGTGCGGTTTTCGCCTACTTCGTGCTGCTCCCCTTCGCGGTCCCCTTCCTCCTGGGCTTTCTGGGGGACGTGGTGACCCCCCAGATTTCCATCGGCATGTACATGGGCCAGGTGGTCACCTTCCTGGCCCTAATGGGCATCCTCTTTGAGATGCCGGTGGTCAGCTACCTGCTGGCCAAGCTGGGTCTCCTCACCAGCCGCTTCCTGATCAACAACTGGCGCATTGCGGTGGTGCTGCTGGTCACTCTGGCGGCCATCATCACCCCAACCGTGGACGTGGTCAACCTGAGCCTGGTTTCCATCCCGCTGATGGTGCTCTACGGGGTTTCCATCCTGCTGGTCAAGTGGGCTGAGCGGAAGCAGCCCAAGGAGGCTGAGGCCAGCCCTGCCTAGCTTGTGCCGGCTCCCCTCGGTCTGGTATACCATTGAGCATGGATCAACGCATCCTAGACCTTCGAAAAGAGGTGGACCGCGTCAACCGGGAGCTGCTCCGGCTCCTCTCGGAGCGGGGCAGGCTGGTCAGCGAGATCGGGCGGGTGCAGACCGAGCTGGGGATTCCCCACTACGACCCCAAGCGAGAGGAAGAGATGCTGGCCTACCTCACCCAGGAGAATCCCGGCCCATTCCCTGCTGAAACCATCAAGCGGCTGTTCAAGGAAATCTTCAAGGCCTCGCTCGAGCTGGAGGAACGCCAGGACGAGCGGAAATTCCTCTATTCTCGCAAGGTCAAGCCCGACGACACCAAGGTACGGGTTGGAAATGTGGTTTTTGGAGAGGGGAAGGTGCTGGTGGCAGGCCCCTGCTCCATCGAGTCGGAGGAGCAGATGCTCTCCACCGCGCGCTTCCTAGCCAGCCATGGGGTCAGGGTACTGCGGGGGGGCGCGTACAAACCCCGCACCTCGCCCTACGGCTTCCAGGGGCTGGGGGAGACCGGCCTCAGGCTAGGTCGTCAGGCTGCGGATGCCTTCGGGATGGTCTTCGTCACCGAGGTGATGGACACCCGCGATGTGGAACTGGTGGCCCAGTACGCCGACATCCTCCAGATAGGGACCCGCAATGCCCAGAACTTCGCCCTGCTGCGGGAGGTGGGCCGGGCCAACAAGCCGGTGTTGCTCAAGCGAGGGTTCGCGCAGACCGTGGAGGAGTGGTTCTACAGCGCCGAATACGTCCTCTCTCAGGGCAACGCTGAGGTGATCCTGTGCGAGCGGGGCATCCGCACCTTTGAACGCTGGACCCGCAACACCCTTGACCTATCGGCGGCCGTGTTGGCCAAGCAGCTCAGCCATCTGCCGGTCATCGTGGATGTAACCCATGCCGCAGGCCGCCGCGACCTGCTGGCCCCGCTGGCCCGAGCTGCACTGGCCGCCGGGCTGGACGGGGTGCATGTGGAGGTCCACCCCAACCCCAAGGTAGCCCTCTCCGACAACGAGCAACAGCTCGACTTCGCCCAATTTGAGGGTTTCTTGCGGGCCATAGAGGACCTGTTGCCCAAGGCCACCTCGAGGGCCTAACCTGCCGTAGGCTGGTAGCTGTGGGACTACTGGACAACCTTGTGGGGGCTTTCCTCAAGCTCACCGACCCCACCCCTGATTACACCGGGCCGCGCTGCCTCCTGGAGCGGAATAGCGTAGGGGGGTGCGACAGATGCCAGCAGGCCTGCCCTCACCAGGCCATCCGCCTGGAGAACTTCACGGTGGAGATAGACGAGGTTCGGTGCACGAGCTGTGGCCTTTGCACCTCAGCCTGCCCTGGGCTGGCCTTGGAGTTTCCCTTGGGGTCAATTCAGGAAAAGCTCCACCGGGGCAAAGGGCAGCTCCGCTGCTCCAGGGCACCGGGGGCCGGGGATGAGGTGTACTGCTTGGGCCAGCTCACCCCGGGCCTGCTCGCCGAAGCCAGCGCGCGGTTTGGCCCCCTCACCCTAGCCCACGGCGACTGCGCCAGCTGCAAGATCGGCGGCCCTTCCATTCCCGAGCGGGTGCTGCAAATCGCCGAGGAAGGCCGCCGCTACTTCCCGGGCCTGGAGGTCCGGCTCCAGCAGGAGCCCTTGGCTGGCGCTGAGGTGGGCCGCCGGGAATTCTTCGGGGCGCTCTTTGGCGGGGCCAAGCGCTCTGCCGCCGAGCTGATGCCCAGCCTACCCCTGCTCCCGGAGGAGCCCTACGAGGACAAACGGGCCGAGCGGCCTGCTGAGCTGCGGCTACGCCGGGCAGCGGCAATTCGGGCCCAAAGCGTGCGCTGGCCCCGGATTGCGGTGGGAGAGGGATGCACCCTGTGCCCGGTGTGCAGCAACGTATGCCCCACCAAGGCGGTAGAACGGGAACGCAGCCCCAGCGGCGAAGAGTATGTACTGAAGCTGGACGTGTCGGCCTGCACAGGGTGTGGGGCCTGCGTGGAAAGCTGTCCACCCCAGGTGATTACCCTGGCCGAGGCCGACCGGGCCGAGGTGCTGGGTGGCCCCATTGAGCTCTACCGGGGCGTTCCCCCTTGGTACGACCTATAGCCCTTTGACAGCCGGTGTTCAGAGCCCTAAAATACCCTTGCTGTCCCGCTGGGGCATCGTCTAATGGCAGGACAGCGGTCTTTGGAACCGCCGGTCGTGGTTCGAGTCCACGTGCCCCAGCCAGAAACCCCTGGGCCCACCGGGGGTTTTACTGTGACGTTTGTGCCTCTCGCCTCTGTTGGCTTTGCTAATATCGGGTCATATGTCATCCGCACCGCAGACCGAAAAGATTCTGGTGGTCACCTCGAGCCCGGCCCTGCGGGCTCTGCTGGAACTCTGTTTAGAGGAGCAGGGCTTTCAAGGGGAGTTCTACGAAAGGGCCCAGCAAGCCCTGGAGTTTCTAAAGGCCCAAACTCCGCGGGCCATCGTTCTGGACGACGCGATTGAGATAGACCCTTTCTCCATCGCCTCCCGCCTCAAGATGAGCCGGCGTCTTCGGGAGGTACCGGTGGTGCTGCTCCTCAGCGACAGCGACGAGCGGGCCAAGCTAACCGCGGAGTTCGTCCGGGTAGAGCACGTCCTCTCCAAGCCTCTAGACCGCAAAGCTCTCTCAAACATCCTGCGCGGCCTGCCCCAACGGCAACCTAGCCTGTAGCCGCCCAGGTTACAGCAAGGCCTAACCCCCGGCTGATAGACTGGGGTTCGTGCGAGGTTTGTTCCGAATTCTCAAGGTGGTTCTTGCTGCAGCCCTTCTGGGCGGCCTGGCGGGGACAGCTTATGTTATCTGGCTGCTCACCCGTGACCTCCCCAGCCTCGAGGCCCTGGACAACCTTCGCTTCACCGCCACCTCAACCTTCTACACCCGCGACGGCGTTCCCATTGCCGACCTGGCCTCGGTGGAGGACGGCCGGGCCATTGCGCGGCAGCTTGTACGGCTAAGCGAGGTGTCCCCAGCGGTGGTGGTGGCCGTGGTGGTCTCCGAAGACCAGCGCTTTTTCAGGCACTACGGCGTTGACCCCGTGCGGCTTTTAGGGGGGCTTTACTACACCCTGCGGGGGGACCTGCAAGGGGGCTCCACCATCACCACCCAGGTCGTCAAGAACACCCTGTTGCGCGAGCTGGCGCTGGAAAGGCGGGGCATAAGCGGGCTCGAGCGGAAGCTAAAGGAATTCCCCCTGGCCCTGCAGGTTGAACGCCGCTATTCCAAGGAGGAAATCCTGGAGATGTACCTCAACGTGGTGCCCTGGGGAGGAAATGCGCAGGGCATCTGGGCCGCTGCCCAAGCCTACTTCGGCAAGGAACCCTCCGAGCTCAACCTGGCCGAGGGAGCCTACCTGGCGGTGCTCATTCCCGCGCCCAACACCCGCTACCTGGACTACCCCTCCACCCGCCGCCGGATGCGGGTGCTGCTCAACAACATGGTGGCCGAGGGGTGGATTAGCCCTGAGGAAGCCGAAAACGCCTGGCGCTACAAGCTGGTCCCCAAGGGCTGGGAGGTGAGCTACGACGAGGCCGGAAACCTGAAAAGCGCCGCGCTCAAAGACCCCAGCGCCCGCGTCATCCCGGAACGCAATGTGCGGATGGCCCCCTACTTCGTGTACGAGGTCCAGCGCTACCTGAAGGACAAGATTGGCTCCGATAAGCTCAGGAACCAAGGCGGTCTGCGCGTCATCACCACCCTTGACCTCCGCATGCAAGCAGCCGCGGAGAAGGCGGTTAGCGGCCGGCGCCTTCCCGACCAGGCCCAGCTTGCCCTAGTAGCCCTCGAGCCCAACTCAGGGGAGGTCCTGGCCATGGTAGGCGCCCGTCCGGGCACCGAGGGTGAGTTCAACCGGGCCACGCAGGCCTGGCGCAGCCCCGGCTCGGCCATCAAGCCGTTCACCTACGGCGTGGCCCTGGAAGCGGGGTGGACCCAGGCCACCACCGTACTGGACGCCCCCATCGAGTACCGCACCCCCCAGGGTGTCTGGCGCCCCAAGAACTTCGACGGAACCTACCTCAACCGCCCGGTCAGCATCCGCTACGCCTTCGACCGCTCGCTCAACCTCCCCGCCATTCGCACCGCTGAAGCCATCGGGGTACAGCGTCTGGGCGATAAGCTTCGCGCCGCAGGCTTCCGCTTGACCGGCAATATGGCCGTTCTGGCCAACGCCATCGGCGGGGGAGCGGAGATCACCCCCATAGGGCTGGCTGCAGCCTATGCCAGCTTCGTCAACGGCGGCTACTGGGTAGAACCGCGCCTGGTGTTGCGCGTAGAGGACAGCGAGGGCCGTATTATCTACCAGCCTGAGGGGAAGAAGACCCTGCTCTGGAGCCCTCAGGTAGCCTACCAGATATGGGATATGCTCAAGGGATACGTATACGACGTACCCCCGGGTTTTCGCAACAGCCTGGCGTGGCAGGCCCGCATCCCTGGCCGCGTTGTCGGAGGCAAAACGGGGACCAGCGATCAAGCCATCGACCTGTGGTTTGCCGGGGCTACTCGAGGCCTGGTGGCCGCACTCTGGGTAGGCCGGGACGACCACAAGCCTCAGCGCATGGGTGGAGTGGAGCCCAGCAGCTCGCTGGTCAATCCCCCCATCTGGCGCGACTTCGTAGAGGAAGCCCTTCGCGGCCGGCCTGCGGGCGATTTTCCCCAGCCACCCGGGCTGGTCCAGGCCAGCTTTGACCTGCTCACCGGTAATCCAAGCGCAAGCGGTGTAACCGCTGTCTTCCCAGCCTCTCAAGCTGAACGGCTTCTGAGCGCAAGCCCACAAAGCACCCCCACGGCCGGACCAAGCTCCCCCACCTACACCGCTCGGCCCGGGTCGGCTGTGGCCAGCGGCAGCACCTACCAAACCATTGCCCTAGACCGCGACACCGGCTGCTTAGCCACCCCAGAAACCCCCACCGACCGCCTGGTGTGGCTTCAGGTCTCCGAAAACCAGCTCAGCACCTACCGCTGCCGTTAGCTTTGTTGCAAAGGGGCAAAAAGCTATGCTATACTCCGCGGTGGCGCTTTTTCAGGCCGGTGCCCCCGAGCCGGCCTAGAGAAAGCAGAGAATACCCTGCGGGAGCGATGGTAGGCGCTCTCGGAACATGGAGATGGCTGTGTTCAAGACCTATGTTCCCAAACCTCAAGAACCCGGCTGGGTTCTGATCGACGCAGCGGGCCAGCCCCTCGGCCGGGTGGCTTCGAGGATTGCCGCCCTGCTGCGCGGCAAGCACAAGCCCCACTTCACCCCCAACATGGCCGTGGGCGACTGCGTGGTGGTTATCAACGCCGACAAGGTGGTCCTCAAGGGCTCCAGGCTCCGCACCAAGGTCTACACCCGCTACTCCGGCTACCCAGGCGGCCTCAAGCGCATCCCCGCTTCGGTCATGCTGGCTCAAAAACCCGTCAAGGTGGTGGAACACGCGGTGAAGGGCATGCTGCCTAAAGGCCCCCTAGGGCGGGTGATGTTCCGCCGTCTGAAGGTGTACGCCGGCCCGCAGCACCCCCATGCGGCCCAAAAGCCGGTCAAGATGGAGGTCAAGTGATGGAGCAGTACTATGGCACTGGCCGGCGCAAAACCAGCGTGGCCCGGGTCTTCCTGCGCCCAGGCAACGGCAACATCAAGGTCAACGGTCTTCCCTTCGACGAGTACTTCGGCGGTCTGGTCAAGGCGGTTTCTGCACTAGAGCCTCTGCGCCGGACGGACGCCGCCAACCGCTTTGATGCCTACATCACCGTAAAGGGCGGGGGCAAGTCAGGACAAATTGACGCCATTCAACTTGGCATCGCTCGAGCCCTGGTCAACTACGACAGCGACCTGAGGACCAAGCTGAAACCCGCCGGTCTGCTTACCCGCGACCCCCGCGAGGTTGAGCGGAAAAAGTACGGGAAGCACAAGGCTCGCCGAGCCCCTCAGTACAGCAAGCGCTAACCTCCCTCCTTACCCCAGCCCCGCCCGTGGGCGGGGCTTTTGCTGTTGGGGAAAAATGCGAAGTTGTCATCCCGCGGACCACCCCCGCCCTCTGCTGTGGCCCACCCGACCAGCTTCCATCGACTTTAGTCCGCAGCTAAAGCCAGCTCGGGCTGCTGCAACCCCACCTGGGCCCCTAGGCTTCTCAAGCGGTTTTCCACATCCTCGTAGCCGCGCTCAATGTGGTGCAGACCGGCAATGTGGGTCTCCCCTTCAGCGGCCAAGGCGGCAATAATCAGGCTTCCTCCAGCGCGTATATCCCGGGCCTCTACCGCGGCCCCGCTCAGGGGACGGCCCTGGATGATGAGGGTGCGGTCCTTGAGGGTGATATTGGCACCCATGCGGGCCAGCTCGCCCGCGTGGGTGAAGCGATCCGGGTAGATTCGGTCGGAAACCAGCGAGGTGCCAGGCACTGTGCACAGGTAGGCCGTGGCAGGGGGCTGGAGGTCGGTGACAAAGCCGGGATACTCGCGGGCCTCGAGGTTGAAAGGCTGGGGGTCGGGCACAGCCTCCAGACGAACCCAATCGCGCCCCATGGTGATGCGGTGCCCCGACTGCCTGAGCTTCTCCAAAAGGGCGTCCATATGGAAGGGCTCCACGTGGGTCAGGGTAATGGAGCCCCGGGTGGCTGCTGCAGCCAGGAGGTAGGTGCCGGCCTCTATTCGGTCGGGGATGACCCGGTAGCGCACACCCCTCAAGCGGGGCCTGCCCCTGATGTGGAGGATGCCGCTGCCGATGCCTTCAATCTCCACCCCCATGCGCACCAAGAAACGGCACAGGTCCACTATCTCGGGTTCTTGAGGGGTGTTGACCAGCACCGCCTCACCCCCTAGGGCCGCTGCTAGAAGGGCCTGCTCGGTTCCGCCCAGGGTGGGCAGGTCGTAGACCACCCGGCCCGAAGCCGGCCCAACCCGGCGGGCGGTATAGGCCATCCCCCCCTCGGTGACCTGGGCGACAACCTCAAAACCCAGGGCCCGCAGGGCCTTGATGTGCTGGTCCACCGGCCGCTCCGCAAAGGTGCAGCCCCCCGGAAGGGGCACCGTGCCCTCCCCGGCTCGAGCCGCCAAGGCCCCCAGGAGATTGAAGCTGGCCCGCATTTTGCTCACCAGTTCAAAGGGCGCCTGGGTAGAGCGAATCTCAGGGGTATGAAGGTGAAGGGTGCGGCCCTCCCAGGCATGACGGGTACCCAGGTGGCCCAGGAGTTCCAGCATGACGTCTATATCGCGCAGGCGAGGAACTTCCTCCAGCACCACCGGCTCATCCGTAAGCAGGCTGGCGGCCATCAGCTTGAGGGCAGAGTTTTTCGCTGGAAGGACCCGGAGCTCCCCCCTGAGGGGAACGCCACCACGAACCACAAGGACTCGACCCATAGGGGACCTCGGCTCTTGTCGGGGGGGAAAGTTGTTGCTTGTGTTACACACAATACTCACTATGAGTGTAGTGAGTCATAGCAGTGTTGTCAAGCACAAATGCAACGTGCTAAACTGATACCAGAAACGCACGCAGCGGTTCGCGCCCAGCGAAAATTCGCCATGCCCAAGAAGGAGAAAAAACGCCTACAAGTGGTTATCAGCGATGAGCAAGACGCGCTCCTGACCCGTCTGGCCTACGAGCTTTCCAGCCCCGAGCAGCTCGTATCCAAATCGGAGGTGGTGCGGCTGGCCATCGAAAAGCTGGCGGATGGCCTGGGGGAAGGCCAGGAAAAAGCTCGCCTGAAGGAGCTTCTTAGGAAGCTCGAGGCGGAGGAGTAAGGCCTACCCAGATTGCGTCCAAACCCCCATTCCCGCACCTCATCCCATGCCATTTTAAACCCTATGGCCCGATGGCTCGCGCTTGGACTGCTCGGTCTATCGCTTTTTCTGGTCCTGGGGGGCTGGGCGGCCTACGTCTTCCTGGTGCGGCCAGCCCAAAACCTGGTCAACGAGCTGCGCCAGGTCATCGTTATGGACCAAGGGGTGAAAAACCAAAGTCCCTACCGCCCCCCCGCCGATGACCGCCTTAGCAAGGAGCAGGTGGAGCAGCTGCTTAGGGTTCAGCGGCAGGTCAAGCAGGGGCTAGGGGAGCGCTACCAGCGTATCGCCGCCCGCCTAGACCAACTGGCAAGGCAGCAGGTAGGCCAGTTCACCTTGGACTACCGCACCGCTCTTGACCTGTTCCGAGACTCCAGTGCCCTTATCGTAGAGGCCAAGCGCCTCCAGGTGGAGGCGTTAAACCAAGAAGGGCTGTCGCCGGAGGAGTACGCCTGGATTAAGCGGCAGGTCTACAGCGCCTTAGGCCTTGGCCTACCGCAGCTCGATCCCAGCGAGGTGCTACGCCAGATTGGGGCCGGCGACTTCAACCCCCGCGTAGAGATGGAGCGGCCTCAAGCCTCTTCAGACAACGAAAAGTTGGTGGAGCCCCACCGAGAGGAACTCCTATCCTACTACCCCTTCACCTGGTTTGGCCTTTAGGACTTCTTCCGCCTACGGCGCTTTTTCTTGACCGGAGGCGGCTCAGCCGGAGCCTCTCCTCCCCAAGCGCCAAAGTAGATTCTCTGCACCCTGACCTTTACCGGCTTGACGAAGCCCCGGCGTTCCTCCGGCGGACCCACCACCCGCCGCGGCCGGGCCTTCGCATGAGGCGGTAAACCCTTCGGTTCGGTAGACCCCACCTTCCGGCGGGCCTTTGTCTCCCTCTTGGGCGGCTTCTTGCCCGCGACGGGGGCGCCTGTTCCTACCTCAAGAAAACGCTCGGTCGGCACAAGGTCAATCTGCCGTGCGGCGGGGTCAGCCCCCTCGATTTTCACTTCCATCTCATCTCCTATGCAAATACGGCGTTTGCTCCGCAGGCCCTCCAGGGCCAGCAGGTCCTCATGATAGTGGTACTGGTC